>JAEZDJ010000038.1 GCA_023429565.1 Actinomycetes bacterium
CGTTTCCTCATCTGTACGGCACCTTTGAGTGCAATATCAACAACTTGACCCACTCCTTCGAAACGGGACATGGGGGCATTGGCAACCCGCTCAAAAGCATCTGCTGCAAAATATACAAATGTACCGAAAGAACTTCCGACCCAGCGCCGGGAGAGGTTGTCACGGAGCTTGGCGGCTTTCGCAATGACTACGTGGCCTGCGAGCCGTTTGCTCGGGAGGAGAACTAGATGAAGGGCATTCTGATCAACTACGAATACTGCACTGGCTGCCATTCCTGCGAGGTTGCCTGTAAAAAGCATTTAGGTCTTCCGGTTGGGGAATTCGGCATCAAGCTCACTGAGACCGGTCCTTTTGAATACGCGGGAGGGCAAGGCAACAAGGATCGTTGGGAGTGGACTTGGCTTCCGGTTCTTACCAAGGCGTGTGACCTGTGTGAAGACCGCGTGGCTAAGGGAAAGATGCCTATGTGTGTCCAGCATTGCCAGGCTTGGTGCATGTATCACGGCGAGCTTGAAGACCTGGTGAAAAAGATTGATGGATCATCCCGTTGCGCACTCTTTACCCGGTAGGAGGGCGTTGATGGGAATCTGCCGTTCTGATCTTGGAGAAGCTGCCTTGTTTTCGCTGACGGGGACCATACCTAATACCTCCATTCCTATGAGAGGAGCCTCTTTTGTCCGTGATTTTCCAAGATAGGATTCCAGGCCCCATGAAAAGTATCGATGATCAGAACAAAATTCGGCCAAGCCGCGCGCTTGTCGCGAGGAAAGGTCGGGCATCGATCAGGGGAGGGAAGAGAGGGGTTTGCATCGTTTCCCCTGTCCATTTTGACTAGCTAGGGAGAGGTAAAGGAAATGGTTGAAGAAAAGAAGGGGTTCCATCGCGCCTGGCTCGTATTTATTGGAGTCTGCATGATGATGGCCGGGGGCATGGGCTTGGTGCTCAATGTCATGGGCAACTACTTTGCTCCTATGGCGATAGCGTTTGGGTTGGTGAACCCTGAGACGGGTGCCCCCGATGTCACCCAAGTGACCTTGCTCATGACCGTGTATTCGTACGTCATGCTTGTTTGGCTTCCGTTTTGCGGTCGTTTGTTTGACAAGGTTGACGCACGTATTCTGTTCGGCGCTGGAGGTATTTTGATTGTTGCCGGCCTCCTCCTTATGACGGTATGGACCGAGGTGTGGCAAATATACCTTTCTGGTGCTTTGTTTGGACTTGCCGGTCCCGTTATCTTTCTTGTCGGCCCATCGGTGCTCATAAACAATTGGTTTGCCCCAAAGCAGGCTGGCAAATTCTTGGGCATAGCATCTGCCTTCACGGGTGTCGGTACGTTTGTGTGGTCTCCTGTTTTTGCCGGAATTATCCAATCGAGTGGTTATAAGACGGGCTTTTTGTTCGAGGCGGTTGTGGCTGCTGTTCTCATCCTTATCCCCGCTTTCTTCTTTTTCCGCACGCGTCCGGAAGACGTTGGGCTCAAGCCATTCGGCATCGAAAAGGAGGTTGCTGAAGGAGGAGAAATAGAGAAGAGCGGAGTAAGCGGCAAGTTCGCTCTGGGAACGATTGCCTTCTGGTGCATACTTGTCGGCGCTGGCCTCATTTCTCTGGGCGGTGGGTATAAGTCGATGATGCCGACTGCCGTGCAATCCGTTGGCGGGCCGAGTCTCGCTATGCTTGGCGCTACCATGATATCGGCTGCTGCTGTTGGCAACATTCTCGGAAAGATCGTTCTTGGCACCCTTGCAGACAAAGTGGGGATCAGGAATGCCATGGTGGGCTTTGCCGTAGTCAGCATGGTGGGTTTCTTGCTCATGATAGCGTTCATGGGGGACAATCAGATCCCGATGCTTGCCGCCGGGTTCTGCATCGGCACGGGTGATGCCATGATGTCGGTTGGCCTTCCTCTGGTTACTCGTGCATGCTATGGAGATCGTCGATACGGCGAAATCTACTCATACATGAATATGCCCATTGCCATCCTTGGAGGACTGGGTGCCACCTTTGTGGCTCTTGTTGCCAGCGTCACGGGCGGTTTCCAGACCGCCTATGGTTGTGGAATCGCTTTCTTCGCCATCATCGCCGTATGCATATTCGTCGCCTGCACGACAGCAAAGAAATTTCGCGAGAAATGGACGACGGAAGGAGAGCCGGAGGCATCGCGCAGATAGCAGAGATTTGCCCAGGTTTTCGAGGGGATAACGGGCGGGGTGCTGCTGGTTTTATCTGATTTACCTGCAGCACCTCGACGTAGATGGTATTTGTTGATGAGACATCATGATGCAGGAATGCTGCGGTTTTGAGGAATGCGATTCGTTTGAACCGCAAGGTCTATGAAGGATGCGCCTGCGCATCGCACGATAGACGAAGAGGGGGATGAAATGGTGGCTTCAAAGTTTCGCGTCCATTATGCGTGGTGGATTCTCATAGGATGTTGCTTTATGCAGGCAGGGGGATTGGGGGCTGTTCTTGACGCCGCAGGTGTATTTTTTGTGCCAGTCTGCAATGATCTGGGATTTTCCCGCTCAGAAATGGCTCTCTATTTATCGTTTTATTTCATCGCAACAGTTTTTGCAATGCCGATAGTGGGGAAATGGATCACGAAATACAACATCAACCGACTTCTCTCGGCGGCGTTCACGCTCGTGGTGGCTGCGGTTGCCGCAATGGGATTCTATAGCGAACCGTGGCAATGGTGGATATCTGGCGTTGTCTTTGGCCTGGCTGGCAGTTTCATATTCGTGGTGCCTACCCCCATTCTTATCGGCAATTGGTTCGGCTCTCATAAGGGTCTTGCTCTTGGTGTTGCTATGGCATTCTCGGGAATTGGAGGGGCTGTGTTGTCTCCTGTCTTCACTCTCTTTATCGAAATGCTTGGGTGGCGCGAGGCATATCTTTTTTCCTCGGTGGTCATGGCTGCCTTGGTGCTGCCATGGACCCTGTTTGTGTTCAAGCTGCGTCCCGAAGAGGTTGGGCTGAAACCGTATGGGTGGAAGGGCGAGAGCGAATGCGACAAGGAATCGTGGGAATCTGGGCGCAAAGTTATCCCTGGAGTTCCCTTGTCGAAGGCAATCAAGACCATTCCTTTTGCGTGCATGTTCCTTTTTGCTGGACTCATTGCATACTTTGCAGGGTTCAATTCCCATTTGCCGGGGTTTGCTCAGTCTATCGGCTTTTCAGCCATGGTCGGATCTTCTTTGCTGACGGCGGTTATGATAGGAAATGTAGTCGAAAAATTGTTGGTTGGATGGCTTAATGACAAGGTAGGCGTTCAGTTTACCGTGAACATTCAGCTTTTAATGGTCGCTTTTGGGTTTCTGGGTTTTATCCTTGCGGGCGACAATCTCATCTTGCTCTATGCGTCTGCCTTTCTCTTTGGAGCTCAGAACTCATTGGTGTCGGTATCGACTCCTCTCCTCATTCGCCAGTTATTTGGAGAACGAGATTTCCCTGCTATTTTCACGTATGCGCGAATAGGCACGGGCGTGATTGGGTGCCTCGGCCCTGTGACGGTGGCGGGGGTCTTTGATGTCACAGGAAGTTTCATTCCCGCGTTTGCTTTGGGAATAGCCATTACTTTCTTAGGCTTCCTTGTGGTTCGTCTTGCTTACTTGTTCCGTCCAAAGCTGTGCTGGCTGGATGAAGGCGGACGGAATGATCAAGTAAAACCAGATGAAAATTATATATAAGTATAAATAATATAAATATGCTTATGGCGTAGAGCAGAGCTGAGCCAACAATAAGTCTTCGTGATCAATGCGCGGGTTGCCGCGTCGAACTATAGTCACAGTGCGCTGGCTGTCTCTGCGCTTGACGAGAAGAATGGGAGGAGCGGCATGGAATTCAAGAACGACTTGGGAAAGCCGTGGAGGTATCAAGAAGGGGATTTCACTGTTGTGCGCACGTCCATGTGGTCGCCACCGGGGTGTCATCCGGTCGGATGTGGCCTGAAGCTGTATGTCGATGAAAGTGGCAGGCTTGACCACGTGGAGGGTGACGAGAACAATCCCATCACCAAAGGACGGTTGTGTGCCCGTTGCCTTGCCCTCAAGGACTATGTGTACAATCCAAGCCGTGTCATCTATCCCTTGAAGCGAGACCCGAAATATCGTGGGCAGCATGACAAATGGGAACGCATCAGCTGGGATGAAGCTTACGCTCTCGTCAAGGAGAAGCGCGACTACTTTCGTGACACCTACGGTCCTGAGTGCATGGCAGTGTTTTCTGGGACTGGCCGCTCGGGGGGTATTCTGGTGGCCGATATGGCGCAGGCCGTGCTTGGCACGCCGAATGCTTGCTATACGCAATCTGGGTACGCGTGTTATCAGCCACGGTCGATGTCGTGCTCGCATGTTCTGGGGGCATACTATCCAGAGATCGATTATGCGGGAGGGTTGGAGGGGACCTACGATAATCCCGTCTACCGGGTGCCTGAAGTAATCGTGATGTGGGGAAAGATGGCTCTTGCCTCCAATGGCGACGGCCTATGGGGCCACGCCGTCATCGATCTCATGAAGCGCGGATCACGGCTCATCAGCGTAGATCCGCGAGTGAACTGGCTGGCGACCCGAGCTGCGGTTCACTTGCGTGTGCGTCCGGGCACGGACACTGCCATGGCCATGGCATGGCTTTGGGTGATAATCAACGAGGACCTTTATGATCATGAGTTCGTTGAGTATTGGACATATGGATTTGAGGAATTTTGTGGGCGTGTGAACGATCCTGAAATGGGAATGACTCCCGAGAGGGCCGCTGAGATATGCGAGGTTCCCGTGGAGGACATCTATCGTGCGGCTCGTCTTTATGCTGGCGCCAAACCGGCCTCTATCGCATGGGGCCTCGCGTTCGACCAGAATCAAAATGGCAACCAGGCTGCCCACTGTGTTCTGGCCCTCATGGCCATTACGGGCAACATCGATGTTCCTGGCGGTCAGATCATCGCAGAGATTGATCCAGCGCCGGGTGTGGAAGATGATGGAACGATTCACGATGGGGCTGTGGAGGGCTCGGGTTCAACGCTCGACATTGACAAGGCCGACGACACTTCTGCAGAGGATGCGGCTCGTCCCCAGCGTCGCATCGGCTGGGACAGCCTGCCGGAAGAGCTGCGCGATAAAACCATTGGATATAAGGAATACCCGCTGTATGTAGACAATATCCGCAATGCCCAAGCGGATATGATGTTTGACGCGGTGACCACGGGCGAGCCGTATAAGATTCGTATGGGCTGGATCCAGTCAACAGCTCTGCTCACTCCAACCTGTTGCGCGCAGCCGACCGGATGGTACGAAGGGCTGAAGAATCTCGAATGGTGTATGTCGACTGACTGTTTCATCACTCCTTCCATCGAGGCCTTTGGAGACCTTGTTCTTCCCTTGGCGTCCTGTGCTGAGAAAGACGATGTCGTCATGACTCATTATGCAGGATCGCCTGTGACTCTTGGTTCGGTCAACAAAGCCGTTGAAGTGGGAGAAGTGAAGTCCGATATCCAGATGCTTATCGAGCTCGGTGAATATTTGGAGATGGATTGCTTGAAAGATGAAAACGGTGAGCGTCTGTTTAAGGATGAGGACGATTTTTTGACCCAGCGCAGGGCTCGTCCTTCCAAGATGCCGTTCGAGGATCTTCGGGAGAAGGTTGTATATCAACGTGGCGTGAACTACAGGAAATATGAGACAGGAAAGCTCCGTCCAGATCGAAGGCCGGGATTCTTGACCCCGACCGGCCGTGTGGAGCTATGGTCGACAGCATACGCTCATTACGGTGAAGACCCGCTGCCGTATTACAAAGAGCCGGCGTTCAGCCCACATACGGATCCGAAGTTGGCGGAGAAGTACCCTTTCATTCTGACGACGGGAGCGCGAAACTATGCATCCTTCCATGCAGAGCATCGTCAGATTCCCGTGCTGCGCGAACTCCATCCCGATCCGATCATCGAGATCAATCCTGAGGATGCGTCAGAGGTCGGGGTGGCAGACGGGCAGTGGGTCGAAATAAGAAACGATTATGGTCGCGCAAAATTCAAGGCCGTCGTGTCTCCTGTCGTGAAGAAGGGGGTTGTCCAGACCGATCATGGTTGGTGGTTCCCCGAGCGACAGGCCGATGACGATTCTCGTGGCGAGATTCTGCCTTTGGGCGCAATTGTGAAACCGGGAACGACCCAAGCTATTGTGAACGGAAGAGAAATCAAAGATGGTTTTGTCAGGACCGACCATGCCGATGAGAAAAGTCTCTATGGCGTGTGGCAGTCGAACTGCAATGATCTGGTGTCCAATCACTACAATTCCAAGCTTGGCTACGGCGGGCCATACAAATGCAACTGCTGCAGCATAACTCCTCTGCAAGAGAGCTACGATACGGACATGGGTCTGGTGGCTGAAAAATTCGGAAAGCTGGTGTGACACAATGGCTGACTACGGACTATTGATCGACTACGAATACTGCACCGGTTGCGAGACCTGTGTCGTGGCCTGCAAGGAGGAGCATAACTTTCCTGTGGGCAAATGGGGCATCCGTGTGCTTGATGACGGTCCTTGGCAGAAGGACGATTCCGGCGAAGGGGGCGACTGTTTCAACTGGAACAAAATACCCGTGCCAACTGACCTGTGCGACCTGTGTGTCGATCGTGTTGCGGGAGGGAGAGAGCCATCGTGTGTTCATCATTGTCAAGCTTTCTGCATGGAGTTTGGCACGATTGAGGAAATGTCCCTCAAGTTAGCTGAAAAGCCCAGACAAGTTCTCTGGGCTCCCTGCAAATAAGAGTATCGGACTCGAAAAAGTCATGTGCTACTGCTGCAATCTTTGTAACCGGTGCGGTCGTGCCCATGAAATGCAAGAACGGCTGGGGAAGCGCGAGTGCCCGAACTGTCATTCGTTGGTTTTCGACAGCGATATGCTCATCTGCTCCACGTGCGGCACCCGACTGCCCCCGCCGTTTCCTCCTTTGCCGGAAAGACGACCCTCCTCTCCGACGGAGGAGGTTTAGAGGCTTTTGATCCATGCACGGCACCCACGCTCCCCTTAAGGGGCAGGAAGTGTGGGTGCCGTGCTCCTTGCTGGTCGGCATGGTCCCTTGTCGGCCTTCTCAGATGGTTGTGAATCGCATGGAGCTACCTGAACTCCATATTCTGCGAAACTCACGAAAAGTGACCGATAAACTGCCGAAATCAACGAAGGGAGCAAAGGGGGCCGCCTGTGGTCTGTGTGCTACACTGACCTCGCTGCACGGGGGAAGTCAGACGGGGGTGGACTTGATGCAACGGAAATATGCTGTCCAACCGGACGTTTCCATCGAAGTGAAGCTGCCACGGCAGCATGATGGCCAGACATCCGTGCGGCAGTCTGCCCTGCGAATATCCCTTTTCTGCGTGGCGGGACTCTCCTTCTACTTTGGTTGGATATTCTGCTTGTTCTGGAGTCCGTCCATCCTTCCTGTGGAGACGTTTGGGGATTTTGACGCCCACGTCATCCGTGCGATCATGGCTGTTTCCCTGTCTGCTGCGCCTATGTCATCCTGGCTGTTCCCGCGTTTCTTCGCGTCATCTCGTGGAGAGGTATTTTTGCGCGCGGTGGCTTTGACATGCTGTCCTTGTGCCTGCGCGGCCTGGTTGCTTCCCATGAACATAGGGTTTGCTTGGGCTTGCCTGCTCTGGAGTGTTGCTGGAATCGGAAGCTCCGCGCTTCTGCTGGTGTGGTCGAAGAAGCTCGTCACACTCAATCGCAAGCAGGTTGCGTTCTCGGCGTCGAGCGCGTTTGTCCTGGGGTCTCTCCTGCTCGGCACGGCGGCCTTCATGCCGACAGGCATCGCCTGTGTCGCCATCGCTTTTACCCCGGTGGCGTCGGTTGCGTTCGCCTGGCTTTCCCTCCTGACATCGGCCAGTGACGCGAAACCCGCGATCCCCGGGGTTTTCGACGAAGCGCTAGCAGGAGGCGCGGAGGCGGGGCGGCACTTCCCTCATCAGCATGTCATTCTGATTGCGTTTTCGTACGGTATGGGAATCGGCTTTGTGGGGTCGTGCGCAACGATCCAGGTATACGGGCCTTTTGCCGTCTATGCAATCATGGCCGGGAATGTCGCAGCATCGGCGTTCGCGGTTTTCTTTCTGATTCGCAAACACCGTGACGGCGTGCTCGTTCTGACCCAAGCGTTTTTCCCCGCCATGCTCGTCTGCCTCTTCGTTTTTTCGTTCACTGGTCCTATCGGACAACTCGTGTGCCTCTTTGTCATGTTTGCATTGTTGGCGTGTCATGACATCGTCGACATTGCCAGCGCGTCAAGTGGTTCTCGTCTATTTGACGAGAAGTATATGAAGACGTTTGCAATCCGTCGCGCCTTCAATGGATTGGGATGTGCGCTTGGCTGGGTTGTGGGCATTGTGATGAACTTCGTTTTCGAAGACGATGCGCTCGCTCGGATGTTCATCTGCTTCGCATTGGCGGTGCTTCTCATGATTGCCGCCACCTTTGTCGTGTTCCGATCGGGATCGTTTTCGCACACGAGGGACGACGGGGGGAATGAGGATAAAACGGCCCGCCGACCTCCCAACGAGAGAGGCGTTGGGACCGCGCTCAAGACGAAGGCGGGACTGGTCGCGGACCATTATGAACTGACCCCTCGTCAGGCCGAAGTTCTAATATGTCTTTCCCAAGGCCGCAACGCGAATTACATTGCCGATAAATTCATCATTTCGGCCCATACCGCAAAGAGTCACATCTACAACATTTACAACAAGCTTGGCATCCACTCACAACAGGAGTTGCTCGATATCGTGGAAGCCGAAGAAGTTCCACGCGAGGTTCACGCTGGTTCTCTTGGTGGCTGACTTCGTTGGTGTCTGGGTGTGGGGTTCCGCGAATGCGAGGGAGGTTACATGATGGGTGTTGAGAAGGCTCTTCTGATCGACTATGAGTACTGCCTCGGCTGTTCGGAATGCGAGACGACATGCATGGCTTCTCACGGACATGGGCCCGAGGCGCTGGGAATCAAAGTAGCGAAACTGGGGCCATGGAAAACCAGGGACGAGTCGTGGCAGTACGATTTCGTGCCAATTCCGACCGATTGGTGCGACCTTTGCCAAGAGCGTGTCGGAAAAGGGGGCCGTCCCGCATGCGTGCGTCGTTGTCAATACGGCGTCATCACCTATGGTTCGGTCGATGAGCTGACCTCTCTGTTCAAGGGCAAGTCGAAGATGATACTGTTCGCGCCAAAGAGCGCCGACAGGAGATGATTGCTCTTAGTGCTGCTCGGCGTCCATTGAACCAAAAAGGTGCTTGTCGATGTTGAGGAGGGGAGAGTTTTTCCCGGGGTTCGAGAGAAGGGTGTCGTATAGAGAGCTCCAGATCGCATCGATGTGGCTGGAGTAGAAGGTGCGGAGGTCTTTCTCGTCGAAGGTCCCCTTCTTCCTGAAACGGTACAGGTCGTTGCAATGGCGATAGAGCCCCATCACGATGGACGCACAGAGGGCAACCATCTCATTTGGCTCCATCCCTGACTTGAGCTGTTCTTGCTTGAAGAGGTTGCAGTAGATGGACTCGCTCGTGAGGATGTTCTCAAGTTCGAAACGGGCGAACATCCCGCTTTCGTCGCGAGCTGAATGCAGGATATAGCTGACATCAAACAGCCCGAACATGAGTTTGAAATCATGCACCATGGTCTCGATGACCTTATTCTTGACGGACATATCGTTGGGCAGCTTGCCGGAGAACGATTTCAGCGCCAAGATATTTTCTTTTCCGAACTTTCGTAGGATTGATTCTTTGGTGGAAAAATACTTGTAAAGCGTGCGGGTGGACACGCCGGCTTCGGCGGCGATGTCGTTCAACGTAGTCTTCTTATACCCCAGCTCACAAAAAAGTCCAAGAGCTGCATCATAGAGACGTTGCTCCATCATCCGCTTGTTCTCTTGCCGACTTGGCATAGCCGCCCCATTCCCCCGTATGATTGCGGCTTCATTCTAACGGGACAGGATGCGTATGCCAAGGTGCTTATACGCACTTCCACGTCACCCTCGCGAGGTCCTTCGGACCGATAGGACCCTTTCTTGACAGGAGGCTACACCAAACGCCACACCTGTGACAAGGCGGTCGTTCCGTCCGTGGGAAGACGTTCTCCCAAATGCAAGAACGTGTCAAAGGGGCATATCTGATTGTTGAACCAATCGTGTTCTTAGAAGCACGTAAACTTACTTTTTCCTTGCTAAGCTTCGGGTGACGACAGTGAGGAAGGGCGGATTGTCAAAGGGGGATCGTATGCTTGCAACATTTCGACTCGTTGTCCATCAGGCGTGCGGCTTCGGCAAGGCTGTTCCTCTCACCTGGCGGTTCGTGGAACAGAGCTTCCACAACGATAACCGCCTCTCCTGGTGGCTTTCTCACCTCTCATCACCCCTTGGATGGAAGCGTGCTCGCCTGAGGACGTAGGCGTACGCCTTGGGTGGGGACCCATCCATTCGAAAGCGATGAGACGTTCCTGTATGAACCCTCGTTGCTCGAACGGATGGCGGCGCGAGCGTGTCGTGCGGCAGGTAAGACAAGACAAGGCGAATTGGAGGGGGAGTGTATATGCCAGGCGAAATCAAGACGACTCTCAAGACCATGGGTTTCTGCGGACCGTGCACGGCATCGGACACTGCGGAGATAGACGTGCGTGATGGACGCATTCTTCGCACGCGTCCTTTCAGCTACGTCAATCATCAGAGCGAGGACGGGTTGAACCCGTGGAGCATCAAGGCTCGCGGCAGGGAGTTCAAGGCAAAAGAAAAGACCGAGCTGTCTCCTTTTGCTCTCGCCTACAAGGAGCGGGTGTACTCGCCTAATCGCATCCTGTATCCGATGAAGCGCGTGGATTGGGATCCGGAAGGCGAGCGGAATCCGCAGAACCGTGGCAAGAGCAAATACGAACGCATCAGCTGGGATGAAGCGACTGACATCATCGCTCGGGAGGTGCTGCGCGTCAAGGAAACCTATGGGCTCAACTCCATCCTCGTGCAGTCAGACGGCCATCACCTCATCAAGACCATTCACGGTCCGCGCGGCACAGAGGGGTATCTTCTCGATCAGTTGGCCCTTGAAGAGACCGGCGTTGAGCTTGTCAATGACTTCTGGATGCATGAGGACGAACGGGGCGCTGTCCAGACTGGGCGGGCCAAGGGGGGCGGCTACACCATGCAGGCGCGCAACCCCGACTCATGGGAGGGCTGGTATTGGGGCGCGAAGCACATGTGGGGTCAGGACCCAGTGGGTGAGGGTGATCAATACAACCTTTTCCATGACGTAGCTAACAACTGTGACTCGGTGCTGTTCTGGGGATGTGATGTGGAAACCACGCCATGGGGATGGGGAGGATGCTTCCCCAGCCGCTATTGCTTCTTTCTCTCTGATATCGGCGTGAGGCAAATCTACATCTGCCCGGATGTGAACTACGGTGCAGCGTGCCATGCTGACAAGTGGATTCCCATCCTGCCCAACACCGACTCCGCTCTTCAGCTGGCTATCGCCCATGTCTGGATCGCGGAGGACCTGTACGACAAGGAGTACATCGACACCCATGCCATCGGTTTCGACTGGTTCGTGTATCACGTGAATGGGGGCGACGACGGCATAGAGAAGACGCCCGAATGGGCTGAAGGGGTCTGTGGGGTTCCTGCGCGCATCATCAAGGCGCTTGCGCGCCATTGGGCGAAGCACAACGTGTCCATCGCGCATTGCAACGGCGGATCGATGATACGATCGACCTACAGCCATGAGCCGGCCCGTCTTGAGGTGGCCCTGCTCGGCATGCAGGCGTTGGGACACCCCGGCCGCAATCAGGTGAAGATGATGGAGTGGCAGCTGTTCGGGCTGACGAGCCAGATGCCCGCTCCGCGCTCGGAGCTAATTCCAACGCTGAGCGACATCCTGTGGCCCTATGCGGCCGACCAGCGTGAGTCGTTCGTCCCTGAAACGCTCATTCCCGAGGCGCTTGCGGGCGATTTCGACCAGAGCAATCCTCTGAAGTGGTATGGCATCACCTGCGCTGGTCTGCCGACGGAAGATCAGTTCATAGAATATCAGTATCCGGTGCCGGGTAGCGAACGCATCCATATGGTGTGGACCGACTCTCCCAAATGGACGAGCTCCTGGAACGGTGGCTTCGAATTCATGAACGCCATCCGAACAGAGCATATAGAGACCGTCATCGCTCAGCACATCTGGATGGAAGACGACTGCCTCCTGGCGGACATCATCCTTCCCATCAACACGAAATTCGAAGAGCGAGACATCAACTGCGACATATCGTCAGGCAATTACAACGTGCTGATGATCGAGGATCAGAGTATCGAATCCTTGGGGGAATCGAAGTCAGACTATGAGAGCACGCTTGAGATAGCTAAAAAACTGGGTAAATATGAGCAAGTTACCGGTGGAGAAACTATCGAGGACAAGATACGTCGAGGGTTCCAGGGCTCCGGCATCCAGGATCGCATCTCGTTCGATGAGTTCCTGGAAAAGGAATGCTACATCATACCCACAGCCAAGGATTGGGAGAGCGACAAAGCTGGCTTTCAACGCTTCTACGAGGATCCCGAGCGCTATCCCCTCGCCATGCCCTCAGGCAAGATCGAGTACTACTCGCCGCGTCTGGCCGAGCATTTCCCCAACGACGCTGAGCGGCCGCCCTACCCGCATTGGATCGAGAAGGGGGAGACGCATCCCGACGAGCGTCTCACCACGCCCCGCGCAGAGAAGTACCCGTTCCTTCTCGTGTCCAACCATCCGCATTGGCGTCTCCATTCGCAGATGGATGACTGCACGTGGCTTCGTGAGATCGAGACCTGCAAAGTGATGGGTCCTGATGGCTATCGTTATGAACCGGTGTGGATCAACCCCGTTGATGCGAGGAAGCTTGGCATCGAGCAGGGGGACATCGTGAGAATGTACAACGAGCGCGGATGGACCATGGGCGGGGCCTATGTGACCGAACGCATCATGCCCCGCGCGGTGCTGCAGGACCATGGTGCCCGCATCGATCCCATCGTTCCCGGCGAGAGCGATCGGGGCGGCACCAACAACCTTATCGCCCCGAAAGCCATCGCCTCGAAAAACTGTGCGGGCGAGGTGACGAGCGGATACTTGGTGGGCATTGAAAAGGTTGATGTGTTCGAGCTGGCAGAGCGGTATCCCGAGGCTTTCGGCAGGCCCTACGATGCCGACTATGGCGTCATGCAGGACGCTTGGTTCGAAGCGGACCATAAGGAGAGAAGATGAAGGTATTCGTGATCGACATCAACAAGTGCAGCGGCTGCTACAACTGCCAAGTGGCCTGCAAAGACGAGCATTGCGACAACGACTGGTCACCCGTCGCGTTGCCGCAGCCGCATTCGGGCCAATTCTGGATGCGGGTCAAGCAAAAGGACCACGGCCAGGTCCCCAAGGTATGGGTTGAATACACCCCTTGGCCGTGCATGCATTGCGACGACCCGAAATGCCAGGCAGCAGCCCCCGATGCGGTGCACAAACGCAAGGATGGTCTGGTCGTCATTGATCCGGTGAAGGCCAAGGGGCATCGAGAGTTGGTGGATGCCTGCCCTTACAACGCCGTGTTCTACAACGAGGAGCTTGACGTTGCGCAGAAATGCACTGGATGTGCCCATCTGGTTGACCAGGGCAAGCTGCCGCATTGCGTCGACCTGTGCGCCACGGGTGCCCTGCGCTTTGGGGATGAGGAGGATTTCGCCGACGAGATGGTACGGGCCGAGACCTTCGTTCCCGAAGAGGGGTGCAGACCGCGCGTCTATTACTTGAACCTGCCCCATCTGTTTTTGGCGGGTGAGGTGTGGGATCCGGCGGAAAACGAGATTGTCGAAGGGGCCACGGTGAGGCTAGCCATGCCGGGCGGCTCCGTGCGTGAGACGGAGACGGATGATTTCGGTGATTTCTTCTTCCCTGGCGTCGATGCGGGCTCATACGGCCTGACGATTGAGGCCGAAGGATACGAGTCGGTTTGTCGTGCGGACATAGATTTGAAAGAAAGCCTGAATCTGGGTGATTTCCCGCTCGAACGGGTTTGACCGCGCAAGCGAAATGATGCGGGATCGGATGTCGTCGTCTGCTGGAGACTGGCCGGTGGCGGGCTTTGCCGTGGGGGTTCGGGACGGTTGGACGAAGATGACCGTCCCGTGTGCGAAGACAAGTGAAGAGACAGAGGGAGAAACGAGGAGACTACTATGCCAACACTGCATTTTGACGAGCATGCCTCGCCGACGATGGTCGAGCTGGAGGATGGCACACGCGTGTACCGCACGTGTTCTGCCGGCATCGGCTGTCACAATTTGGGGTGTGGCCTGAAGGTGCACGTGAAAGATGGAAAGCTTGTCAAGATCGAGGGCGATGAGCAAAATCCCATCAGCAAGGGGCGTCTGTGCGTGCGGTGTCTGACGGCCAAAGAGTACTACTATCACAAGGACCGCCTGCTTCATCCCATGAAGCGTGCCCGTGAGGATCGAGGTCGGGATGCTTGGGAGCGCATCGGTTGGGATGAGGCTCTCGACACCATCATAGCCAGGTATCGAGAGACCGTCGAGAACTACGGCATCGGGGCGGTGAGCGTGTGGTGCGGCACGGGCCGCGAGGCCAGTCAGATCCATTTTCAAATGGCCAACGACGTGTTTGGCACGGTCAACGCCGTGCATCCCAACAGCGGCTGGTCGTGCATTGTTCCCCGCATGGCCGCCATGCTCTGGACTATGGGCAGCTCGTATATCGAGGCCGACAACGCCATCGGATTTCCCGACCGTTACGATGATCCACGCTGGGAGTGTCCCCGTTATTTGCTCGTGTGGGGCCGCGACCCCCTGCGTTCGAACCCTGATGGGCTGTTCGGGCATTCCATCGTGGAGATGATGAAGCTCGGCATGAAGATCATCGTGGCCGACCCGCGGGTGAATTGGCTTGCCACAAGGGCGGAGGTGCATCTGCAACTGCGTCCGGGCACCGACGGGGCCCTGGCGTTGGGGCTGTTGAACGTCATCATCCAAGAGGACCTCTATGACCATGATTTCGTGGAGAGCTGGTGCTACGGTTTCGAGCAGCTTGCCGAGCGGGTGCGCGAGTATCCGGTCGATCGGGTTGCCGAGATCACTGAGGTCGATCCCGAGGACATCAGGACGGCTGCACGCTGTGTCGCTCAGAGTCCTTCGGCACTCTCCATGGGTTTGGCGGTGGACCAGAATCCCAACACGTTGCAGATCGGTCATGCGCTGCTTTCGCTGTTTGCAATCACGGGGAGCATGGATGTTCCCGGAGGGTGCTTCATGGGCTTGCCGCCCATTTTCGCCGGCATGGCGGAAAATGCTCCTGCGGCCGAGGAGGGAGGAGAGCCTGAGGGTCTCGCCAAATTCGGCAACATCGGTGTGGAACCGCTCGGCCATGACCGGTATCCTGCCATGAGCGCCATCGTCAACACGACGCATCCCGACTCGACGTTGGATGTCCTTGAGACGAATGTCCCCTACAAGATCCACTTCGCGTATGCGTTCGGGCACAATACCCTTGCTTGTATGGTCCCACAGCCCAAGCGCTGGTACGAGGCCATGCGCAAGATCGATTTCATAGCCGTGGCTGATCTGTTCATGAGTCCCACCATCATGGGATTGGCTGACATCGTGCTTCCGGCGGCGACGTTCTTCGAGAAGCAGGGCTACGTTTCTAACAATAATGCCTCTCAGCCTGGGCAGATGGGGGCCATCGTCCCCATCCTTGAGCCGGAGGGGGAGTGTCGCGCCGACCTTGAGATCATGCTCGAACTGCACCGCCGTCTGTATCCCACAAGTCAGAAGCCGGGGTGGGCGTCGCCTTCCGACTTCATCGATGGGCAGTTGTCGAAGATGCGTGGCGTGGATGCCACCTATGATGATTTGAGCAAGCATGTCATCGGGCAATACGAGATCGAATACCGGAAGTATGAGAGAGGCCTCCTTCGTGCGGATGGGCAGCCGGGTTTCAATACGCCCACCGGCCGCATCGAGCTGTATTCCACGGTGCTTCAGAACCTAGGCGACGACCCGTTGCCCTATTACATCGAGCCGAAGTTCAGCGCCGTCTCGCGTCCCGACCTGGCGGAGGAGTATCCCCTGACGCTCACGACGGGCGCCCGCCGCTTCACCTCGTTCCATTCGGAAAATCGCCAGATAGCGACCTTGCGCGAGATACATCCCTGGCCGACCGTGCAGATCAATCCTGACACTGCCGCAAAGCACGGCATCACGGAAGGCTCGTGGGTGTACGTGGAGAACCATCTTGGCAAAGCGAAGTTGAGCGCCCACCTGACGCCGATCGTCAAGGAGAACGTGGTGAGTTGTGATCATGGCTGGTGGCTGCCGGAAGCCGATCCGGAAAACCTGTTTGACGTGTTCGATCTTAACGTCAACCAGCTTGTTCCCCACGAGGAGAATGGACCGCTTGGATTCGGGACGCATTACAAGAGCATGCCCTGCAAGATATATCGGGCCTAACAAGGAGGCAGAACATGACGCACTACGGTCTTCTGATCGATAACGAATATTGCACAGGATGCCATTCTTGCGAGGTGGCGTGCAAGAACGAGCACGACTTGCCGCTCGGTCAGTGGGGCATCAAGGTTCTGGAACTCGGCCCGTGGAAACTCATGGACGGAAAGAGCTGGGAGTATCGATTTGTTCCCGTACTCACGTCGTACTGCGACCTGTGCGCTGAGCGTGTCGAGAGAGGCGAGCAGCCAAGCTGCGTGCATCATTGCTTGGCGAGTGCCATGGAGTTCGGCGCCTTGGAACACTTGGCGGCTCGTATGGAGGGCAAGGGCAAGATGGCTTCAATCTTCGTTCCCTGATCCTCCGTTGAAACGCCGCCCCGCACTGCTCGGGCGGGATTGCTTTCGTGGAGGTGCTCGTGCTGTCTTACGCTCGAGCGACGATGGTCCTTGGCGAAACGGTTCCGCCTAGCGTTCAAAACTTACTTTTTTGTTCCTACACTAATCGAGGAATCCGGGTTGTCCGCACGGCGTCGACCTGCTCGAACCGAATTCGACGAGTTGTCTTCGCAAAGGTTTCTGAGGACATTGAGTCACTTTTGCGAAGACCTCTTCGACAAGCGGAGTCGGATTGAGCCTGGGGATGATGTTCGCTGAAAGGGGGTGGTGCGCGCTTGCGGGCGATCCGCCAACCGCATTGTCGTTCGTTTTTACTACGAAAGGGGAAACAATGTCTGAGAAGGCAAAGATATCAGGTGGCCAGATCGGTGTTTTCGTAGCTTTGATGTGCATGTATTTCATCGGTCCTATGCACAGCGCCGTGAATGTGGCATCCCAGGAAATCATGGCGGTGTATGGCGTCGATGCCAACGCCGTCTCCTACATGGTCTCCATCACCAATCTGCTGGAGATTCCCGCCGCCTTGGCCATCGGCCTCGTCGCGGGACGCAAGCTGAGCTATCGCGTGTGCGCCTTGCTTGCCACGGCGCTCGTCGTCATCGGGGGCCTGCCCGCCATCCTGGGTGCGGCGCTTCCCTGGTGGGGCATCATGGCCACGCGTTGTGTTCTCGGCCTTGGCCTCGGGTGCTTCATGCCCATCGTCATGGGCGTCATCTCGCTCATGTTCCAGAAGGAGTCCGTCCGCGCAACGATGATGTCCATTGCGTCCGTATGCTTCAACGTCGGCATGATCGTGCTCACGTCCGCCGCTGGCATTCTGGGCGCCATTTCATGGAATCTGGCATGGAGCATCTACCTCATCGCCCTTATTCCGTTCGCGTTATGCATTTTCCTGCTCAATCCCAAGAACGTTCCGGCCGTTCCTCAGGAAGACGAGAAGGGGGAGAAGGTCAAGATCAAGCTTCCCGTTTCCGGTTGGGTCCTGCTCGTGCTGTTCCTCGGCACCATCATCATGAGCCAATCCCTGTTCAATTTGGGTGGGGTGTCCATTGGTGCCGTCGTTGCCAATCCTGCCGTCATCGGCACCGTGTTCTCGCTTTTTTCCGTCGGAGCCATCGCGGCAGCCGTGTTATTCGGGCCCGCATACAAATTTATAAGCGCCTACACGATTCCCGTGTTCTGGATCGTCGGTCTGATCGGTTATTTTCTGTGGTACGTGGCTCATGTCACGGGCAACGTCATCCTTTTCTATGTGGCCATCATCCTTGCCGGTTTTGGGACCAACACGATGACCGTCGGCGTGCCCATGTTGCTGTCCACCTTCGTGGCCCCTGCCATCGTCGGTGCGGTCATGGGATTCAGCTACGTGTTTCAGAATGGCGGTGGTTTTCTCGCCTCACCCATCGACCAAGCCATCACCGCCATTGCCGGCGCGGATCCCATCCTGAGCTCCGTATGGATATTCAACGTCATCCTCGGCATTGTTCTGCTTGTCGGCATGTTCTGGGTTGCCAAGAAAGCTAAGGCCATGAAGGTCGCCGACGCTGAGGAGTAGCGTCGGATCGTGTGAATTCGCCTTCTGATCTGATCGGTGGCATGAAGCCTGGGCCCCCAGAAAACGGGGCCCAGGCTTTTGTGTGGCGAGACTCACCTGTTTTGTCTTGTGTGAGGCTGCCAAAGCCCCTTTTCCTCGTGCCTTTCGGCAGAAGCGGGGGCTTTGATGGAATAGCGCCGCAGGTGACTGAATTGCCGATGATGCCAGGACTGCCTCTGATGTCGCTAGTTCGGTGCGCCAGGCGCAGGGGGCGTTCCCGGCGCTGTGGGAGCGCCGGGAGCTTTCGGTGCTCCGGGAGCGCCTGGAACGCCGGGGGCTCCGGGCACTCCTGGTGCTCCCGGAGCGCTCGGCATGCCGGGCATGCTCGGGCCCTTGGGCAATTCGGCACCGCACTGAGGGCAGGTCGAATCTGTCGGCTTGATCGTTGCCCCGCATTGGGGGCATTTCTTTTCAAGGTTGGCGGCTGCTGGTCTGAAGCACATCGCATGTTCCTTCCTGTTGGGTTGGCGCGGGCGGGATGATCTTTTCCCGTGCCGTCCATCTTGCGGATAAAAAAGTAAGTTATCCATGGTTATGCTTTGATGAATACGATAGTAATCTGGTATAACAATCATGAAAAGGGAAGGTGCGGGATCACGCGTTCCGCACGTCGGACACGCACGACCCCGCGGTTAGGCTGATCAGGGAAGGAAGATCACGGCTTTCGATCCCTTTTCCTCGAGCTTTTTGGAAAGCTCATCGACAGGGCCCCATGCGATGACGCTCGCAAGGCAGTGCAGGACGCAGGTTGGGATGCCTCCCGCATCCACGCGGTCTCTGCACAGGTCGCAGGAACTTGTGGGAAAGGGCAGATAATTCCATTCGAGCTTGCCTTCCTCCATCTCGAACGGCCCAAACTCGACCATCTTGATGCCCCATCTGTCCAAGGGAAAGCCATGCTCGTTCTTGCATGCCAGCTCGCAGCTTTGGCAACCGGTGCAGAATTCGTAGTCGATCATCAATCCGATCTTGCCCATGGTCTTCTCCTTTCTAGAGCACGCGCTCTTCGGCCGGTGTTCGGTACACTTTCACGGGTATCTGCTTGTAAGGGGCGCCGAACCCCATCTTTCCCAAGACGCGGTGTGGGACGAGGTTATTGACGTTGGACTTCCACACGCCATAGAGGTTTGGCTCCTCGCCGTCTTCCTCGGGGTACCACCATCCGTGCGCGGCAGCCAAGACGTCCTTGCGGACGATGGGGGTCACCTTTGCTATCTCATGCGCCGATCCCCAGGGGTTCTCGATCGTGACCTCATCGCCTGTCTTGATGTCCAGTTCGGCGGCCGTCATGGGGTGTATCTCCAGATATGGTTCGGGGGTGAGTTGACGCAAGCTGGGAATCTGTCGATGCTCTGAGTGGAACGACGCATAGTAACGTGCGCCGGTCGTACACATGAGCGGGTATTCCTTTGCCAGATCGGGGCGTGCCTCGGCACCGAGCTTCGGAGGGAAGTAATAGGGCAACGGGTCGTCTCCGAGCGCTTGATAGCCGGTCGACCAGAGTTCCACGCGGCCAGTCGTCGTCTGGAAGCCCGGTTTGCCGTCGGCGCGGATGAGGCCTCGCTCGTGTTTGCGGTAGCCGCCGATATCGTTGGTGGCCACCACTTTCTCAGAAAGCTCATCCCAGGTGGTGTCCATTTTCCCCACGTCGTCGGTGAGGTATTCCTCGACGGTCTTGAACGGATATTCCTCGTGATAAGCATGCTGGTAGAAGGCGTTGCCGAAATGGATGAGCATCTCGAGGTCTGACTTGCATTCGCCCACCTGCAGTCCTTTGTTAATAGCTCCCGCGATGCCCATCTGGCATCCTTGGTTCGTCATGACGACGCCGTCGTGTTCAGCCCATGTGGCCAGAGGCAACACTACGTCTGCCAAGGCCATGACCGTCGGGGTCATGAACATCTCTTTCGCAACAGTGAACTCCATCTTCATGAGTGCGTCATGCCAACGCTTTGGTTGCGCGGAGCAGGTGGGGGAGAGCAGGTTCGTCGAATCGAACCACGCCATCTTGAGCTCATAGGGGCGGCCCGTCTCCAGCGCCTCGAGCGTGATGTCGGGATGCGTCGTGTTCAGCAGCACTTTCACGATGGGGTAGACATCCCATCCGATGCATTTGTTCTTGAGCTCTTCGCTCATGAAATCGGTGGCGCCTGTCATCTCGAACTGCATCTGCACGCCCACGACGGTGCCGCCTGGAACATCGAGGTTGCCAGTGATTGCCGCCATGGCGATGAGGCACTGGGTCACCTGGCAACCGTTGGGGTTCTGGTCAACCGCCACGCCCATGAGCAGGCTCCAGCGGTGAACGCCGTCGTAGGCGAGCTTGCGTGCGCAGACGCAGATGTCTTCCGCCGGGATGCCGCAGGTTTCGGCCGCGAATTCGGGTGGGTATTCCTGCACTCGTTCGGCCAGCTCATCGTAGCCGTAGCACCATTTGTCGATGAAGTCATGGTCGACGAGGTCTTCATTGACGAGCACATTCAAGATAGAGAGGCATAGGGCGGCATCCGTGCCTGGAAGTATCTGCAGCACCTGATCCGCGCGGGTCGCGAGCCAGTTTACCCGGGGGTCCACCATGATGAGCTTGCTTCCGCGTTTCATGAGTTCGATGAGCGCATGGCCCCAGAGCCCATCTGGGTTTGACTTGAGCGGTTCCTTGCCGAGGCAGAACACGTGGTCGGGAACGACGAACGAGGGGTCGTTCCAGACATCGATGAACCCCCCTCCATAATCGAGCTCGATGTAGGCGCTTCCCAGCATCATGGTCATGGCTGTCTGTCGCGGGCCCATGCATGACCAACCTGACTGGGCGTAGCAGTTGTTCGGAGTACGCAGCACCTTCGAGGACAGCGTGAAGCCGTAGCGCACGGCCTCACGACCCGTTCCCATGTAGACGCAGATGGATTCCGGGCCATAGTTCGAACGGATCCCTTCGGTCTTGGACACGATGAGGTCGGTTGCCTCGTCCCAGCTGATGCGCTCCCACGCATCCAGCCCTCGATCCTCGCGGGCGCGCTTCATGGGGTGGAGGATGCGGTCCGGGTGGTAGACCGCCTCCTTGAGCGCGAGGCACCGTGGGCAGAGGCGCCCTTGGGTGAGCTGGTGGTCGGGGTCGCCTTCGACCTTTATGAGCTCGCCGTCCTTGACGAACAGGCGAACGCCGCACCCCACGGCATGACATCCCGGAGGCGACCAGGCACAGGTGCGGATCACCTCGGTTCCGTCCTCGAGAACGGTCTTCTTCGGCACGGGATTGTCTTTGAAATGAAAAGCCATCAGGTGCTCCTCTCTAGCGACAAAGGGTTTCATGCGAGACCTCATGGAGGTTCCGCGATCGTCCGGCCCTCAAAGGTCCGTGCGCGACGGCTCGTCCTTCGGAAGGTCGCACGTTATAGGGAGAGTAGAAGCGTCTGATCGTTGGCTCCTCAATGATAGGAGCAAGCAAGTAAGTTTCCCAGTGTCGAACGGAGGGTCCAAAGGGGTGACTTTTACCATCCATCACCGTTTTCCCGCCTCTCGCAAACTTACTTTTTCCTCGTATTCTTACAGCAGTGAAAGGAATCTATTCGCTGATCTGGGGAATTCAAACCATTGTTGCCACATATGTCAGACGAGGGACATCCATGGTGGCCAGAGTCGAAGGGGGATGTGATCGATTGGCGGCCGTGCGGTGCCCATGCACTACGCGGTGATGACGGAGCCTATGCATGTCGCGGTGCATTGACGAGTCGAACATTCGAACGCAGAGGACTCGAGAGGAGACGAGGTATGGTTAAGCGCATAGATATGGAAGTCGATCAGGGGGGTGCCAACGAGGTCCGCCCCGACTTCTTTCGTGAACCGCCGGTGAAGTACACCGGCGGAGACCTGCCATGGCAATGGGAGGAAGGTGACATGATCGCCACCCGCACAGGAGCGTGGGCGGCACCCGGCTGCCATGACGGATGCGGTGTCATCATATACACAAACAAGGAGACGGGTAAGTTCGTCAAGGTCGAGGGGGATGAGGAAAGTCCCTACTACCAAGGCCGTCTCTGTGCCCGATGCATCACGCTCAAGGAGGCGGTCTACCATCCGGACCGCGTCCTCTATCCCATGAAACGTGACCCCGAGCACCGTGGCAAGGCTGACAAGTGGGAACGCATCGGTTGGGATGAGGCATACTCGATGATCAAGGAGAAATTCGATCGGATCAAGGCGGAGTCCGGAGCGAAGTCAGTGGTGTTCCATCTGGGAACCGGTCGTGGCACCGCGCCCTACATGACGCGCCTGCAGTATGCCTTTGGATCGGTCCAGTATGCTTACATGCTTTCAGGGAACAGTTGCTATGTGCCGCGCGTTGGTGCCTCGAACGTCCTCATGGGAACCTACACCGTTCCCGACTGTTCGCAGAACCATCATGATCGCTACGAACATGAGGGATGGGTGCCGCCGAAAAATATCTTTATATGGGGCAACAATCCCCTCGTTTCGAATGCCGACGGCAATCTTGGTCATTGGGTTGTGGACTGCATGAAGCGTGGCAGCAGGCTCGTGGTCATCGACCCGAAGCTCACCTGGCTTGCGGCGCGTGCCGACCTGTGGTTGCAGATACGCTGTGGTACCGATGCCGCACTTGCGCTCGCCATGGGGAAATACATCGTCGAAGAGGATCTTTACGACCATGAGTTCGTCGAGAACTGGTGCTATGGCTTCGAATACTACTATGAGGCCACGCGTGAATGGACGCTGGAGAAGGCATCGGAGGTGACGTGGCTGCCGGTCGAGAAGATTGCCCGTGCCGCCCGCATGATGGCCGAGAAGCCGACCTCGGTCCAGTGGGGTCTGGCGCTCGATATGACCATGGAATGTCTTGCAGGATCGGCCGCTGTCATAGACCTATGGTCCATCACCGGTCAGATCGACATTCCCGGCGGCATGGTCACCGTGCACCAACCGTTTAACATCCAGACGTGGAATCCTCCCGACCCTGCCGAGTGCTTGACGCTTGAGGAACAGGGGCAGCGCATCGGGGGAGAGGACTTTCCGGCGCTCAAATACTCAGGCGTCGTGCTCACGCAGGCGGACATGACTATCGATCAGATGCTTTCCAGCCGGCCCTACAAGATCCGCGCCAACTGGATTCAGTCCACTAATCCTTTGGCCTGCACGGCACAGGAGTCTGACACGCGCATGGAACAGGCGTACAGAAACGCTGAATTCAACGTCATGGTCGATCCCTTTATGACGCCGACGGCGCAGGCGTGCTGTGATGTGTTTTTACCCGTGTGCATGTATCCCGAGCGCGATGGCATCCGCTCCATCTACTATCATGTGCAGACCACGAACAAGGCGTGCAAAGCCCTTGGAGAAAGCAAGTCGGACATGGAGATATGCTGGGAGCTCGGCCGTCAGTGGAACGCCACGCTCTGGCCAGGGGAGACGCTTGAAGAGTTCTTCACGTTCACCCTGAAAGAGACTGGCATGACGTTTGAGGAGGCTCGTGTCGAGAATTGGATCTACCCCGAATATCATTATGAGAAATTCCGCAAGGGAGAGCAGCGGCCGGATGGCCAGCTTGGGTTCAACACGCCCACCGGACGCGTTGAGCTGTATTCGACGCTCTTCGTTCAATGGAGACAGAAGCCTGTCCCTCACTACGCCGAGCCTCCCTATAGCCCTAACCACGTGCCGGCACGGTTCGATCAGGACGACTATCTCAATAAGTATCCGCTCATCATGACCACGGGCGCACGACAGTGGGCCTCGTTTCACTCAGAGCATCGTCAGATGCCGCACCTGAGGGCATTGCATCCCGATCCGGAGTTCGAGATAGCTCCCGAGGCAGCCGAGAAGTATGGGGTGCATCATGGGGAGTGGTGCTGGATAGAGAACTACCTCGGCCGCGTGCAGCTCAAGGCGAACGTGTCGCCGGTCCTCGATCCCTCGACCATCTCGCTCGATCACGGCTGGTGGTTTCCTGAGCGTAACGCGGAAGACGTCGGCGAGGGCTGTTATGGCACCTATGCTTCGAACCCCAATGTCATCATCGAGGCCGGTTGCGGAGAAAGCGGGTTCGGCAACAATTGCAAGTCGCATATGTGCCGCGTGTATCCGTGTGACCCCGGAGATGTCGTCGGCGACACCGACATGGACGATATCGTGACGCGATTCGCAATGGACGAGGAGCTGATATAGATGGTTGCGGGGAAAGCGTGCGGGCTTCTCATAAATTACGAGTACTGCACGGGGTGCCATTCGTGCGAGGTCTCATGTCAGATGGAGCATGACTTGCCGGTCGACCGTTGGGGTATTCGGATCCAGAAGATAGGCCCCTGGCTCATAGGGGAGGACGAGTACCAGTACGATTTCGTTCCGGTGCCCACCGATCAGTGTGACCTCTGTGCCGAACGCACGGCTGCTGGCAAGAAGCCGCTTTGCGTGAAACATTGCCAGAGTTTGGTCATGCACTATGGACCTGTCGATGATCTGGTGGCGGGGTTTGATGGCAAAGGCAAGTTTGTGGTGTTCGTTCCCAAGGCGGGGGCCATGGCATAAGGACGCGGTCGATAGGGGGAGGCGTGCCTCGCATGTGGTCCGTGCCTGGCGGGTGCGGGGTTTAAGAGGCACGTCTGTGCCGCCACAATGGGGGGCGGCATGTGGGGTATGGGCGGTCAGCCACGAAAGGGGCTTCCATGGAGGGTCTCTCACAGAAACAAAAGGGTGCGACGTTCGGTGTCTATGTCGTAATCCTCTCGGTCTATTTCGTCATTCCCGACATGGGGTACATCTCGCCGAGCCTCTCTGCCATTGCGGGCACCTATGGCGTGGATGCCGGCACGGCGTCATATCTGGCGACGATCGTCGCGCTCACGCAGGTTGCCGGCGCATTGGTCTGCGGCGCGGTGGCGGGTCGGCGCGTGAGGCACAAGACGTTGCTGTCCGTCGCCGTTGCTGGCATGGCCGTGTTCGGGATGATCCCGGGCTTGTTCACGCCCGATGTCCCCTTTGTCGTGCTGATGGCGGACCGAGCGGTCTTCGGCTTCTTCCTGGGATTTCTTCAGCCCATCATCTTCGCATACATCGCTCACATGTTCATCGATGCCAACAGGCGTGCAAGCGCTTATGGATGGGGGAACGTCGCGTTCAATGCCGGGGCCGTCTTCGCTTCTTCCGTTGGCGGCATCTGCGTTGGTATCGGTTGGAACACTGCCTTTTGGCTGTATGGCATCGGCCTGGTCGTGCTTGTCTGCGTACTCCTGTTCTTCGAGGAGCCCAAGTTCGTCGTGGAGGAAGTGGCGGCAGGTGGAAAAGCGGGGATTCTTCCCATCGCCTGGTTCTTCATGTCCGTCTTTTTGATCGCGCAGGTGCTTGATTACCCGTTCTTCACGGCATTCATCGACTCTCTGATTGGACATGGCATCACTGACGGCATCGTCGGCGGGCAGTTATTGTCTCTGTTTACCTTGGTCGGCGTTGTCGCTTCCGCCTCATTCGGCAGATTGTTCCGGGGCATGAGTGTGAACGTCCTCCCGTTTGCATGCCTCGTTGCCGGCCTTGGCATGGCGATGATCTATCTCGGAATCAGCCAGGCGTCATCGCTCGCATTCTGTGTAGTCGCCGTGCTCGTGGTGGGATTCGGGCATACGTTGGTCACCGTGAGTGTGCCCCAATGCGTAAGCATCTCGTGTTCATCCTCGACGGCGTCGGCGGCACTCGCTTTCACGGCAGTGTTCATGAACGTAGGCGTGTTCATTTCGAGTCCCTACATGCAGTTGGTCACAGGCGTGGTTCGCACGACAGACTACACGATTGTGTTCCTGGTGTCGGGCGTGATCATGATTGCGCTCTCCTTGGTGGTTTTCCTCGTGCTCAAAGTCAGGAAACCGATAGTCATAGAGGGGGAAGACGTCGGGACTCTTCCGAGCTAAGTGGAGGAGCGGATTGGCGCTGAGGGTGCGACGGCTGGGCGAGTTCTTTGGTCGGTTCACTGTCGGGGAATCGGCGGAGCGAGGCAATCCATGTTGTCGAGGCCATACAGATTGATCAGTTTTAAAGATATGAGCAGCAGGAGCCTGGTGTCGGGGTCATCGAGATCGAGACCCAGAAGTTTCCGCGCTTTTTCCAGACGATACACGAAGCTGCTTCGTTGCAGCCGGAGCTGTTTGGCGGCGACGCTGGAATTGCAGTTTCCGTTGAGATATGTTTCCAGGACGAGATATAGGGAGGGATTCGACTGGGCGATTTCAACGAGGGCCCGAGGGCAGAAGTGCTCGGGACCTATCTCCTTCATGATGAAATTCATGCCGATGTCGAGGGCGTGATCTCCGAAACGGACGAGGGGCTGCGACCCTGCGTATCCCATGCGAAGTGCGCTGAAGGCCTGATGGTAACTGTCCTGCAGGTTTCGTAAGCCCGCATAGGGCTCACTCGCGCCTGTGATCAGACGGTAGTCTTCCGCGAACTGTCCAATTTTTGCATACAGGTCGTTTTTGGACATTCCGGCGCTCGAAAGATTGGCAACGACGACGATGCGCGCATCGAGGACGAATGCCACGCAGTCGAGGTAGGACTGAATATGGCTGCAGATGGAGGCGTAAGGACGCATGAAGCAGCAGTCCTGAATCTCCATGGTTGGCATGAAATCGATGCAGAAACAGACGCACTCGTCGATGTCGCGGTTCCAGCCCAAGGTTATGGAGCATTGGACGAGATCGGAGTCCGGTACGCTCTTGCCCTGCACGAGAGACTTGAACGTCGAATGCGCGCTGATGTAGGAGTTGCCGTTCTCGGCCGCATCGAAGGCAGCATACAGCCTCTTGATGGCGGTGGCGAACACCAGTGTCGGGGCGCAGTCCTTGGGGCCGACGGACTGGCAGTTGGGATGGATGGAGAGTATGAGCGCATATCCGGGCGAGATGGATACGGTCGACCTGAGTATCGTGCAATGGAACGCCTTCATGGTGGAGAACGTCGGCTTGGAAGAGGTGAAGTCCTCTCCCGCGCGCTCATCCTCGATGCCATCAAAGACCATGCTCTTCGGCAGGCACTCGCCTTCCTGTATGAGGTCGGTCTGCTCACGGGCGAACAGGTTGCTGCGATACACGCGGTGAGAGAGAACCCTGCTGAACGGATCGGTAATGCAGATATCGTTTCTGAATACTTTGAGGCTGGCGTTTGCCAAGTCCGAAAGCTCTCCGCTACGTTCGACGATCATGTCGAGCTCTCGTTCCCAGGTGTTGAAGCGCTGGAATACCTTTTGGACGGAGTTGAACGCACCCGTCCTGCTCTCGTTTGGGTCAATCCATACAATGTCGCAATTCTTCGCCTCAAGGCAGAATGCCGGAGGCTCTCCGACGCAGATGCAGGAAAACGTCGAGTCGGGATTGTGACTGAGATAGCGTTTGATGCGGTCCTTCGATTCCTCGAGGTGCTTGTCGATGGTCACATAGACGATATTCTCGAAATAGCGAGGGTCCCCTGCATTAAAAAGGATGGGATAATCGAGTCTGGGATCGTTGCAGTCTGAATGGAGGCTGCTGCCCAAAACGATAGTCCCAAGCTCGTGTTCGATGGTGTACAGGTTAAATTTCATGTGCCACCCCCCTGAGGCCGTTTCATTGCCCTGCAAGGGTATTGTAATATATTGACTTCATCTCAGCGCGGTAAGGCTTTCTCGGAAAGTTGTATATCGATAGGGCCTCGCCGACCCTTCCCCCAGCTGCATGTTCTCCAGGCTCTTCCTCCTCCGACCGAAACAACTGCCATGCCTTGGCGGCGGCCCACCCCCACTATGGAGATTGCTCCAAAAGCTCCGTGGCTTTTTTGGAGGCTCGTCCGTATCGTCATGCCCTCCTTCCTTTCTAGAATGAATCAAGATTCAACAGACTGTCGCGCCTGAGGCGTGTGACGCTCTGAAGGGATCGGCTGGTCTGCCAAGGGAGTGGCAGCAATCAGCCGATCCGTCGTTTGAGATCGACGCCAAGCCGCATACGGGGCCGGCCTGGCTGAAAGGAGGGGACGGGGCAGATTCGGGTGCAGGTCAAACGTGTTCCATTCTCAGCACGGGCATTCAAGCAAGGGGGACTTATGGTAGAAAAGATCAAAAACGCCAACTGGCGTTCGTTCATTTTCATCTTCTTGTGCGGCGTGTTTCTCGGTGTCTCGTTCTTCAAGGTTCCTCCCGCCATACCGACGCTCATGGAATATTTCCAATGTTCCGTGGCCGAAGCGGGCTGGATGATGTCATGGTGTTCGGTCGCGGGCACAATCATTGCCTTTTTCACGGGTTCGATCCAGTCCAAGATCGGCCCGAAAGCAATGGTGATTGGCGCTATGGGCTTCACCATGCTCTCCATTGTGGTTGGCTTGCTGGCGCCCAATCTCACCGTGTTCATGGCTTCGCAGTTTATCGGCGGCCTCGGCAATGGCTTTATCGCGACGGGTGCGCCGACGCTCATCGCGGTGTTATTCAAGGATCCTGCAAAACGGGGTCTGCCCAATTCCATCTGGGCAACGTGGACCGCATGCGGATCGCTCATCATGCTGAATCTGTTCGCCCTCATCATCGGAACTTTCGGCACCTGGCAATCGGTGTGGGTGTTCTCCTTGGTCGCCGTGGCGCTTGTCACGGTCATTGCCGTGTTCGGCATACGGGTCGACAAGGCGGAGGCTTTGTCGCTCGCGCAGGGGAGTGCCGAGGTCAAGCTTTCGAAGGGGCTGACGAATCCGTACGTCATTCTTCTGTGTATTCTGTTCATCTGTTTCGCGTTTGGATTCTCGGTCTGGGCGGCCATGGCTCCAACCTATATGCAGACCGTCGTCGGTCTTGACATGGCGACGGCAAACGGATTGTCCTCAATCACCACCGTCACGGGCATTGTGGGCTCCCTCATTGTCGGAGTCATTCTCAACAAGTGCAAAAATCAGCCAGGCGTCATGTTGGTCGTGATGATCCTTGTGGGCATTGTCATGTGCATGGAGCTCATCTTCACCACGCCGCTCTCCATGGTTGTCGTGGCCATTCTCGTCGGCCTGGTTCTCAATGCAGCGCCGCCGTGTTTTTTCTCGAACGTGCAATGGGCGAGCCCTGACCCTTCCGTCATGGGTGCAGCCTTTGGCGTGCTTGCCATAGGAGCAAATTTCGGCGGAATACCCGCCGCCAACACCATCGGCGCAATTGTCGACGCAACGCAGGGAAATTGGGCTATGGGGACCATCCCCTTGGCCATCGTCGCCACGATCGGCATCGTGTGCGCCATCATTTTCTATATCGGTTGCAGCAAAAAGGCCCTGGCCGCAACCGATGCGGTTCAAAAGTAGGAGCGAGGTCTGCGGCTGCTGGACGTTGCCGCTCGTGCAGCAAGGTTTCCATGCAACGACAATAGCCTGATCAGCAATTGAAAACGTCGTTGCTTGAAAGAGGGGGATGGGCCTCGTGCTCTGACGCGTTGTTGTGACATGCGTCAGGCGAGTCCAGGTCGATCTTCGGAAGACGAGGAAAGAGAGGGAAAGCATGGAGTACAACAACCAGTACAACATGGATCTGTATCCAAAGACGCTCCATTGGAAAGAAGGTGATCTTACCGCAACGCGCACCACGATGTGGTCGGGTCCCGGCTGCCATGAGGGGTGCCAGATCATCTTCTACACCGACGAGGATGGCAAGCTGGTAAAAACGGAAGGCGACCCGAACAGCCCGTTCAGCCAGGGCAGGCTTTGCATGCGCTGTCTTGAGCTGCCCGAGCTCGTGAACCATGAGGATCGCTTGAAGTACCCCATGAAGCGTGCCGGGGAGCGGGGGGAAGACAAGTGGGAACGGGTGAGTTGGGACGAGGCTTACGGCATCATTGAGCAAAAGGTCCGTCAGTTTCAGGAGGAGTCCGGATCCGAGTCCATTATCTCGATGATCGGCACCGGTCGTAATGTCTCCCAAGTCATTGCCCATAACCAGTATGCCAATTTTGGAGGTCCCGATCTCACGCTCTGTTTCCTATCGGGAGATTCGTGCATGTTGCCTCGCACGGCGCTCTGCTATGTGGTCATGGGAAACCAGTGGGTCGCTGACATGTCGCAGTTCCGCGAGGCGCGCTACGAGGGTGATCCCGAGTGGATGATTCCCGAATGCGTTGTCCTCTGGGGCACGAATCCCGTGGTGTGCAATTCGGACGCGTTTCTTGGCCATTGGATCGTGGAGGCGATGAAGCGAGGCAGCGAGCTCATCACCATTGACCCGCAGCTTACGTGGATGGCGGCAAAGTCAAAGTACTGGCTTCGTCTGCGTCCCGGAACAGATGCGGCGCTTGCTCTTGGCATGATGAACGTGATCATCGAGGAAGATCTTGTCGATCATGACTTCATCGATCGATGGACCTATGGGTATGAAGCGCTTGCGGAGCGGGTCAAGGACTATCCGCCGTCGAAGGTCGCAGAAATCTGCTGGATTGAAGAACGGCTTATTGTTGAGGCGGCTCGTTTTTATGCCAACGCCCGGCCCTCGACCATCCAGTGGGGCCTTGCGGTCGACATGTCAAAAATAGGAACCCAAACGGCGCAGGCCATCGCGTGCCTTGCGGGAATCACGGGCAACATTGACAACCCCGGCGGCAACATCCTCATCGATCAGGCATGTGGCCTTGAATTCGGGTACAACTCGGGAATAGAGTATCTCAAAGAGGGGCTGGTGGAAAAGCGTCTCGGCAACTCAAAGTACAATCTCAAGAAATATGGATTCACGGCATCCTCGCAATCTGACTCCATTCTCGAAGCGATAGAGACGGGCCTTGACGAGAAGGGCGATCCCCGACCCGTCCGCATGCTCTGGATACAATCGTCGAACCCCATCACCAACATGGGCCAGGATGCCCCGCGTATCTACCGCGCCATGGACAAGGTGGACTTCATATGCGTCGTCGATCTGTTCAAGACTCCCTACATCGTGGCCTGCGCCGACCTCGTGCTTCCTTGTGCGATGTCGAATGAGCGCGATTGCATCCGCGTCTGGTTTGATCCCGTGCGCTCGCTTACCAAATGCTCTTCCTTCTTTGAGGCGAAGGAAGACGAGCAAATCATGATCGACCTTGGCCACCGGCTTGCGCCGGAGAGCTGGCCCGAATGGGTCAAGGAGCCGCGTGACTATATGAACTGGCGCCTTCAAGTGGGCAATTGCGGCTTCACGATGGAGGAGTTGGAAGAGCGGGGCGGCATGATCTATAACGATTTCCGCTACTACAAGTACGAAAAGGGCCTTTTGCGTCCAGATGGGCAACCGGGGTTCATGACTCCCACCGGTCGCTATGAGTTCTATATCTCGCTGTTTGATTCCTGGGGAGTCGATGCGCTTCCCTTTTACGAGGAGCCCCCTACGAGCCCGGTTTCAACTCCTGAGCTCGCCGAGGAATACCCCTTGGTGCTGACGACCGGCAAACGCTCCTTCGAGTTTTTTCACTCCGAATGGCGACAGGCCGAAACCACTTCTCGCGAACTGCATCCGGTGCCCTATTTCGACATCCATCCCGAAACGGCCGCGAAATACGGGGTCATTGAGGGGCAATGGACCTGGATAGAGAATCAGATGGGAAAATGCCGTCAAGTTGCACGTTTCAATCCCACGCTTGATCCGCGCGTTATATCCACCGAGCATGGATGGTGGTTTCCTGAGCAGGAAGCGGCCGAGCCGAGTTTGTTCGGCGTATTCGACTGCAACCCCAACAATCTCATTCCCATGTGTGAAAACGGCCCTTCGGGCTATGGCGCGCCCATCAAATGCGGCGTCGCCAAAGTGTATCCCGCGACTTCTGAAAACATGAAGCCCGAAAATCAGCCCACCTATCAAGTCACAGCCGTGAATGGCTACACGCATGGCCCGTCGCACAAGTCCGATACGCCGAGTTTCTACGACTGGAACAGGTAAGGGGGGGAGAGCTGATGTCTGAAAAGGGAAAATACGGTCTCATGATCGATTATGAGTACTGCTCCGGGTGTCATGCCTGCGAGGTGGCGTGCAAGAAAGAGCATGGCATGCCCAAGGGTGATTTCGGGATCAAGATCCTGCAAGATGGGCCGCGGCAGACGAGCGATGGAGTGTGGGAATATGATCATGTTCCCGTGCCGACCCATCTCTGCGACCTCTGCGCTGATCGGGTGTCTGTCGGCAAGTTGCCAACGTGCGTGCATCACTGCCAGGCCGGGGTCATGGTCTATGGCCAACTTGGCGAGCTTGCTGCCAAAACGGTTTCTGCCGCCAAAGATAAGGTGGTTATCTTTGCGAGGTGATGACGTTGGGTTTTGATGTCGCTTGATGCCTTGCTTGCGTGCGGTTGGGCGGCTTTCTTGGCGCTGTCCAACCGCCGGCGGTGGGCGAGGGGATCGAAGGCCGCCCGGAAGCGTCGTCAAACCCGTTGGCCGATGGAGCGATCGGCGAGATGCGTTCCAAGCGGCGTTTGCCAAGATCGAAGCACCAGAAGGTCTGTCGGAGGCATTGATCTTTTATGAGGGGGTACGCATGGAAGAAAAACTCTATCCTTGGCGGTGGGCGATTCTGATTGGCATGACGGTTCTTCTCGTCAGTTTGCAATTCTCGTTTATCGTTCCCGGCGGCGCGGCCATACTCGTTATGCACGAGTATCAATGTGAGCCCATGATGTTCTCGATGGTTATGTCCATTCCTTACTTTTCAGGCGTTTTGTTCTGTATTGCGGGCGGTGTTCTTGCGGATCGCCTTGGTCTCGGCAAGGTGTTCGCGGTGGCTTTCGTCATCTCGCTCATGGGGTCGTTTGCTCGGTGCTTCTCGGTGGACTACTGGACGCTGTTCGTGTCGAGCTTCTTCATGGGCATGGGTGTCGCCGCTCTCAACGCAAATTCCGCGAAGCTTCTTCGGCTGTGGTTTCCCGGCACGGCGAACTCGTTCGCCATGGGCGTGTACACTGCGGGTATGTCCGGCGGCGCCGCCCTGGCCATTTGGTTTGGATCTCGCGTGGCCGTCATTCAAGATGCCTGGTGGTTCAGCTTCGGCCTTATGGCCATTGGCGTTGCTGCATGGTTTGCGGTGTACCGGAAGCATCCTGGCGGAGAGCACCGCTCAAAGGAACCCGCTGGCGAGTATCTGCGCATCGTCGTGAAGGATCGGGATGTGTGGGCCATTGCCCTTGTGGCATTCTTGGTGTTTGGCCTGACCAATGTCAATGGATCGTACATGGTGGCCGCGGTCACTGCTCTCATGGGCGATCCCGATTTGACAAGTGTGGCGGGCGACATGTCCACCTTGAACACGGTCATCGCTTGCGTCGGTTCGATGGTACTGCCTGTCGTGTTTGCAAAGCTGTTCAAGAATATGCGCGCACCTTTCATCCTTTGCCTGATTGGCACGGCTGCCTGCTTCTCGCTTGTGTTTTTCTTTCCCTATGGATCGATCACCTGGGTATTGTTTTGCATCCAGCCTGTTCTCATGGCGTCGGTCATGCCGTTCACGAAGATGCTCCCGACGCTCCTTCCCCGTGTGAGGCCTGAACATTATGGGGCGGTTGGCGGCATCCAGGCGACCTTTCAAAACTTCGGCATGTTCCTGATCGCTTCTTACATCATCTCGCCGATCGCCATAGCGGCAACCGGGGCGGTTGATGGCGTCGTCTATTATCAGGGAGTGTATGTTGCAACGGCGGCGCTGTGCCTCGTGGGCGTTTTCTCTCTATTCCTGTTTCCTAATGTGCGCAGCTCCGTAGCGCGCAAGATATCCGACGAGAGGGCTGTTGTGACTCCCGAGGGCTGCAAGCCAGAAGCCTCGCTTATCGACTGAGCGCGCTTCCTGCGATCGAAGCGGCGCGTGGGTGAACAGAGGCGGATCGAGCCCTGCTGCACTGTGGTGGGGCCTTTTCGAGGTGAGGTATGGGGAATTGCCATTACTGCATGAACTGTGGCCGGTGCCGCGGGGAAAAGCCGCCAGCATTCCAGGTGCGGCGATGCCCTGCATGTGGCCAGGTGAACGAAGGCGGCACGAGGACATGCGCGTCATGTGGCGGCTCCCTTATACTGCGGGCGGGAGAGACGGGTCTCGCTCCCGGTTCTGCACGGGTGCCGCCGCCCGACTCCCGCTCTTCGGGCCGATGAGGTGAAGGGCGCCTGCGAGTGGGACGTGGCCGGTTGGTCGGCCATGCTCTCTTTCCTGTGGACCGAAGGTTCCGTTGGGAAATCGCTCGTTCAGCGAGCGATTTCAGACATCCTCCAAGCTCTCGTCGCTGATTCTCATGTCCGAAAACGTCTTCTCGATGGAGTCGTGGCTTTCGGTGAGGAAAAACATTTTGAAATCGAGCATCATTCGGTCTCGAGCGCTCTGCGTGGACAGGTCGAAGTCGAATCTCTTCTGAATTTTATCGACGTGATACAGCACGGTATTGCGGTGCATGTGCAACTTGTTTGCCACGGTGGTCGCATTGCGTTCCCCATGGAGATAAAACCAGAATAACGCCAAGCAATTCGTTCCGTTCTTCTGGTCCTCTTCGTAGATCTTTTGGAGGACGCTATGGGAGAAGCAAAACCGCATGAATCGCTCGTCTTTGCCCGCAGGATCTATGAGAAAGTACACCAGCGCATCGCCGAAAAGATACACGCCTCTGGTCGTTGGCTCGTCTGCTGCGAACAGCTCGCTGTGGATGGTCTCTCTCAGGCCGAGCGCCAGTTTTGCCTGGCGATAGGCAAGATCGAGATCAACTATGTGTTCAAACACTTCGGATACGCCGCATGCCACTCCATAGGGCTCGAAGATGCGACGCTCGAGTTCTTCGATGGTCTTGCGGTGGGAGAGAAGACTGTCGCTCGGAGGCGCGCAATACAGTGCGAGGATGTCACCTTGATAGGCGAAGCAGAACGAGCTTCCCTGATTGAGAAACGCGCCCGCGCGAATGACGAGCGCCGCGCGTTCCGGTTCCGTCCCCTCGTCAACCTCAAGCACGATAAGCTTGAACTGAGTGCGTTCGTCAAGAGACGCGAGTTCCAGCTGCGTGCGTACGTATTCGTCTGTGACGGGAGCATGGGCAAGCATTTTCGAAAAGAAGAAGTAGTGCGGGATGTTGAGTTTTATCTGGGAATGCCAGAGGCGCTCAAAAACCGGCATGGCGTGCTGGATGAGGATGGAGAACAAATCCCTGAGTCCTGCAGTGAGCGGCGAATTGCAGCAAGACATGGAGAGCGATCCGAAATAGGTGTGGTTCAGATAGAGGGGATGAGACAGCCGGGCATACGGTGTGAGGGATGACGGCTCTTTGGTGTAGAACGTCTTCTCGGGAAGCCTTTGGCGTTTTTCGGCGATCATCTGGGGGGTGAGGCATCCGGTCTCGATGATCCGCCGATGCAGTTCGTCGGGTGGATCGACAATGGTCGTGCGCGCCATGACATTGAAATTGTTGTCGGTCACGAACAGGAAATTCTGTATGACAGACGTGCTCGCATCGAGCAGTTCGGTGAGTGAGCCCTGATGCATGGCTATGCGTTCAAGATTGTTTTCCCAAATCAAGAGATGTATGAAGAACGACTGCAGCAGAAATATGAAGTAAGAGAAGCGGTTCTGCTGCTGGACGAGAATCAGGCGTTCCTTGTTGTCTTCGGTCTCTGGAGGAAGGGGCACGGCCTCTCTTGTGAGCGCAAGGACGAAGGCCAAGGGCCGTTCTTTCAGGACTGTTGCGGCATTCCCGAGATTGCAGACGAACAGAAGCTGCGTATCGCTGATGCCTTCCGGCGTGGTGTCGACCATGCCTTCATGGGACACGGTTGCAAACCAGCGAAACGCACGTCGCGAGGCGACGGGTTGATGGAGTATCTCGCAATCGCCAAGAAAATCGACAAGCATGGGCAGTGTGACGGTTGGCAGATCCTTTTCGTAGGCGGGTGCCAGGAAGGCCCGTTTCCCCGATTCGTATGACGCCACATGAATCCCCCCTTGGATGTGACGAGCGAAGTCGTATATGACTTCGCATACACCAGACAGTATAGCAGGGCGATGCATCGATGTCCGCTGTTGCCATCAACTGCAAAGCATGAATTTTGGCAGATCGAAGCAAGTTTTCTCTTTAGGGCATCGCCCTTTTGCGGCCGGGGAGAACACTGTCTTTGCAGGGGCTGTGGCGTCTCTCCTGCAATGAACGACACGGCACGGGTTGTCATCAGTCCCGAAAGGTTAAATCACCGGGATCGGTGCTCTGCATCCATGCGATATAGGTGTCTGGGCAGTGGGACGAAAGGGCGTAGGCCACGTTGATCTGCGCAAGGGACTGTGCGGCGGCGAGGGCATTGGCGGGATTGAGTAAGTCGTGGGGCGTGGGAAGGACGCGCCCCATGTTCTCGGCGAACGAGGCAAGGGCCGTCGATGCCGCACTGTCGCAGGGGTCGGAGAATCCTGTGTTTCGGCGGAAGGCATCCTGCATACGCGCAAATGAGTGCGTGAAGCCCTCGCTTGTTGCGTCAGGGAGCGCCACGTTCGTCCCGTAGCGACCGTATCCCCATGTCGACAGCGGCAGCTGGGTGACTATGTCGGATTCGTTGACAATGTTGAATATGTTCCTGTATTCATTGTCCGCCCGTGCGTCCGAGCGGGTTGATCCGGGGGCGGCAAACGTGTAGGCATAGAGGGAGTCGGCGTTCACGAGGGCGCTTCCGTCGTTCGCCGTGCTGCGATTGTCCAAATCGGCGGCAAGGAGGTTCGCGATGGAGGCTCCGCGGCTATGGCCGGTTATCAGCATTGTGGTGTGGTCGGCATCGATCCCTTGTTCCTCCAGGTAACGTCCGAGCATTTCCGCAATCTCGGTTTCGGCTGCCTTGAAGCCGGTGTGGTCAGGGCTGCTTTCGTCTGCGAGCTTGAGATTGCTCAGCCATTCGATGCCATAACTGCCTCGAATCCCAACGAACACGAGCGTCTTTTTCCGTGATCCGTCAGGACTTGTCAGATCCTTTGATGCGAACGTGTAGGCGGCGACATCGTGCGATCCAGTGAAGAGCGCACCAATCTGGTCAAAAATATGGCTCCTGAGTGCATAGGACTGGGTGCAGACGTTCGAGAAGCCCAAGGATTCCAGCGCTTCCTCCGCATAGGGCGCCGATCCTTTGATGCTGCCATAGAATTGGGACTCCGAATTGCAGACTGCGCTGAGGACGGCGCATGAGGTGGCCAGCTGGTGATTGTAGATGCGAGGGTTGGAGAAAAACCACGCGTCATCATAGCGGAGAGTGGTCGAGGTGCGTCCGTTAGGGCTCGAGGGGCTGCGTGACGCGACGACCTCGCTGCAGTACTGTGCCGAGACGGAGAAGGCGCCTTGTGTTTCGCTTGATTGCACGGAGGAGGGCATGCTCTCGGATTGAGCTTGAGGCGAGGGATGAAGCCCCAGAGCCACGGCGGCATAACGCGTTTGAACGCAGAGCGAGACTGCGAGCGCAAAACAGAGCGCAACCGTTCCGGCGGTGCGAAGGGGAGACCGAGGGCGCGATGTTGTCGAGGGAAGTGTCGCCTCAGCCTTGTCGTCGGGCGAAGCTGCATGGTTCTCGTGGGGACGGTTCATTTCTCGGGGCTCTCCATGATTGATCCGGCGACTGGTGTGTGATGTCTTGAGTTCAAGCATGGTCAAGCGTCTTTGCGGAGCCTTTGTTGCCTCCTTACGTTTTCCTTACCTTTTCGCGAGGAGGGGGAGGGCGGCATTGGACGGCTCGCCTGCCAGGCGCTGCTCAACGAGGGTGATGAGCTCGTCGCGAGAATGGATGCCAAGCTTTTGGTATATGTTGGACGAATGGGTTTTGACCGTTGCTGAGCCTATGTGGAGTTCTCCGGCGATGGCCGCGTGGCTCTTGCCCCGGGCGAAGTGCCCGAGTATTTCCTCCTCGCGTTTCGAAAGGCCGTAGATGCCGGCAATCTCGCGACATGCGTCGCCGAGGGGCATGAGGGGGCGGGAAGCCACCTGCGGACTCGTTGCCTTCTCAGGGGGTTTCTTGGGATTTGCGATGTAGGCCAGGGAGGAAAAGCCTCCCATGTCCCTTCGTATGGCTTCCAGCGTGCGCGCCATCTTGAGGCAGAGGGCGGCAACGGCCGTGCAGATGATCAGCAACGCGAGTTCGACGACAAGCATGGGGCCTCCTTTGCGACGGAGCGTTGGGCGGCGAATCTTCTGAGGACAAGATCAAGTGTAGTGGGCTCAAAAAGCCGTTGCTACAGGAGGACTGCCAAACATGAACGGAGAACTTTGGAGGTTCATACAAAAGGAAATCTTGACAACGGAGTGCTAAGACATAACTATGGTCTTTTCTGTAAAGTGATCAGTGATGGCGCGCGAAGTGCAGATCGTGCGTCGTGAAACAGTCGGAGGGTCATGACACGCAAGCGAAAAGGGGCATGATGTCCTGGAATCTCGGGAAAACGCTGCTGATCGCCAATCCTGCGGCGCAGAACGGCAACGGCGCAGCGGCGGCCGAGCACGCCGCCCGCGTGCTTCGCGCGGAGTTGGGGGAGTCGTCGTTCGACGTCGCCCTGACGCAGCAGGTTCACCATGCCGTGCACCTTGGCCGCCATGCGGGAGGCTACGACACGGTTGTCGCTCTGGGCGGCGACGGGATCGTCCATGAAGTCGTCAACGGGTTGATGGGAATGCCCTCGGCGGAGAGGCCGTCCCTTGCGGTGATCCCGGTGGGATCAGGGAACGACTATGCCCGGACTCTCGGCATGTCCTTCGAGGTCGATGCCGCCCTTCGCCAGCTCTCGGACACGACGTCCCGGTCGGTCGACGTCGGCTGCTGCAACGGGGAGCACTTCGTGGAAACGCTTTCGTTTGGCGTGGACGCCGCAATTGCCCTCGACACGGTCGAGCGCCGCAAGCGCACGGGGAAAACCGGCACCCTGCTTTACCTGGCAAGCGGGATTGACCAGCTGTTCCATCATCTCGATCGGTATCGCTATGCCGTGAGCTTCGAGGGGGGCGATCAGATCGAGGGATCCATGTACCTGTTTGCCGTGCAGATCGGCCCCACCTATGGCGGAGGGTTCCGCATCTGCCCGGACGCCCTGATCGACGATGGCCTGCTGGACACGTGCGTCGCGCACCCGCCCCTCAGCGTTCCCTACGCCACCTTCATCTTTCTCTTGGCGCGAAAGGGGCGCCACACCGGATTCCGCCAACTGGAGTTTCGGCGGGCCTCGTCGCTTCGCCTGCGGTTCGATCGGCGTCCACCCGTTCAGATAGACGGAGAACCCTTCATCGCCGACGAATACGAGATAAGCCTCCTGCCACGTGCCCTGTCTGTGCTCATGCCGGCATGAGGCAATCCCCCGGCCCGGTTCAGTTGGCTCGGCTCGAATGGGGGCTGGATCGGATCGTCAAAAGTGGGGTGATATGGGCAGTTCTGGCGGCAGGGGCTGAGTCTGGGAATTTGCCACCTGCAGCTTTCCTTTATTTTCACGGATCAGCTGGCGAAAATCCACCCATAGCACCCCAGGTTTGGCAATCCGGCAAGAGGGCGGTGCGCAGCGGCTGGACCGTTCCGTTTCTGGCGAGGGAAAAGCGTAAAGTGCAGGCAATTCGGCAAGGTTCGAGGGGAGTTGGCGGATCCGCTCAGCCCTTCGATCCGGCCCCTCGTGCCTGTCGGGCCAGCCGAAAGGCGACGGATCACGTGTGCTCAGATCATGTGATCAAAGTTTTTCTTGCCGTGGCCCATTCCTAGGTTTATAATCTTCCGTTGCATCTGGTTGTTGATAGATACACCCGGACGCGTGGTAAACCGGAGTCAAGTGCTTTCGCCCTCCCGAAGGCGTTTCAGGCAATCGGAGCCACGACAGAATGAGGGATCTTTGGGGCGCGGAGAGGCGCGCGAGCAAGGATCCGAAGAAAGGAAAGCAATGGGAGTCAAACAGTACAAGCCGACGAGCCCCGGCAGGCGCTTTCAGACGGTTTCGGACTTTTCCGAGATCACCTGCACCAAGCCGGAGAAGTCCCTGCTTGCGCCGCTGCCGAACAAGGCAGGTCGCAACAACAATGGCCGTATCACCACGCGCCATCAGGGAGGCGCTGTCAAGCGCCGCTACCGCATTATCGACTTCAAGCGCAACAAGGACGGCGTGCCCGCCAAGGTTGCCACGATTGAATACGATCCGAACCGCTCGGCCCGTATCGCGCTCCTGCACTACGTCGATGGCGAGAAGCGTTACATCTTGCATCCGCGTGGCCTGCTCGTTGGAGACATGGTCGAGAGCGGTCCTCAGGCAGACATCAAGCCAGGCAATGCGCTTCCGCTGGCCAGCATCCCCGTCGGCACGCTCATCCATGCAGTTGAGCTTCAGCCGGGCAAAGGGGCGGCAATCGCGCGCTCTGCCGGCACGAGCATCCAGCTCATGGCCAAGGAAGGCAACTACGCCATCCTCCGCATGCCCTCTTCCGAGATGCGTCGCGTGCTTCTCACGTGCCGCGCAACCGTCGGAGAGGTCGGCAATGCCGATCATTCGAACATCAAGATCGGCAAGGCGGGACGTAACCGCTGGAAGGGCATTCGCCCGACCGTCCGCGGCACCGTCATGAACCCGGTTGATCACCCGCACGGCGGCGGCGAAGGCAAGAACAAGTCTTCGGGTCGTCATCCGGTCACTCCGTGGGGCGTTCCCACCAAGGGCCATCGCACTCGCAATCCCAAGAAGGCTTCAAGCCGCTTGATCATCCGCCGTCGCAAGAAGTAACGCGTTCACGATAAGGAGTAATAGTGAGTAGAAGTTTGAAAAAGGGTCCTTTCGTCGAGCCGCGGCTTCTGGAGCGTATCGAGAAGATGAACGCGGCGGGCGAGAAGAACGTCCTCAAGACCTGGTCGCGTGCAAGCACCGTGTTTCCGGAGATGGTGGGTCATACCATTGCCGTCCATGATGGACGCAAGCATGTCCCGGTCTACGTCACCGAGTCCATGGTGGGCCACAAATTGGGCGAATTCGCCCCGACTCGCACGTTCAAAGGGCATTCCGCCGATAAAGGCAAGCAGTAAGAAGGGGTGAACATCATGGAAGCCAAAGCTGTAGCACGCTATGTCCGCATTTCGCCCCGCAAGGCACGGATTGTGATCGACCAGATTCGGGGTAAGTCCGTTCCGGCCGCTCAGGAGATTCTTCGTTTCACGAATCGTGGCGCGGCGGAGACGGTTGAGAAGACGCTCAACTCCGCAGTGGCCAACGCCGAGCACCTGCACCACGCACGGCCTGATTCCCTTGTCGTCAAGGCCGCTTTTGCCGACGAGGGTCCGACGCTCAAGCGCATCCGCCCGCGCGCCAAAGGTTCCGCTTCTCCGATCCGCAAGCGCACGAGCCATATCACGATCATTGTTGCACCGCGAGAGGAGGCTTAAAGTCCATGGGTCAGAAAGTTAGCCCTACCGGGTTTCGCCTTGGTATCACCGAGGATTGGCGCAGCCGTTGGTATGCCGATAAAGATTACGCCAAAAACCTGGCAAACGACTTGGCCATCAGGAAGTTTTTGGACAAGAACCTCGCCCGTGCCGCCGTATCCAAAGTGGAGATCGAGCGTGCTGGCGATAAGATCAAGATCATCATCACGACCGCCCGTCCGGGCGTTGTGATTGGCAAGAAGGGCACCGAGATCGACTCGCTTCGCAAGAAGCTTGAGAAGATCGCCAGCGGTTCGGTCTCCATCGAGGTCATCGAGGTCAAGCGTCCTGAACTCGACGCATCCCTCATCGCTCAGTCGGTTGCCGAGCAGCTCGAGGGCCGCGTGGCGTTCCGCCGCGCCATGCGCAAGGCTGTTCAGTCTGCTCGCAAAAGCGGTGCGAAGGGCATTCGTATTCAGTGCGCGGGTCGTCTCGGCGGCGCTGAGATGAGCCGGCGCGAGTGGTATCGCGAAGGCCGCGTGCCTTTGCACACCCTGCGTGCCAAGATCGATTACGGTTTCACCACCGCCGCGACGACGATGGGCTCCATCGGCGTCCAGGTGTGGGTGTATCACGGCGAAGTGCTCCCCGGCCAGAAAGCTCCGCAGCCGGCGCTTGAGGGCAGCTCTCGCCCGAACCGTTCCCGTCGCAACGATCGCAACGAGAGGGGGACGAAGTAAATGCTCGTACCCAAGCGCGTAAAGCACCGCAAGGTGCAGCGTGGTTCCATGAAGGGCAAGGCCAAAGGTGGCACCCGTTTGAACCATGGCACCTATGGCATTCAGGCTCTTGAGGCTCACTGGATAACGAACCGCCAGATTGAGGCTGCCCGTATTGCCATGACCCGTCATATGAAGCGCGGCGGCAAGGTGTGGATAACCATCTTCCCCGACAAGCCCATCACGCAGAAGCCTGCTGAGACCCGCATGGGTTCCGGCAAGGGCAACCCCGAAGGATGGGTGGCAGTCGTGAAGCCGGGTCGTATCATGTTCGAGATCGGTGGCGTCGACGAAGAGACCGCCAAGGAGGCTTTGCGTCTGGCCATCAACAAGTTGCCCATCAAATGCAAGATTGTTTCTCGCGAAACGGAAGGGCAGGCATAAATGAAAGCAGCAGAGATCCGCGAACTTTCCGCCGATGATTTGCAGGCGAAGCTCAAGGAAGCACGTGCAGAGCTTTTCAACCTGCGCTTCCAGATGGCTACGAGCCAGCTTGACAACACCGCACGCGTGAAGCAGGTCAAAAAGGACATCGCCCGCATCCAGACCGAGATGCGTGCCCGCGAGCTGAGCGCCGAGCTCGTCGGTTAGGAAGGTTGAATACATGAGCGAAGAACGCAATTCCCGCAAGGTCCGTCAGGGCACCGTCGTGAGCGACGTCAACGACAAGACCTGTGTGGTGCTGGTCAAGGAGCGCAAGCCGCATCCTGTGTACAAGAAAATGATGACGACCACGAAGAAATTCCATGCGCATGACGAGAACAACGAGGCAGGTGTCGGTGACACCGTCACCATCATGGAGACGCGCCCGCTGTCCAAGATGAAGCGCTGGCGTCTGGTTGAAATTGTGGAGAAGGCCAAATAGCCTGCATAAGCTCGTCTGCATGCTAGTTATGAGGAAAGTTAGGTTGAAGCAATGATTCAGATGCAAACCATGCTCGCAGTGGCCGACAACTCCGGCGCTCGCAAGGTGCAGTGCATCAAGGTCCTGGGCGGCTCGAAGCGCCGATATGCAGGGCTGGGCGATGCCATCATCTGCAGCGTGAAAGAAGCGGCGCCGAACACCAGCGTGAAAAAGGGTGACGTCGTTCGTTGTGTCATCGTGCGCGTGAAGAAGGAAGTTCGTCGTGCCGATGGAAGCTACATCAAGTTCGATCAGAACGCGTGCGTGCTGATCGACACCAACGGCGCTCCGCGCGGCACGCGCATCTTCGGGCCTGTCGCCCGCGAGCTGCGTGACAGAAAGTATATGAAGATCGTGTCTTTGGCACCGGAAACGCTGTAGGGAGGTGTGCGCCATGAACAGCATGAAGATCAAAAAGGGCGATAAGGTCAAGGTCCTGGCCGGCAAGGACAAGGACAAGGAATCCACCGTCCTGCGTTCGATCCCTGCAAAACAGCGCGTGGTCGTCGAGAAGGCGAACATGGTCAAGAAGGCCATACATCCGACGCAGCAGAATCCTCAAGGTGGAATAGCCACTGTCGAGGCTTCGCTTCACGTGTCGAACGTCATGCTCGTCTGCCCCGAATGCAAGCAGCCTACGCGTGCTGGCATTCGACGCGACGAGGACGGCAAGAAGATCCGCGTCTGCAAGAAGTGCGGCAAGGATATTGACAAATAACAGGGAAGGCGGCTCGGCGCGGCGCGTCGGGCTTCTTTCTTGGGATATGACCCCGGGAGCCTGGCGGCAAACGGGGACGCAGGGTCGGAAATCCTGTGTTTAATTCATCGAAAGGGTGGAAGGCAATGACTGTTCCTCGTCTGAAGGAAAAGTACAAAGCAGAGATTGTGGCCAAGCTCGAGAAGGAGCTTGAGGTTGACAACATCAACCAGGTTCCCCGTCTCGAGAAGATCGTCGTGAACATGGGCGTCGGCGCTGCGGCGGCGGATTCCAAGCTGCTCGACTCCGCGATGGCTGACATGCGCATCATCACGGGCCAGCAGCCTTGCGTCACGCGGGCCAAGAAGTCCATTGCCGGTTTCCATGTGCGTGAGGGCCAGCCTATCGGCTGCAAGGTCACGCTGCGCGGAGATCGCATGTGGGAGTTCCTCGACCGCCTTCTGGCGACGGCGCTTCCTCGCGTGCGCGACTTCCGCGGCCTTTCCCGGAAAAGTTTCGACGGCCGTGGCAACTACACGACGGGCATCACCGAGCAGCTGATTTTTCCCGAGATCGATTATGATAGGATCGATCGCACCCGCGGCATGGACATCACGTTTGTGACCACGGCGGAAAGCAATGAGAACGCCTTCGCGCTGCTGAGCGCGCTCGGCTTCCCGTTCAAGGATAAGTAGACCGATCGCTGAAACGTGCGCTTTAACCCGTGCAGGTGCACGGGGAGAGGATAGGAAAGAAGGATTTGCATGGCTAAGAAATCGATGATCGCCAAAGCGAAGCGCGAGCCGAAATTCTCGACGCGTCAGCATAATCGCTGCACGCGTTGCGGGCGCCCCCGTGCGTATTACCGCAAGTTCGGTTTGTGTCGTGTTTGCCTGCGAGAGCTGGCCAACAAAGGCGAACTGCCCGGCGTGACCAAAGCATCGTGGTAGTCTAGGACGATTGCGTAACGCTCGGGTGGGCCCCGGTCAAGGCGGAGGCGTTATGGGCGCCAACGAACCGGGCCCGGGCTCATCACGGATCAAAGGAGAAACATCATGACCATGACCGACCCCATTGCAGATATGCTTACGCGTGTGCGTAACGCTCACTCTGCTGGCAAGCCGACGGTATCCATGCCGTCAAGCAAGAAACTTGTTGAGATTGCCCGCATCATGCAGCAGGAGGGCTATATCAAGGGTTATGAGCTCATTGACGGCGAGCCTCGTGCGACGCTTGAGATCGAGCTGAAATACGGCAACAAGAAGGCCAAGACCATCCGTGGGATCAAGCGCATCTCTAAACCCGGCCTGCGTATCTATGCGGGCAAGGACGAGCTGCCGCGCGTTCTCGGAGGCCTTGGAACGGCCATCATATCGACGAGTTCCGGCATGATGACTGATCGCGATGCCCGTAAAAAGGGCATCGGCGGCGAAGTCATCGCGTACGTCTGGTAGGAAAGGGAGGTAATTATGTCTCGCATAGGCAAACAGCCCATCACCGTTCCTGCTGGAGTCGATGTGTCCATCGACGGCAACACCGTGACGGCTAAGGGTACGAAGGGCGAGCTCACGCGCAGCTTTCCTGAGATTATGATCATCAAGCGCGAGGGAGACGAGATACTCGTCGAACGACCTGACGATTCCCGTGAGGCCCGCAGCTATCATGGCTTGGTCCGCACGTTGATCTCGAACATGGTCGAAGGCGTGTCCAACGGCTTCTCCAAAAAGCTTCAGCTCGTCGGCGTTGGCTACCGTGCCGCGCTCAAGGGCAAGGATCTGGAGTTGCAGCTTGGCTTTTCCCACCCGGTCGTTGTTCAGGCGCCCGAGAACATCACGTTCGAAGTCCCGAGCCAGACAGAGATCATCGTGTCAGGCCCGAGCAAAGAGCAAGTCGGACAGGTGACCGCCAACATTCGTGCGTGGCGCAAGCCCGAGCCTTACAAGGGCAAGGGAATTCGCTACGAGGGCGAGCATGTCCGTCGCAAGCTCGGCAAAGCCGCTAAGTCCGATTAAGCGCAGCCTCAGGGATTGAGATCGAAGGGATTATCATGAACAAGCTTCAGAAGAAACAAGCTGGGCTGGCTCGCCGCCATCGCCGTGTCCGCGGCAAGATTTCCGGCACTGCCGCTCGGCCCCGTCTGTGTGTCACGCGCAGCAACTCCAACATCTACGTTCAGTTCGTCGACGATGTCGCCGGAAGGCCGCTCTTTGGCGTTTCCACGCTCGGTCCCGATTTCAAGGCATCGGGCAAGAGCGGCGCGACGGTCGAGGGAGCTGCGGTGCTTGGTGAAATAGCTGGCAAGAAAGCTCAGGAATCCGGTGTCACGGAAGTCGTGTTCGACCGTGGCGGCAACCTGTACCACGGACGCGTGAAGGCCTTGGCCGACAGCGCCCGCGAAGCAGGCTTGAAATTCTAGAAGGGGTTAAGTCTATGGCTCGTAACAAACAGGACAACGCTGCGGTACCGGAGCTCCAGGAACGCGTCGTCTACATCAACCGCGTTTCGAAGGTTGTCAAGGGCGGCCGCCGCTTCGCCTTGACAGCGCTCGTGGTCGTCGGTGACGGCAACGGTCGCGTGGGCGTCGGAATGGGCAAATCCCAGGAAGTGCCTATCGCCATCAAGAAGGGCGTTGAGGACGCGAAGAAGAACATGTTCACCGTGCCTCTGACGCCGGAGAAGACGTTGCCGCATGACATCGTCGGCGAATATGGCGCCGGTCGCGTGCTCATCAAGCCGGCTGCTCCCGGCACGGGCGTTATCGCCGGCGGCCCGGTTCGTGCCGTCATGGAGCTTGCTGGCGTCACCGACGTGCTGACGAAGTCGCTTGGCACGAACAACGCCTTGAACATCGTCAAGGCCACGGCCCAAGGTCTCCAGAGCATGGAAGGTCCCGACGACGTTGCAAAGCGTCGCGGCATCTCTGTGGCCCAGATCTATGGCTGGAAGGAGAAGAAGTAATGGCTGAGGCGAAAAAAACCCTGCGCGTCACTCAGATCAAGAGTTCCATCGGCTATAAAGACGATCAGCGCAAGACGCTCAGCGCGCTTGGATTGGGCAAGATCAACCGTACGGTCGAACAGGTTGACAACGAGAGCGTCCGTGGCATGATCTTCAAGGTGAAGCATCTCGTCGAAGTCGAGGAGATCTAATCTTCTCTGGCTGTCGGAGGGATAAAATCATCCTGCGATATGTGCCTTCGTAAGGTATAATGCTTGATCGATGCACCGGGATTCGGGTTCATCGATCAAGCTGTTTTGGAAGTTAGCTGGCGGCGAGCTGCCAGCACGGGCATGCGCCCGCTGCGAAAGGAGAGCAGAACAATGGAATTGAAGGATCTTTACCCTGCAGAGGGTTCTCGTAAAAGCCGTAAACGCGTGGGCCGTGGCCCCGGATCCGGCAAGGGCAAGACCGCCGGTCGTGGCATGAATGGCCAGAAGTCTCGTGCCGGTGGCGGCAAGGGTCCGGGCTTCGAGGGTGGCCAGACGCCGCTTGCGCGCCGTCTGCCGAAGTTGCCCGGTTTCAAGAACATCAACCGTGTGGAGTATCTGCCGGTCAACGTGAGCCGTCTTGAGTTGAAGTTTGAGGCCGGCGATGTTGTTGACGGTGCCAGCCTGAAGGCCAAGGGCATCATCAAGCATGCGGATGCTTTGGTGAAAATCCTTGGTGACGGTGAGATCACCAAGGCATTGACGATTAAGGTCGATAAGGTGTCTGCTTCGGCAAAAGCCAAAATCGAGGCAGCCGGAGGAAAGGTCGAAGAGCCTTGCTAAGCTCTCTCATTGACGCATTCAAGGTACCGGAGCTCCGCAAGAAGATCATCTTCACGTTGGCCATTCTTGCGCTCTACCGCTTCGGTGCCTATGTGCCGGTACCCGGCATCCCTTTCAAGGAGTTCGCGGATTCGTTCGCGGGCTCCGGCGTTTCCATGACCATGCTCGACCTGTTCACGGGCGGTGCGCTTTCGCACTTCTCGGTGTTCTCGCTCGGCATCATGCCCTATATCACCGCATCGATCATCATGCAGCTGATGCAGGGCGTCATCCCGACGGTCGGCCGTTGGGCCAAGGAGGGGGAGACGGGGCGCCGTCGCATCACCCAGGTGACCCGCTATCTGACGTTGGGGCTTGGCCTCATCAACGCGGTCGGGTATCTCTTCCTGTTCAAATCGTCTCAGTACGGTGTGGTGTTCTCTCCTGAGGTCCCCGAACTTCTGACGGATGCGATCGTCGTGTTCACGTTGGTGGCCGGCACCGCCTTCATCATGTGGATGGGCGAGCTCATCACCCAGCGCGGCGTGGGCAACGGCATGTCGCTCATCATTTTCGTGAGCATCGTGTCGCGCGTTCCGAGCGCCATCTTCTCGTCGATAAACCTCACGGCCGACACAGGAATGGGCATTGCTGTCACGGCTCTCATTCTCGTCGTCGTCCTGGTGTGCATCCCGGCGATCATTTTCGTGGAACGCGCCCAGAGGCGCATTCCCGTCAATTATGCCAAGCGCGTCCAGGGACGCAAGATGATGGGCGGCCAGTCCACCTACATTCCCTTGAAGGTGAATGCGGCAGGCGTCATCCCCATCATTTTCGCAAGCTGCCTGATCTATTTCCCAGCTCAGCTGGCGGCGCTGTTCAACATCGATTGGCTGACCAATGTGGCAAACGCCATGTCGACCGGGTGGATCAACTGGATCCTCACGGTGCTCCTGATCGTGTTCTTCGCATATTTCTACACGTCGATGGTGTTCAATCCCGAAGAGACTGCGGACAACCTGCGCAAGCAGGGCGGGTTCATCCCGGGAGTCCGTCCGGGATCCGCGACGGTGACCTACATCAAGAACGTGCTGCATCGCGTCACGTTGCCCGGAGGAATTTTCATCGCCGTGATCGCGGTGGTTCCGTCCATCATCTTCTACTTCACCGGTAACACGCTCATCCAGGCATTCGGCGGGACTTCGATCCTCATCATGATCGGCGTTGCCCTCGATACGATGAGCAAGGTCGAATCCCAGTTGAAGATGCATAACTACGACGGGTTCTTCAAGTAGGCGACGCGGCTCGTTTTCTCTGACGCTTTCAGAAGGGGGCTGTATCAAAAGCCCCTGTTTAACGAATCGAGTTCGACTTTAGTCGGGCTCGATTCGTTTCACTTAGTTTTATGCGGACGAGACAAAAGCCGCGGGGCTATGCCCGGACCGCTTCCACTA
>JAEZDJ010000100.1 GCA_023429565.1 Actinomycetes bacterium
TCATGCACCTGAAGAGGTGGCGGGGCATCGCGACCCGCTATGCCAAGAACCTCTCGTCGTTCGTTGCCTCAGTGCAGATAAGATGTTTTGTGATGTGGCTCCATATCTCGTGACGACACTCCCTAGATGAAACTAACTGCCCCGAGATAAAGCGTGCCAATGATTTTGCACGCATGAAATATGAAGAAGCTGTTGCAAAATCTTTGGCCGAAGGAGAAGAGCCTGTCGTAGTTGAGCAGTTTCCGCTTGCAAGAGGAGCGGATTCTCTCTGCACGGGAACATACCAGTATGCAATGCCAGGACATGTCACCTCTATCGCATTGATAGGATTCACTACGTCTTATTATCGAGCAATCGACGAGTATGGAGTGGCACGCTTTGGAGACGTTCACAGCTGCTATGCATATGCCGCCGATTTACGGACGGGCGTCACGGAGGAAGGCAGCACGGCCCCGGTTCGCCTAGATGGCGGTCGAACACTGGCAAAAGGATTTGGTTTGTACATTGAGGCAGCTGACTGGGCAAATCCTCTTGTAGTATGGACGGCGCACCAAGCATTTTACGTTGAATTTGGTGCCGAGAGCAATAGGGCAACCATACATCTCCCTTAGGCCTTCAGTATTCTTTACCTACGACATCAGTTGGCCTAAAATGGGTCAACTGATGTCGCGTTTGGACTACGGCATGACAATCCGAGAAAAGGCTGCTGAACATGCATGTTAATTTTTTCGTCATCCTCCTTAATATAGTATTTTTCATAGGCGGTCTCGTTATTGTGTCTCTTATTCTGTATCTGATTGTTCGTGCTGTGGTAAAGGATGAACTCAAAAGGCTCCATATAATAGAAAACACAAAGGAGCCAATGGCACAAGAAAGAGACAAGAAGTAATATTTTTTACTCCCTTAAGTGCTTCGCAGAAAGCGACGGGCACATTGCCCTTCGCTTTCAATTATCCTCACCAGATATCAGATATCGTCCCGTATCCAGAAAGAATCAGTTTATACGCCCAATTAACACGCCAGAAAAGAAGCTGCGGACAATCCTTGAAACTCTTTTTAACCAGGGAGAGTTGGAGGGTGTATTCAAAACCCAACACCAAATTAAAGGCGAGAGCTAGAAGAGGCGCGCCTGGCTCAAACGACAAAGCAAGGGCAAGCATTTAAACACTCTCCAAAGCCTCTCCCTCCAAACCGGACGTGTGCCACGCTTCTCCCTGAAGAAACGCGGCATGTCCTCGAAGCTTTCTTGAGACCAGCACATCCAAGCCAGCCCACCCCCTCTCCAGCAGACCATCCCCAACCAAACGCGGCGACCAGCAGGGAGGGGAATGCTGGCCGCCGCGCTCTGTGCCACACATGAGTCGGGCACGAGAAAAATCAAAAGCTCCGATCTAGGCCCAAGTCTCCTCCGCGGCCGCATTCTCCCCCGCCACACGGGTTCCCATCGCCTCCGGCACATTGCCAGCGCCCTGATACAGGAAGCCATAGATGGAACCAAACTCTCCGCCCGCATACAGGCGAGGGATGACGTTGCCTTCCCAATCGATCACATGATGCGCCGCATCGCGCTCGGGGCCTCCTTGGGTGTTGATGAAGCTCAGAGCCATTTCACTCATATAGAAAGGAGGCGTCGAAATGGGGGTCAGCTGCCCCGTGCGTCCAAACTCCGCGTCAACGCCTGCAGCAACCGTGGCATTCCAGCCGTCAACCGTCTCCTTCAAGGCAGCCGGGTCGACGCCGGCCTGCTTGGCAAGCTCCTCTATGGTGTCCGCCTTGAATATATACCCCTTGTCCACCTCTGCCATGTTGTCGTCAGACCAGGTGAAGTTCTTGTGCACGCCACACCACGTCTGGCCGGAATCCTTCGAAGCGAGGTTCGCCAAGGGGCCGGCAGCCCGCTTCGTCTCGTCGAAGACCATATAGAAAGGCAGATTGGTGTATTCCATCTTCTCGACCGGATCGTACACCAGCTGCGCAAGCGGATACCGCTTGTCGTGCGTGGGCGTGGGCAAGAATCCCGCATTGTGCGCAATCTCGTCCTGAAAACGTTTGCCGTACTTGTTGACCAGAATTGCATTGTCGAACTGGTCGGCCGTGTAGACGATGGCCACCGCGGTGCCGGCGACGTCAGACGCCTTCTTGAAGCAGAACGAGCCCCATTCGACGGAGGCGAAGTGACGCTGCTTTGCCCCAACTTCCGAAATCATCGGGAAGCCGTCGCCCGTGTTGTACGGAGTGCCCCATGGGTAGATGGGCACTTCCGGAGCACAGTACTGGTGGGCCATCTCAAGATTGTTCTCGTATCCGCCGAGGGCGAGGATCACCCCGCGTTTCGCCTTGACGTTGATCTCCGCATCGCCCTGCTTCGCCACCACGCCAAAGACCTCTTTGGTTTCGGGGTCGAATATGAGCTTGTATCCCGGCGTCTCATACATGACCTGCACGCCTGAAAGGCTTTCGGCCGTCTCCTTGAGATGGGAGAACAGCTTCTTTCCGGGACCTCCCGCATTCTGGGAACCGGGGATTGCCTCCGCGCCGACCAGGTTTGGGTACAGGCATCCGGGAGCCTTCCCCACTTCGCCGAGCTTGGCTCCGCAACTCTCCACAAATTCCGGCGTTCCCACAAGCTCATCCACGAATCCCTGGATTTCCTCATCGGTCACGGATGAGGGCACCTGTGCCTTTATGAAGTCAAAAGCACCGGAGAGGTTGGACTCGTCGACCGCTATCCATCCGCCTCCGCATACGCCCAGATTCCCGCCTTCTTCACCCTCGGGCGCCTTCTCCAACACGATGACCGTCGATCCAGCCCGGGCGGCCCCGATGGCAGCTGAAGCACCAGCTCCCCCGTAGCCGACGACGACCACGTCAGCCTCATGGTCCCACTTGACCGACGAGGCGTCGGCACCGCCGTTGCCGTTTGACGCGCACCCCGTGAGCGCCAAGCTTCCCATTGCCGTCGCCGCGCCAACGGCGCCGATCGTCAAAAATTTACGCCTCGATACTGAAACACCCATGTTTCCTCCTCCTTGTTGTCCAGCCGGCTCCTTGGCCGGCCGCGCCCCAATCCATCAACGATGGTCGTGGCAGCTCTCGCATACCGCAAACGTCTCGGCATGATGGCAGCTGTAGCAATAGTCCATCCCTTTCGAAGCCCGGTGCATGGTGTGGCATTCGGAGCATGCCGGCTGTTCTCCACTGCCGTCGTGCGGGTTGGTCGCTGCCGCGTTGACCGTCTGCGTATGGGGATTGACCTTCGTGCCGTCGACTTCCATGGTGGCGGTTCCCTGCTCGACGTCGGCCCGCGTGTGGCATCCGTCTCTCAGGCAGAAGCTGTCATCCACCTCCATCTTCGCAAGCGGCAAGGTGTAGTCGCCCGTCACCTGCTTGACCGCCTCCTGCACCTGCTCCGATAGTACCGGCTTGTGGCAGTCGAGGCAGGCGATGCCTTGCTCGGCATGCGCGTGCACGGTGTACGAGCTGTCCTCCCAGCTTTCCACGTACGAATTCATGGTGTCGTGGCAGATTGCCGCGCAGAACGAAGGCTGCTCGTGCCACACCCACATGCCACCGCCCGCGCACGCGGCCACAACCACGACAACCGCAAGCGCTATCGGCCACTTCTTCCGCCTTTTCGCCTGAGGAGCATCCGCTTGATCGACGCCCTCAGGCTCCCTCTCTTCTTCTGACTCTTCCATATTCCCTCCTCCCTGTCTCTCCACGCTGAATTCTATAAATCTGGCCTGCGGTAGGGGAAATGAAGATACCCACGACATTCGCGACAGAGCGCGCATGGCGCTATCCGCCTGACGGCATCCGCCTATAAGCTTTCCGCATAGAGGCTATGCTTCATGCGTCGCCCCCCGTGATGCTGCATCAGGGAAATCGGAGCATGCTATACTTCCGTTTGGGGAGATAAGGGGTGACGATGGATGTCGAGCTGTTCGAAGAATTCGGGATGATCGCAAAGCATGGGAACCTGTCGGAAGCCGCTCGGGAGCTGCATGTGACCCAACCGGCTCTCAGCAGGCATCTTCTTGCTTTAGAGAAGCGTTTTGGGGCTGAGTTCTTTGACCGGACAACCTCACCGATGCAGTTGACTCCAGAGGGAGAGGTGTTCCTTCACTGGGCATCCGTCATGTCGAACTCATACAGGAAAATGCTGGACAGCATGACTGAGCTGCGTGCCAACCGACCCCTGGTTGTCAGGGTGAGCGGATTGCTGGAATCAAATGCAGCCACCACATTCAAGATGGCGTGCCGCAACCTGAAAGACGAGGACCCGCGCCTGACCATCAGGCTGGTGAACGATGTCGGCCAGACCCCGTTCGACCTCATTCGAGCCAACGAGCTGGATGTGGCAATCGAGCCTTTCTCGGGAATGATCGACACGCACGACCTCAACACCGTGAAGCTGTCTTCCGAGCAATCATATGCGCTGATGGAACGCTCCCATCCCCTTGCAGAACAGCCCTTCCTGGACATACCAGACATACGCTCGTCGTCCTTCGTCTCGCTGCGGACGAATAAGGACCATGCGAACCGCAAGCACCTGCAGGACATCTGCCGCCTCAACGGCATACCGGGAGACGTGCCCGGGAACCTTGAAACGCGGAACTCGGAATCCTTTGCGGAAGTGCTGCTCTCCGGACTGAACGGGGCACTGCTCATGGTCCCCGAATCGATGGCGAAGCAGCTCTGCACAAGCGAAGACAAGGAGTACGTCGCCCTGCCCCTCAAGACCAGGGAATACGACTACGACATCAGGTTGTTCTATTCAAGCTGCCCGACCGAACAGGTCACCCGCCTTGTCAAACGCCTGGTGTCCGAACTCGCTTAGCATCGCCCGCCATCCCAAAGCCGAAAGGGAGGGGCGTCTGAACCGCGTTCCAAAATTTGGACTAGAAAATGAAAGTCCAAGTTTTGAAGGTGCGGTTTTTGATTAGAGCAGATTCAAGATGCAAGCACGATGGGGACGTGAGGCTCTTTGCCGCCGAGCTGATTAAGCGAGGCTTCGGCGAAGGAGCAATCGCCTCAAAACTTGCCATCCCCAAGGGCACTGCGGGAAAATGGGTCCTGACGTATCAAGCGATCGGTTTGGATGGCTTGTTGAACAGGTCAATGAGCATCATCTTTTCTGTGCAGCCCGATGGCACAGCCGGGCATTTGATGCGCTTGAGCCTCCCACGCAAAAGGACGCGCTGCCATCGGACGCTGTGTTTACACAACGAATGCTTTTCTGCGGCCGCATCGACACAAAGCGTGAGACAATCGAATGCAAAGGAAACGAGGATGAATGCCCACCGAAAAATCCGACGCACGGGAACACCCCAACGATCCGCTTCACGGCGTGACACTCGAAATGATGCTCAAACGACTCGTCAATAAATACGGATGGGATGGATTAGCGAAGCGAATCAAGATCAAATGCTTCTGCAACGACCCCAACTTCAAAAGCTCGCTTAATTTCCTACGCAAAACACCTTGGGCGCGCAGCAAAGTCGAGGAACTCTACAAGAACTCGAAATTTTGGGTGGACATCTGATCGAGCATGCCCGTACCGAATCACTATCCGCTCGGGAATGCCCCATCCGTCATACATCCGCCTTCCGTCGTGTTAGAATCTACCGAGGCTCGGGTTGGCATCGTTGCCGAAAGCACGCAGGGCCAGCGCAGAGAGGCATTCATCCGACGGGAGCATCATGATCAAGGAACTGGTAAAAGACGAAGCGATTCTTTCGATACCGTGCGAAACGGCAACCGTTGACGATGCCTCCGTGGCACAGGATCTGCTCGAAACATTGACATCCCTCGACGGCGCCGCGTGTCTGGCTGCAAACCAGATCGGTGCTACGAAATGCATCATCGCCTATTTGGACGACAACGACCAACCTCATATCATGTACAATCCCACGCTGAAACAGGCACTCAGGGCATTCAAAACGGTCGAAGGATGCCTTTCTCTCGAAACGGATTCCAAGGTAACTCGCTACGATAAGATCAAAGTGACCTTTGACGAATTGATCGATGGCGAACTGAAGCCGCGCAAAAGGGAGCTCACCGGCTGGACGGCCCAAATGGTTCAACACATGATCGATCACTGCAAGGGTAAAGTGGTATAGGGCACAAGCGTTTTTCGCTTAAGGCCGACTCGCCGTACTGGTTGATATATCAGCCATTTTGAGGCCATTGCCGGACCGCAAGTACGCCATAGCGGATCGCAACCAGTACAGACCGGCAACTGAAAACCGAATCCTACGGATCAATGCCGACGCGAAAAGCTCTACCGGAGATTGCCGCCACGATGAACGCTCAGCCGATGATACCCTGCGACACGATCAGACACATGAGCGATGCCACCCAGAGCACACCGACAACGATGCGCACGGGGTTCGGTACACGCAGGCTTTGAGCGGGAATCATGAACATGGCGATGAGGCCTCCGAGCGCGCCGCCCAGGTGTCCGCTGATTGAGATGCTCGGAACAACGAAGGTGTAGAGCACGTTCACGCCTATGATGGCGAGCATGCCCTTGCTGTACTGCGCGAAATACCCGCGATTGTTCTTATGAAGCAACGCCAATAGCGCCACGGCGACGAAGAGCCCGAACACGCTCGTCGAGGCACCGGCACTCACGGTCGAAGGACCCGCCATGAACACATCGGCGGCATATGATACGGCATTGCCCGTGATGCCGCCGACGAAGTACAACGCGATGAAATTTCCTTTACCGAGCACGCGTTCGAGCACTTCGCCGACACTCCAGAGTGCCACCATATTGAATCCCAGGTGCATGAGATCGACGTGAAGAAACATCGGGGTGACGAACCGATAGAGGTCACCCGCCGATTGGATCAACGGCGCATACATCGCCCCCATGTTGACGAGCACGGTGGTGGGAATATTGACGCGAAGCCCCGACAGAAGGACTTCTATACCGAACATGATCACATTGATGGCGATGAGCACAATGGTGACCATGCGGAACTTGTTCTGCTGAAAGAAACCGGGTTTGCTCGACGACATCATCTTCTTCAATTGATCGTCGTCGATAACGCTTCTTTGTCCACCCGATCCGACTTCATTGGCATTGGGCACTGCTTGCTCCTGACGATAGAGTGTGACTGCTGTCCGAAAGCATACCACCATGAGCCGCCCTGTCCGGACTCGTCTGACTTCTCGCGTCATGTAGTTGTCAGGATATCCATATGACGTGAGCAGGTCAGAGCAACGAGTTCGTCAGCAGAAACCTACAGTCCCAATCCCAACTGTTCCGGTTCTGCCGTGGGAGGCCAGCGATGCTTTCGCATGTCGATGGTTTCGGCGTCGACGAAGGTAACGCCCTCTTCTTCGAGGAGCCGGCGTTGCTTGTCTTTGCCACCGAACGCATACGTCGGAGCAAGCGTTCCTTTGGCGTTGACAATGCGGTGGCACGGAAGATTCCACTCGCCGAGCACACGGCTCATGGCGTATCCCACCTCGCGTGAAGCACGGGAATACCCTGCGAGATCGGCGATGTCGCCGTAGGTGCACACGGTCCCATACGGAACGCTTCGCACCTGTGCATAGACACGCTTGAAGAAGGTCTCGTCCATCGCGACCATTCCCGATGGACCGAGTTCCTTCTCTTCCTTGAATTCCGTCATCGTCGCTCACCTCGAGACAATGGTAGCACGTCCGAGCGATGAAAAGCATGACCTCGGGCAACAAAAGGCATGGGCGAAAACCCAGTCGGGCCATGCTCGCGGAGGGCCCGATCGACATCCACGGTTTAGCGGTGGCAATCCGCCCCCCTCCCATCACAACCCTCCGCAAGCCTCTACCCATCAAATATCGAACCCCGTCAACAGAAAGGATCCGTCAGCGGTTCCTCGGCCTCCTCAGGGCCACAGCAGCCCCCAACATCGCAAGCAGCATCACGCCAGCGGCGAAGGAGACGAACGGCAGCATGCCGTCACCGGTGCTCGCCAAGCCGTTCTGGCTGGGACCGGGCAACGGAGTAGGCTCGGGCGTGGGCGTGGGATCGTCGCCACCATGGATGACATCGCCAGCTGCAGGGTAAGTCGCGACCGCCGTGGATCGGAGAGCCCAACCATCTGCTCCCCCGTTCAGATAGCCGATGGCATATAGCTGCCCGTCATAGGCAGCGACTGCCTGGTTATACACCTGGCCGCGCATGAACCGTTTGCCAAAGCCTGCAAACGTCGAAGCTTCCCTCAGCCCTGCACTGTCGCCATCGTCTGACGGAACGTTCAGCAGATACGTGTCCTCGTCTTCGAGCGTGCCCGAGCCTCCGGCTTCCACGGCGGAGAACCCAACCGACGCGATGCCGTCACGGACCACGGCGAGCACATAGGGGTTCGGCCCGCTGGCTCCAAAATCGGGCAGGGCAGCAACATCGTCCCCACCGGTCAGCTGCCCGTCTTGGTAGGTGTAGAGGGCAAATCCATTCACAGCCTCAATCTGCCCTTGCGTGTTCATGGCAACGCCACGCCCCACGGTGAGCGTGGTCCCGCTGGCTGACACGTCGGGATCCATGAGGGGAGTCTCCAAGTGACCGACAAGCTTGGTCTCCTTTGCCTTCACGTCGATGGAGACCACCTCGTCGATCTCATGAAGCTCGTCTCCGTCACCCGTCGCACCGCCGACTGCAAGCAGCGTCCCCTCGACGTTGGCCAACGTCGACTCCCGGGGAAGAGGGACTTCGATCGCGGACCAAGATCCAGTCGCGGGATCGAATTGGAACAGCGAAGACACAGCGTCGCCGTCGGCACCCTCGAACGTGCCTCCGACGATCATCGTCTTCTCATAGGCAACCATCGTGGGAGACACGACTGCAGTCGGAAGGTCGGCACAGCGCTCCCACTCCCCCGTTGCCAGATCGAGCGCCCACATTTGCGTCGCAATGCCAGACTGGGCCGACCGAGGCAGCAGGTACAGCTTTCCCCCAAGTCCCGCAATCAACGCTTGATCCATTGCCTCAGCAGGCACTTCCGAGAGCGCCGGCAACTCATACTCGCGCTCATACAGGGGGGTCGCCTCGTCAGCGGGGGGAACGGGCAGCTCAAGCGCAATCGCACGCTGGCCCGTCTTCCCTGCCGCATTCTCCACCTTGACGACCAACACGCCGCTCGAGATGCCGGCGGGGCATTCGACCACAATGCGGTCGTCCGACCACGACGCCACCGTTGCAGCCACCCCGCCGATCGTCACCGACCCCTCTGCAGAGCCATAGAATCCGCCCGTGATCGCAATCGTCGCCGCGTCGTCCGAGTCCGCCTCCACCGTCGCGTCCAGCACCACCGGCACCATGTTTGCGGTGTCCAGAACCGAAAGGTCGGACACGCCTCGCGACGCGCAGAGATCGGCCATCGACGCGACGGGAGTGACGCTGGAACGCAGACGCATGGCCCGTTGGGCAGCCTGATCGGCAGCAGAAAGCGAGGGGTCGTCATCC
>JAEZDJ010000047.1 GCA_023429565.1 Actinomycetes bacterium
CCTGCGACCTGCGACCTGCGACCTGCGCATCGACCGGAGACCGGCACCCCGGCCGCAGCCGGGAGCTCGGCCCCAAGCCGCAGCCGAAGATCGGTGTCCCGATGTTTCACGTGAAACATTTGTTCGCTTCATAGTCTGGCAGCGTTTTGCGTCGTGCCTCGGCATGCGGGGATAGGATGCAGCTGATCGGATGCTCGTCCGCGACAAAGGCGGCATACCGAGGTTGGCGCAGGGCGGCCATGCCGGACGAAGGGTCTCCCTTCCGTTGCATCGTTTGGCCCGAAACTCATGAGGATTCATCCTGAAATCGAGGCTGCGGCCTGCGCCGCCCCGTGCCGCTCCGCGCGACGGCGTCACCGCCGAATTCCCTCAGGGATTCGACATCGCCGTCGGCACCAAAAGGGCATGACTGAACCAAAAGGGGTAACGGAACCAAAGGGGCGTGATTGACCTTCAGGGTGCGGCGGTGGGCTGGACGCTCTGAAGGGGACGCCGGGGCTATCCAGGGGCCGGAGGAGAGACGGACCGCATCCCGCTCTCCTCCTTTGCCATCGCTGGTTTCTCTCCTTGCTCGATTTGTGGAGAAATTGTATGCCATAGTTAACTGCCATTGTCTCGCTCGATAAGTTAGCTTATTCTAACAACATCGAAAGAGCGATTGACGTGAGGAAATAAAGAGAAGATCGAACCTATTCTTCACGACATTCTTTCGACATAAGCCTGCTTACCCGGGCGGCGGAGGTTCCTCTCGTCTGGCCATCCGTCGCAAACCAAAGCGGAGGGAACCCCCTTTCCCTCCGCCTCTTCTTTTATTCCTAATTTCACTTTCTTCTTGCCTGTTCGTGGGTGCCTGTCTCAATGCCGAAGGCGGCTGTGGGTCATGATGGTGCCCGGATGGGCACGGCACCGAACGCTCTTTTCTGGACGGCTGATGACGGGCGAAAACATCAGGTGGGCCACGTGGACCGAGCCAACGGGTCTCGTTCGCGCGGTCCACGGTGCGTCCGGCAGCTGCCTCGGCGAGGGCGTTTTCCTCTGAGCCTATGCGGCAAGCAGGCCGCCGGCGCGCAGACATTCGGCGCTGGCTTCGTCATCGGGATAATCTTTCGCGATGACTGAGTCGACGATGTCGAGCCCTGCCTCTTCGGCGCGTTGCTCCCACAGCCCCATCCATTCACCGTCATTCCAGTCATACGAGCCGAACAGCAGGACCTTCCGTCCGGTCAGCAAGGGCTCCACCTCATCGTACATGGGAAGGAATTCCATGTCCTCCAACTCTTCGGCTCCCATGGCCGGGCACCCGAAGGCGAAAGCATCAAACTCGTCGAGACGATCCGCGTTGAAGTCGGCCGCTTGGATGACCTCAGCCGTTCCTCCTCCGGCACGGACCCCTTGGGCTACAAGGTCAGCCATGGCCTCGGTGTTGCCCGTTCCGCTCCAAAACACGACAGCTACTTTGCTCATTGTGCGCTCCTAACGCTTGGGGAATTCCTGCATCCGCGGCACGCCGCGCGTGAGGCGACAGCCAAGGGCGCAGGTGCCCCACGCGCCGCGTGCCAGACCCTATCCTGCCGCCAAAAACGCTTCGGCGGCAGGGAAGTTCTCATCGACGGCCGCAAGGCATTCGATGCCGACTCCTTCGTCAAACAGGCTTTCGTACATCACGGTGCAATTCTTGTAACAGCAGAAGCAGGTCTGTGCATCCCGCTCTTTCGCATAGACCTTCCAGCAGCCGCTGCACAGGAAGTTCTCGCCCCTGTTCTCGATGAATCCGATGACGTCTTCGTAGGGATACCCGAGGAAAAAGCCAATCTCATGGGGAAACGAGCAGGTGCCCGTAATCTGGCTCTTCAGATCGGTGCCACCTATGCGCTGATAGAGCCGCGTGATGCAGGAGGAGAGGGAACTGACGTCATAGCCTTCCTGTGTCAGATATGCCGCCACCCGCTCTTGGCTGATGCTCTGCTTCAACAGATTGGGACGATACACGTAGATGAGCGAGCTGGTTGCTCGTCGTGCCAATATCTCGATCCTCACACCGTGGGGGTCAAGTTTCTGCCGTGCACCCCTGAGGGCGTCCGTCAGGCTTTCCTGGCAGGTGCCCACGCTCACGCCGTCTTCCCCCTGCGGTTGTTCGGAGCGTGGTTGCTCAAAGGGGCAGGAGAACAGATTGGCTGGCTTGAGGGCTGCGAACGTGGGAGTGCAGTGATGGACGAGCTTGCGCTCGAAAGCGGTGCAAAGGGGAACGCTATCCATGGGGCCTCCTTGACGATAGGCTCAGTATATATGTTAACTCTAGCTAACATATATCGAATAAGGGAAGCTACGTCAAGGGGGAAAGCCTCGGTACCCGTCAATCCACACCTTCTTTGCCGCGAATGTCGGCGACCGGCTGTTTAGATGGCGCTGCAGTCGCATCCTTCGTCTCCCAAGCACCGCCCGCGCTCTTTTCCTGGATATTCCCAAGATGCGCAGCGTGCTCTTTGCACTCGCGCACGCCCCGTTTTCGGACGATTCTCAGACGGCCGTTCGCGAACATGCTGCGCGCCGCCATCCCGGAGTGCTATAATGAGTTAGCTTAAGGCAACAAATATCGAAGCAGATGGATGGCGGACGGAAAGAGCGCATCGTCCCTCCGTCCCGGCGAGGGAGGACCTGCCCGTCCGACGACCTGCCCCGACGATCGTTTCCATCGACATGAAAGGAGACCCATGAATGCACCGACCGTTATCCTGATCGTGATCATCGCCGTGCTTGCCGTGTTTGCGGCACGGCGGATGTACCGGTCATTCTCGGGCAAGGGGGGATGCCACGGCGGTGGAGGAGGCGGTGAGGCGAAGCGGGTGAAAGTGGCTGACCTCGACGAATCACACTACCCCTATTCTCAAAACCTCAAGGTTAGCGGCATGACCTGTGACCATTGCGTGCGCAACGTGGAGAACGCGCTGAATTCCATCGAAGGCACATGGGCGCGCGTCGACCTGACCTCAGGCACTGCGCATGTCCTGTCAAAGGCTCCGGTCGACGAGGGCCGCCTCCATCGCGCCGTCACCGAAGCTGGGTATTACGTGCCAAGCGTTCGCTAGCGCTTGAGGGGATTGCGGCGTGCCCTTCAGACCTTCCGGCTCGGTATTCGCTGGGCAGAAGGCCTGTCTCACGACGGAACAGCTCCGCGAAGCGGCTCGCACAGGTGTAGCCCACCGTGCGAGCAACCTGCTCGATGGACAGGTCGGGTTGTCGAAGCAGCTGTTCCGCCTGGCTGATGCGCCGACTCTGCACGTATTCCGTCACGGTTGACCCGGTGACCGCTTTGAAGCATCCCTTGAACTTCGTGGGACTCATGCATGCGGCGCGCGCGAGGTCGGGCAGCTTGAGCGTGCTGGCGCAATGGTCGTCCATGTAGGAGGCGACGTTCAGGATGCGGTCCCGATCTTCGGAGGACACGGCGCGGTGCGGTTGTGACGGCCTCACTTTTGTCCGTTCCACGATGAGACCCATGGCCTCGAACACCTTTCCCTCGTAGTACAGCTGGCTTCGCTGCTCATCGCCGGGACGTGGCCAGAGCCGCGAGAGCACCGCACGCAGCTCGGGGAAGTCGTCGGAGTCGTTGAGCGAGGCAAATGCGTCGCGAACGCGCTCGAACTGTCCTCCGTACTCCTGCTCCAGGTATTCTCTGGACATCTGCGGCATCACTTCCACCGAGACGGAGCGCACGGGCACTCCTCCGTGAACAAGGCCCCTCCATCCTCCCTCTCCGCTGTAAAACCCCCAGATGCTTTTGGCTCGCAGCTTGCGATAAGGAGAAAACTCCTCGCCGGAAATTGAGTCATACCAAGCTACGCTCAGATACTCCGGCAGCTTGAATTCCATGAGGGCATCTTGGACGAGCGTGAAATCGTGGATGGCGATCTGCCAGCGGTCGCTGGGAGCGAGGATATGGAAGTCGCCGCGACTGTTTCCTCCGTCGCAATGATACGAGCGCCAGAGCGGGCAGAATCCTTCGGGGCGTTCGATCTCCTCGAATCCGGCGATCTCGAGGGTGGGGGCATGTATGCTGTCGCGATGGGGTTCACGGGTGTCGCCGACTGGCGCAGGGCGGGGCTTCCCTGATTTTCTGGAGTGGCCCCTGTCGTCCGGACTAGAGGCCGCTGAATCTGTCACCATGGTCTTCATTATTGAATATCTCCAATATGATCTGGGGCAATATAAAAATAAGCACGACGATTGGACGTACTTGAACTCGTTGCTCTCAGATTCTACCCTACCAAACAGAAAAGTTAACACAAGCTTCCTTTTTCACAAAGAAAGTCGAATCATGCATCAATCCCTTCTCGGAGATACGACGATCGGACAGGGGTGTGCGTCGTTTGGACGCTGGGGGCAAGGTCTCTGGCATTCGATGTCTCCCAGCCGTAGTATAGTCGATTGTTAGCCAAGGCTATCTTATACGAAAAGACGGCGAAGGCCGTGCGTCGGCGACGCGCTTGCCGCGGGCAAGTTCGCCGCCGACGCGGTAATGAACTCGAGAGAAAGGTTTTCGCCATGCGCACAAGCATGCAAAGTGAAGAAAAGAAGGGTCTGACGGCGCGGGACCTGGTGACCTGCGGCGTGTTCATAGCGCTGTACTTCGTGTTCATGATGATCGGCAGCATGCTCTTTGCGCCTAATCCCATGCTCACCTTCCTCATGCCCGCGGGTGCTGCCCTGCTTACCGGTCCTGTCTATCTGCTGCTCATCGCAAAGGTCCCCAAGCATGGTCCTCTTGTCATCCTGGGGGTCGTCGAGGGGCTCATCATGTTTGTGACGGGCATGTATTGGCTCTGGGCGGTCGCGCTGATCGTTCTGGGCGTGGTGGCCGACCTCATCGCCGGCATGGGCGGCTTCCGCAACAAGAAACTCAACGTGGCGAGTTTTCTCGTTTTCTCGCTGAACCCCATGGGATCCTATCTCATGCTCTGGATCGACCCATCGGGATATGCCTCCTATCTTACCGGCAAGGGCACGGAGCAGGCCTATATGGACACGATGATGTCAACGGGTGCCGGATGGGTGCTGCCCGCCATGATCGCGGTCACGCTCGTGTGTGCTCTCGTGAGTGCCTTCGTCGGCCTCAAGCTGCTGAAAAAACAATTTGAGAAGGCGGGCGTCACCGCATGACGGAAGCTGCTGCAAACAGGCTGCGGGCTGCCGCTCTCCCAGAAGAGGCTTCCTCCCCGACCGGGGGACTCTGCGCCGTCCCGCCAGGGGTGGATCCTTCCCTAGCGTCGTTCGGACCTTGCGCCGACGGATCGCGTGCCGTCCTGCACGAAGAGAAGGAGGTGACGCGCGGGCGAAGACGTTTCCGGTTGGCTTTCGCCTCTCGCTTGGAGGCCAGAGGCGTCGGCGCGCGGCCTTCCCGCGCCTTTCATCCTGACCCACGCGCGAAACTTGGCCTCCTTCTGCTTTGGGCGGTGGCGGTGTTCCTGTCGCCGGGGCTGTGGTATGAGATCATCATGATGCTGCTTGCTGCGACGTATGGGATCGCGGTGGGCAAGGCGCGGCTTTCGGTGTCGATGCTCGCGTTCTATGCCGTCATGATGTCTCTCATGGTTGCCGTCTCCTTTCTTGACACGGGCGTGCTCAAGACCATGCTTTCCTCATTTTTCATGCTCGTTCGCAAAGTGTTTCCCTGCGGGCTTCTGGCGGCCGTCATCGTGTCGACGACACATGTCAACGAATTCATGAGCGCGTTTTCGCGTATGCGTGTCCCGCGGCAGGTGACCATCCCCCTTGCCGTGATGTTGCGCTATATTCCTGCCATTCGTGAAGACTGGCGGTTCATCAAGGATGCCATGCGCATGCGCGGCGTCTCGCCGAGCCTCGCCGGTTTCCTGCGACGGCCAGGCATGACGGTGGAATGCCTGTATGTGCCGCTCATGATGGGCGCATCGAACGTTGCCGATGAGCTTTCCATGGCGTCCGTGGCGCGTGGCATCGAGAACCCGGCGCCGCGCACATGCTTCACCCCCATCGAGTTTCGGGCATCCGACGGAGTGCTGCTGGCGGCCGGGGTCGCCGCTGTCGCTGTCGCTGCCGCTGCCGTGTGCAGCCTGTACGGCATCAGGGGGTGAGCGGCTCCATGATTGAATTTCGGAAGGTGAGCTTCTCCTATCGGACACCGGCGGGAACGGGGCATGCCCCTGTGGGCGTCAGCGGGGTCGACATGCTTGTCGAATCGGGAAAATGCGTTCTTGTCTGCGGTGCTTCCGGATGCGGCAAGACCACCGTCACGCGTTTGGCCAACGGACTCGCCCCCTCGTTCTTTCCCGGTGACATGTCGGGTCGGGTTCTCGTCGATGGACGCGACGTCGACAGCATGGAAAGCTGGGAGGTGGCGGAGCGCGTTGGGTCGGTGTTCCAAAATCCACGGACCCAGTTCTTCAACGTCGATTCCACGGGAGAGGTGGCATTCGCCCTGGAGAGCCTGTCTTGGCCTGAGGAACGGCTGCGTTCCCGTGTCCGTGAGACCATCGAAGAGCTGGATCTTTGCGAACTCGCTGATCGGAACATTTTCTCGCTCTCGGGAGGCGAGAAGCAGCGCATCGCCTACGCGAGCGTCTGGGCCCCGCATCCCGGCAGTCTGGTCTTGGACGAGCCAACCTCGAACCTCGACGCAGACGCCATAGCAGACCTGCGTCGCTATCTGCTCGATGCCAAGGGCAAGGGGACCGCGGTGCTCGTGGCCGAACACCGGCTGTGGTGGCTCATGGACGTGGTCGATGAGGTCGTGGCCATGGAGGGGGGCCGTATCGTGCGGCGCATGGACGTCGACGAGTTCCGTTCGCTTTCGGTGGGCGAATTGCAGGCGATGGGCTTGCGGGCCAGCGATTTGACGACGGTCCATGCCTGCGGCAATTCGGGGAAGCGCCTCCTGCGGCCCCCGCTCCTTTCATTGCGCGACGTGCGCGCGGCCTATGGGAAGGACGAGGTGCTGCGCGGCGTCGACCTCGATCTTCGAAGCGGAGAGGTGACAGCCCTTGTGGGCTCCAATGGGGCAGGGAAGTCGACGTTGTCTCGGACGCTCTGTGGGTTGCATCGAGAGAGCGCCGGAACCGTGTGCATGGAAGGAAGTCAAGCGCGGCCTCAAGAGCGCCTGCAAGCCTGTTCTCTGGTGTTTCAGGATGTGAATTACCAGCTCTTCGGCGACAGCGTTCAGGCGGAGGTGGGATTTGGCCTGGTGCGTGACGACGTGCCGTCACCCGAACGGGTGAAACGTCTGCTGGGCGATTTGGGCCTCGACGATTTTGCCGACCGACATCCCGCCACGCTTTCGGGAGGGCAGAAGCAGCGGCTTGCCGTGGCCGCATGCATTGCGAGCGGCAAGCGCTTGCTGGTCTTCGATGAGCCGACGAGCGGACTCGACCTGAACAGCATGGAGGCGGTGGCCGGTCTCGTGCGCCGCCTTGCCGACAGCGGCCGAGCCGTGCTCGTGGTCACCCACGACCTCGAATTCATAGCCCGAGCCTGCGACCGGACCGTGCTCCTTGAGCGCGGCATGGCCGTGGCTGACGTGTCGGTTGAGGGGGACCTGTCTGACGTTCGCGCCCTGCTGTCCCGCGACACGCGCGGCTAGGCGGGGCACGGGGTCTTTCGAGATTGTGCCTGAAGACATGATCCATGAAGGCCACGCATAAGCAAAGGCTCAAATAAACCCTCTCCGGATCAGGCGACACCTGTCGGTTGGACAGCCCTGCGCCCAGCGGTTCCCATGCCGATCAGACAACCCTCGCGGGTGTTCGGACGTGGCTTGGACGTCTGCGACGACGGAGGGATCACTGAGCCTATCCTCGAAGGCGTCAAGAAAACATCGAAGGAGGAACCGGCATGGAACATCCGGTCAAACTGATAATGAGATGGGCAGGTCCCGATCGGAAATATCTGGTCGCTTCCGTGGCCTTCTCTTTCGTCTCGGGGCTGATGACCATGGTGCCGTATTACGGCGTGTACATGATCATGAAGGCTGCCTATGAGGGAACGCTTTCAGAAGGGGTGCTGGTCGAGAACGCGCTTGTCGTTGCTGCCGGGGTGTGCGTTCAGTTCGCATGCTTCGCCCTTGCGGGATGCCTGTCGCACAAAGGAGCCTACAACACGCTGTTCCGGGTGCGTTGCGATGTCGTCGAGCATCTTGCGCACGCTCCCCTCGGCGCCCTCGACGAGCGTTCGGTCGGCTCGGTCAAGACGGTGCTTTCGGAAGACATCGAGAAGCTCGAGCTGTTCCTTGCCCATAACATTCCCGAAGCGGTGATGTACCCGACCGGTCCGGTGGCCGCCTTCGTGTTCCTTTGCACCGTGAACGTGCCGCTTGCTTTGGCGACGCTCGTGCCCTTTGCGATGGCTCTCGTCATCATGGGGGTCATTTTCAAACGGATGATGGGAGTGATGCCGCGTGCAAGCGTGGCGCTTGAACGCATGAATGCCGTCATGGTGGAGTACGTGCGTGGAATGAGGGTCATCAAAGCCCTGAACATGGGCTCTCAGTCGTTCCGCCGCTTTCGCGAGGCGGTTGATGACGAACATGCCGTGTGGTGCGACATCTCTCGCAAGACGGGGCCGGGCTATGCAGCCTTCATCATCGTCATCGAGTGTGGCATGCTCATCATGGTGCCGCTCGGCGGGATGATGTTTTCGTCGGGAAGCATCAGCGGCAGCACGTTTCTGCTCTTCGCCTTTGTGGGATCGCTCTATCTGACCGAGATTCGCCTGCTGCAGGAGGTCGGCAGCAAGTTCGCCCAAGTGAAGAACGGCGCCACCAAGGCCCAGGAGCTTCTGGACATCCCCGTCTTCTCGGGCGGCGTGGCATTTCCGGAGGAAAGCGATGTTCGGATCGAGAAGGTCCGGTTCTCTTATGACGGCAAGAGCGAAGTGATTCACGGCATCGATCTTTCGGTGGCGCAGGGGGAGCGGCTGGCTATCGTGGGGCCCTCTGGGGCTGGCAAGTCGACCATCGTCGAGCTGGTGAGCCGCTTCTGCGATCCCACTGCCGGCACGGTCCGCATTGGGGGCATCGATGTGCGTAGCGTCGACTATGACAGCTTATTGGCCAGCGTGGCCGTCGTTTTTCAGAAGACCTTTCTCACCAGTGGCAGCATCTTGGAGAACATCCGCATGAATTCGGACGCGTCGTTCTTGGAAGTGCGCGAAGCTGCCCGCAAAGCGAGGATCGACGATTTCATCATGTCGCTCGCTGATGGATACGACACCGAAATCGGCACCTTGGACGAAGGGCTGTCGGGCGGGCAGCGCCAGCGAATCGCCATAGCCCGCGCCATCTTGAAGAACGCGCCCATTCTCATTTTGGACGAGGCCACGAGTGCCGCCGATCCGGAAAACCAGGTGCAGATCGACGAAGCGATCGCTAATCTGTGTGCGGGAAAGACGACCATCATCGTTGCACACCGTTTGGGCGTCGTGCGGATGTGCGATCGCGTGGCTGTCGTTGAGGACGGGAGGCTCGCGGCCGTCGGCGTGCACGAGGAGGTCCTCGCATCAAGCCCTTACTATCGGAAGGCCTGGGAAGATTACGAGAGAGCCCGCAGCATCTCGTTCGGATTCGGTGATGCGTCCGCTGAGCAGGAGTGTGCGCCGTCGGTTCCGCGGGGAGCGTCTCCCGTCTTTGGGAGAGCCTGCGAAGGGAAGGGGATCGCGTGATGGACGCTTCAGGAGCCGAGATGGCGGAGGGGCGCTCCGTGTTTTCGAAGAACCGCGATTTTTACGTTTCGGTGGCCTGCACCGTGATCGATGGCCTTTTGGCGGGCTGCAACTTCGCGCTCATCTTCTTGGTCATGCAGCAGGTGTTCGGGGGCACGGCCGATCTCGTCGTGTTGTTGCGATTCACGGGACTGCTCGCCGCCGTGTTCGTGGCACGCCTGCTCATCTACGCCTTCGGCTACGTTCGGGGGCAAGTGGGAGGCGCCCGGGTGAGTCGCGGCATCCGCATTTACCTCGGAGACAAGATCAAGCGCATCCCGCTCTCTCGCTTCACCGAGAGGTCGAGTGGCGATTACCTGAACGCTCTTGCCGGAAATGTGAACGACTATGAACAGATACTCACGCATAAGACGGGAGACATCGTCAAGGACGTCACGCTTGCCCTCCTTCTGATCGGATTCGTGACAGGGATATTCCCGCCGGCAGGCGCCATCGTGACCCTGTCGTTTCTCTTCATTGTGCCTGCCATGGCGCTCTCGTGGCGTCAGGTGAGGAAGCATGGCGTGCGCAAGAGTGCGATATGCGCGTCAAACACAAGCAGCATCGTCGAGCACGTTACCGGCATGCAGACGCTGCGCGCCTACGGCATGGGGGGCACGAGGAATGAAGCCATCGTCGAAAGCATGCGGGCCTACTCCGACATCAGCTACCGTTACGAAGCCGCCATCATCCCGGTGGGTGCTGCCATGTCCATACTTGTCGGACTGTGCCAACCCCTGCTCTTCGTCGTGGGTGGCACGGCGTGTCTCCTGGGACAGCTCGACGTTGCATCATTCGTTCTCGTCATCATGCTTCCCCTTTTCACGCGCAAGTTGGTGAACGGCATCTTCGTCAACCTCACCGCCTATAAAAACCTCATGATAGCGAAAACACGCATCCAGGCCGTCGTCGAGGAGCGCGAGGAAACCGGTCTTTCAGAGCCCATGCCACATGCGGGGTGGGGGATTGAGCTTGAGGGCGTGCGGTTTGCCTATCGGAAAGACGAGCCCGTGCTCGAAGGCCTTGACCTTTGCTGTGCCGATGGAAAGCTCACGGCGCTCGTGGGGGACTCGGGCTGCGGGAAGTCAACCGTGCTCAACCTCGTGTCGCAATTCTATCGGCCCCAGGAGGGAAAGGTGCGCATAGGAGGAACGGACACTGCAGGCTATGCTCCCGAAAGCGTGCTCGCAACGGTGTCGATCGTGGACCAAAGCGTGTTTCTCTTCGACGACAGCGTCATGGACAACGTCCGGTACGCGCGGCCCGAGGCCACAGACGAAGAGGTGATGGAGGCGTGCCGGCTGGCACATGTCGACGCGTTCGTGCGTGCCCTGCCGGAAGGCTACTCCTCACGCATCGGCGAGAACGGCAGCCGGCTTTCGGGCGGCGAACGCCAGCGCCTGTCCATAGCCCGTGCCATCTTGCGCGACTCTCCCATCGTTCTCTTGGATGAGGCGACGGCGTCTTTGGACATCGAGAACGAGCTCGCCGTAAAGGAAGCTGTGGCGAACCTGCTTGCCCGGCGCAAGACGGTCGTCATGGTGGCCCATACGCTGCCCATCGTGCGCGGAGCGGACATGATTGCGGTTATCGGCGAGGGTCGCATTCTTGAGCGGGGGACGCACGAGGAGCTGTTGGCTTCTGGGGGAAAATACGCTGCAATGTGGAACGCCGGCAGGAAACTGGTCTGAGGCGCTGCCGCCCGCCCCGATGGAGGCGCGGCGGAAGCGGGATGCAGGATGCGCTGCCGGGGCGTTTGCGGCATCGGTTTTTCTGCGCCGACCGGCAGCGAACGGCTATACTGGCAGACATCGTATGCACAAGATGCCAAGGAGGGACCGCCATGTATGTGCTCGCTGTCATGGGAGCAGCCGTTGTCGTGCTTGTCGCCGTGTTGCTGGTGAATGCTGCACGGCTCAAGCCCACGCCGATCAAAAACCCGTTGCCGCCAAGCGACGCACGGGGAGACGATGCCGCGGTCGAACGCTTTCAGGAGATGTTGCGCAGCGCCACCGTGTGGGGGGCCGAAGACCCCGAGGCCGACCATACGCCCTTCGATGAGTTCGTGCCAAAGCTTCGCTTGCTCTACCCGGGCGTGTTCGACCATCTTGAGCTCACCATGGTCGAGACGTATGGGATCATGCTGCGATGGCCTGGTGCGAACCCTGACCTGGGCCCCATTGTCCTCATGGCCCACCACGACGTGGTGTCCGCCCATGCCGAGGAGTGGACGCATGATCCCTTTGCCGCCGACATCGAGGATGGCAAGATTTGGGCAAGGGGATCGGTTGACACGAAGTGCATCCTGGCCGCCCTCTTCGAGGCTACCGAAACGCTGCTGGCTGAGGGGTTCGTTCCGCCGCGCGACATCTACCTGTGCTCCTCAAACTGCGAGGAAGACAACGGGCAGACCGCTCCTGCAATGGTCGCTCTTTTCAAGGAGCGCGGCATTGAGCCGTACATGGTGCTTGATGAGGGCGGCGCCGTGATCGACAACCCGCCGCTCGGCGTCACCCGTCCCTTCGCTGCCATCGGCGTCACGGAAAAAGGCTTGTTCAGCGCGTTTCTCACCGTGCATTCCAAAGGTGGCCATGCTTCGACGCCCTCGCTCGAAGACGCCACTGGCAAGCTTGTGGCGGGTTTGGACTCGCTTCAGAAACATCCCGCTCCCGCGAAGCTATCGACTCCTATCGAGACCATGCTCAGGGAATTGGCCGCCTATGGGGGATTCGGCCTGCGCATCGTGTTTGGGAACCTTTGGCTGTTCCGTCCTCTTGTCGTGAAGATCATGAAGGGCGATCCTGAGACTGCGGCCATGGTGCGCACCACTTACGCCATCACCGAGCTCGAGGGAGCTCCTGCAGCAAACATCATTCCCAAAAGCGCGCGGGGAACGGTCAACGTTCGCATCGACCCGGCGGAGGGAGTGGACGAAGCGTTCGGACGCATCAAGGAACATTTCGACGATCAGACCGAGTATGAATTGCGCTTTGCGATCGATCCATCTCCGGTGTCGCCCTTTGAGGACCCGGCCTTCGATTACCTGCGCTCCGTCACCCACAGCGTCTATCCTGACGCAGGAATCGCTCCCTATGTCCAGTCGTCGAGCAGCGACGCCCGTCACTTCCATCGCATTTGCCCGCGCACCTACCGTTTTGCAGGCATTCTGTTCAAGGGCGATCAGCGCGCCCGCATACATGGGCAGGACGAGAATCTCGACGTAGATGCCTACAAGCGTGGCGTCGGGTTTTATACCGAGTTCATCCGCCATCTTGAAACGCTGGGGAAATAAACAGCGGCTATCATCGACGGGGCATGACTGACGGAGTTTCGGACGACGGGATCCGAACGAAGAAGGTGAGGACGGCACATGGTTCAGAAGGCGGACGGGCAGGAAAAGTTCTTCTATGGGTGGTGGATCGTGATTGGCGGGCTGCTGATCATGGCCACCTGCTATACAGTTTTCGTGAATTGCATTCCGCTGTTCCAGACCCATATTGTCGAAGACCTAGGAATAACGGTCGGGCAATTCAACACCGGCGTGTCCATCTGCACGTTGATGGCCGTATTCGCTTCTCTCGTCATCGGCAGGCTCACCGACCGGTGGCCCGCCCGCGTCCTTGCCGCCATCTCCGTGCTCACGAGCGCGGCGGTGCTCGTGGCGTTTTCATTCATAACGCAGCTTTGGCAGCTCTATGTCCTCTGCGTGATTGCGGGCATGGTGGTGGTGGCTGGCACGCGGCTGCTTGTCTCGGTGATCATCTCAAACTGGTTCACGCTGAAACGGGGCCTGGCCGTGTCCATCGCGCTGTCGGGATCGGGAGTGGGCGGGGTCATCCTGTCTCCGGTGACGAGCGCCATGATCGATGCGCAGGGGTGGCGGCCTGCATTCCTGCTGCTTGCGGCCACGTGCCTGGTGGTTGCCCTTCCTCTCTCGGTCACCCTGTTTCGAACGCGTCCGAGCGACAAGGGGCTTGAGCCTTATGGGACGGGACGCACCGAGCAGCAAAAGGTCGACCGTTCTCCTGATGCACCCGTCACCGTCTCGATCGGATGGAGAGTTCTCCGGAAGAATGCGGGATTCTGGATGCTTGTGATCGGCTTCGTGATGATGGGAATCACCAACGGCGCCGTCATCACGAATGCCATCGCCAACATGACTTCAGTGACGGTGGGTGGAACTGAGATCATCACGGGCGGCCACTCCACCATATGGGCCGGCACCGTATGGTCGTTCTATTTGGCGGTGGTCATCGTGGCGAAGGTGTCGCTGGGGGCGATCTATGACCGATGGGGCCTCAAAGCCGGCACGCTCCTGGGCACAGCGGCCTCCGTTGCCGCCGGAGTGGCGCTCTGCTTCGCAAGCACCGAGTGGGGTCCCGTGCTCGCCTGCCTCTTCTTTGGATTTGCGACCTGCATGGGAACGGTCGCCCCGCCGCTCATGGTCTCAAAGGAATACGGCAAGAAGGACCTCGGCACCGTGACGGGCATCGTGACCGCGTTTGAGATGTTCGGCGCCGCAGTGGGGGCGGTCGTGTCAGGAGTCATGTTTGACGCCTATCTCTCATTCGTTCCCGTATGGATCATGGTCATCGTGGCGTCGCTGCTCATGGGGGTGACACTGCTCGGATCCATCCCCGCTGCTCGCCGGCTCGTTGAGCGCAGAAAGGCTCAGGGGGCTCCCGAGCTGGATGCCGAAGGGTTCGAGATTACCGCTCCGGCCCGCTGATCGGGCGATTCCCGCCTGCTTGACAGGAATCGCCTTTGGCTCCATGCCTGGTTTCCCTTCGGTTGGTGAGAGAGTAGGGCTATTTCCGCCGATAGCCGGTGTAGAGCGCCATGGCTGCGCAGAACATTCCCGCCCATGCCCAGAATCGATGTTGTTTCACGATATTCCCTCCTCGCCCTTATCTCGTAAACCGAAAACCGCACGTGGTTGACTATTTCTGAAAGCGCCATTATCTTATACCAAGATCATTTAGTACAGTCAGACGTTTCGTTTCAGGGCAAGCGGCTCACATGCTGGGGAAAGGTGGAATCCATGGAGTCAAAGGCAAAGGGAGGATTGCTCGTCGGTGCTGGCTTTCTGCTGGGCACGGTGGGCATCAAGGCTCTGACAAGCAAGGCTGCCAAGAAGGTCTACGTCAAGGGGGTTGCCAAGGGCCTCCAGGCAAAAACGTGCTACGAAGACATCGTGGAGCAGGCGAAGGCCCAGGTTGACGACATCGTGGCAGAAGCCCGCTACGTCAATGTCTCGGCTCAAGACCAGGAAGAGGTTGGTTCAGCTCAGGTAGAAGAGACCAAGAAGGTCTCTGCGAAGCCCGCTTCCAAGAAGTAGCGCTCAATGCGCTACACCATAGAGCATGAGATACCGGGAAGGGTTCGCGTCCGTCTGGAAGGCCGGATAGCGGCAGGAGATCTTGATGCGCTCGATCGGGTGATTCTCGCCTGTCCAAGCGTCGAGGGCTGTCGGCTTTACCCCCATGCCGGCATGATTGCGGTCACCTATCGTGCTGGGCGGGACACGCGGCAGGAGGTTCTCGCGTTCCTGTGCCGTCTCGATGCTTCTGACGTCGAGGCGGCGAGGCCGGGATACGAGTTGGGCATTGCATCGAAGACCTCGACGCTGCTCATGGACATTGCCGTGTTGGTCGGTTCGTATTTCGCGCGGCGATGGTTCCTGCCCAAGCCGGTGGCCGCGCTGATGGCGCTCTGGCGCTATGGTCGATTTTTGACTGCGGCGCTGGGATCCCTCGGACGCCTTCGCTTGGATGTCCCCGTCCTCGATGCCGCCGCGATCGGCGTGTCGTTCATCAAGGGAGACCCCCGGACTGCCAGCGAGACCATGTTCCTGCTTGATCTGGGCGAGACGCTTGAGGATTACACTCGGGCTCGATCGGAAAGCGAGCTCATCTACTCCCTCCTTGACATGCCTGAGACCGCTCAGCTGGTGTCGGGGGACTACGAGGATGCCGTGCCGACATGCTCCTTGTCGGACGGAGATCTGGTCGTCGTCAGGACGGGCATGCCCATCAGCATTGACGGCGTTGTCGAACGCGGTGTTGCCATGGTCAACCAGGCGACGCTCACCGGAGAGCCCCTGGCCGTGGAGCGCGCGCCTGGCGATGACGTGTTTGCGGGCACGGCGGTCGAGAGCGGAGAGATCTTCGTGCGAGTCAAGGCGAACACCGAGAAGACCCGCCTTCGTTCCATCGTTTCGCTGGTGGAGCAGTCTGAGTCGCGCAAGGCGGCCAGCCAGACTCGCATGGAGGTGCTTGCCGACAGGATCGTTCCCTGGAATTTTCTTTTGGCAGGCTTCGTCGCGCTCACGACGCGGAGCCTTGTCAAGACTTCAGCGGCCCTTATGGTCGATTATTCGTGCGCTTTGAAGTTGGCGGGGTCGATCGCCGTGCTCTCGGCTTTGAGCCAGAGCGCGCGGGAGGGGTTCACCGTCAAGGGATCCCGCTATTTTGAAGCCATGGCGGGGGCTGATACGCTTGTGTTCGACAAGACGGGCACCTTGACGGAGGCCACCCCCGAGGTTGCGTGCGTGCTTGCCCTGGACGGATGGAACAGGCGGGAGGTCTTGCGGTTTGCTGCGTGCTTGGAGGAGCATTTTCCCCATCCTGTCGCCCGCGCCGTCGTGCGCGCCGCTGAAGAAAAGAAGCTGAAGCACCGCGAGCGGCATGCGGCAGTCGAGTATATCGTGGCGCATGGCATTGCTTCGTCGCTTGGAGGAAAGCGTGTCGTCATCGGCTCCGAGCATTTCGTGACGGAGGATGAGGGAGTGCCCCTCTCCGTTGACGACAGGGCCAAGATAGCCGTCGACATGGAGGGGCTGTCGCCCCTCTTCCTTGTCGTCGACGGCGTGCTTGTCGGAGTTCTGGGCATTGAGGATCCCATCAAACGCGACGTCGCGGAGTCTGTCGCCGAACTGCGGCGCCTGGGCTTTAGGCGAGTCATCATGTTGACGGGTGACAGCGAGCGAATGGCGGCGCGCATTGCGAAAGAGGCTGGGATCACGGAATTCGAGGCTGATTTGCTGCCCGAGGCCAAGCACGCCTTCATTGAGCGGCTGAAGGAGCAGGGCCATCGAGTCGTCATGGTCGGCGATGGAATCAATGATTCTCCCGCACTTTCGGCGGCGGACGTGGGCATTGCCATGGGCCAGGGCACGGCCATCGCCAAGGAGGTCGCCGACATAACCCTGACTGCGGGCGATCTGGGCTCAATCGTCCGGCTTCGTCAGCTCAGCTCGGCTCTCATGAAGCGAATGCGCTGGTCGTATGCGAGCGGCATGGCTGTCAACAGCTCTCTGTTGGCGGCGGGCATCGGTGGCCTCCTGCAACCCCAGACCTCGTCGTTGCTCCACAATGCCTCGACGGTTGCCCTGAGCATTCGGAATTCGGCTGCCTATCGCTTGGAATAGCCGCTGCCGCCTGCGATTGGCCGGCCGGTGGGGAGGGGTGTCCGACTCCTCCCGCCGGCAGGCAAAAAAATTATCCACGGTTTACAAATTGTGTTTGATTGGATACCATGCTTTCAATAAGTTAGCCATTGGTATCAATGGGCGCATGAACGACATGCGTCAGGAAAGAGAGCTGTCCTCATGAACAAACCCGATCCGGCGGCAAGATTGGAGCCGGTCATCCCTGCTGATACGGTTGATTCCGACCAAGCTCAACCGTATCAGCGGACCCTCACGCCGGGTCGGGTGCTGTGGGCGGCGGGTGGATTCACCTGCTTTGCGCTCGCCGTGCTTGGGTCTGTCCTGCCGATCATTCCCACAACGCCGTTTCTTCTGCTCGCCGCGTTCTGCTTCGCAAAGAGCTCGCGGAAGCTTGATGAGTGGTTCAAGTCAACGAAGCTTTATCACAAGGTTCTCGAAGGCTATGTGACGAGTCGGACGATGACGCCAAAGGCAAAGCTTTCCATTCTGGTGCCCGTTACCGTCCTGCTGGGCATCTCGTTTGTCCTCATGGGAAATGTGCCGGTGGGCAGAGTGATCGTCGCGCTTGTTTGGATAGGACATATTGTTTATTTCGGCTTCATCGTGAAAACCGACTCCGCTTAGCTGCGTTCGACCATGGTTCTGCTGCGGAGAATGCGGTCGGTCCAGCCGCGTTGATATTGTTCCTTGTTTTTCCGGAAGGCCGGGCAACCGGCCTTCTTTGTGCTAGTCTTCGATGATAACAATTGTATGAGAAGAGGATCGAGGCCCAATGTTCGATAAGAGGCTCTTGGGCATGGTGCCGGGCGCTGTCAAATATGTCCTTGCAAGCGTTGCCTTCCAATGGATTGCGCTCGTCGCCAATGTCGTGCTGATGATTTCGTTTGGAACATTTCTTCAACTGGCATTTGAGGGGACTCCATCAGGGCAGGCGTTTTTTCAGCTTGCCATCGTTGCCGCGGTGGTCATTGCGATACGCGCGACATGCGTCTCCTGCGCGCAGTCAATGGGCTTCAAGGCAGCTTCACGTGCAAAGAGGACGATGCGCGAGGCCGTCTATGACAAGCTCGTCAGGCTGGGTCCCGCCTATGCTGAGCAGGTTTCCACAAGCGAAGCGGTGCAGATAAGCGTCGAAGGGAGCGAGCAGCTTGAAGTGTACTTCGGATCGTATTTGCCGCAGCTGTTCTATGCGCTCGTCGCTCCCGTGACCTTGTTCGTCATGCTTGCTCCTCTGTCTCTGCCGGCTGCCGTGGTGCTTCTCGTCTGCGTGCCTTTCATTCCCCTTTCCATGGTTGCGATCCAGCGTCTCGCGCGCAAGGTCGTCCGCGGATATTGGAGAAGCTATGCCGATCTCGGAGGATCGTTCCTCGAAAATATACAAGGCCTCACCACCCTCAAGATATATCGCGCTGATGAAGCCCAGCAGGAGAAGATGAATCAGGAGGCGGAGGGATTCCGCCAGGCGACCATGCGTCTTTTGTCCATGCAGCTCAATTCCATCACTGTCATGGACCTGCTTGCCTACGGCGGGGCGGCGGCGGGCATCATCGTCGCCCTCTTCCAGTTTTCCGGCGGTGCCGCATCGCTTGGCGCGGTCTTTGCCATCGTCTTCCTCTCTGCTGAATTCTTCATTCCCATGCGCACTCTCGGCTCGTTTTTCCATACGGCGATGAATGGCCTTGCTGCTGCGGAGAAGATGTTTTCCCTCCTCGACAGCGAGGAGCCGAACCGTGGCAGCAGAAAAGTCGACGCATCGAACTGCACCATCGTTTGCCAGGGGCTCGGCTATTCCTATGACGGGGAACGACGGGTTTTGTCGGAAGTCGATTTCACCGCGACCCAGGGCAGGTTCACGGCTGTCGTCGGTGTCAGCGGGTCGGGAAAATCCACGCTTGCCGGCATCCTGTCGGGACGCAATGCCGCCTACGAAGGGTCGGTGACCATTGGGGGCATTGACGTGCGCGACATGGCACGCTCCTCGCTCATGAAGGCCGTCACCACAGTGTCCTCGTCGAGCTACCTCTTCAAGGGCAGCGTGAGGACGAACTTGCTCATGGGTGACCCGAAGGCTTCTGACGAGGAGCTTTGGGCTGTTCTCGAGCGATGCCGCCTCGACGAGTTCGTCCGGGTTTCGGGGGGCTTGGACCTTCTCTTGGACGAGCAGGCCAGCAACCTTTCGGGTGGACAGCGCCAGCGCCTTGCGCTGGCACGTGCCTTGCTCCATGATTCTCCCATTTACATCTTCGACGAGGCCACCTCCAACATCGATGCCGAAAGCGAGCAGGCAATCGTTGGAGTGATCGATGCGCTGGCAGACGACAAGACGGTCATCATGATCTCGCATCGCCTTTCGTCCATTTGCGGAGCTGATCGCATCTATGCTCTCGAAGGAGGGCATGCGGTCGAATCGGGCATCCATGAGGAACTGCTTGCCTCGGGAGGCTCATATGCCCTGCTTTGGCGTGAGCAATCCCGTCTCGAGGCCTATGTGTCTCGGGAGGGCGACGGCGTGGAGCCGACGGCGACGGATGCTGCAGCTGCCGATGCTCCCCACGGTGCCTTGCCTGAAGGGAAGGCGGCGGCGGGGGAGGGCGGTCGACGGCAGCGTTCTCGGTTGGGCGTGATGCGCGAGCTCGTGAAGCTGGTCGGGCCCCTTGCCCCCTACATGGCCCTTGCCATAGCGCTTGGCGTCCTCGGGTTTCTCGCGGCGGTGTTTCTGACGACGTTTGGTGCTTACGGCATTGTCGCGGCGGCTGGCATTCCTGAGGGGATCGGCTTCGTGGCGGCCTGCGTCCTTGTGGCCGTTTGCGGTGTCGTCCGCGGTCCCTTGCGGTACGGGGAGCAGCTCTGCAACCACTACATCGCTTTCAAGCTGCTTGCCCTTGTGCGTGACAGGATGTTTTCCGCCTTGCGTCGTCTTGCTCCCGCCAAGCTCGAGAGCCGCGATAAAGGCAATCTCATAGCCCTGATCACTTCGGATGTCGAGTTGCTCGAAGTCTTTTATGCGCACACCCTTTCTCCCATCGCCATCGCCGTGATCGTGTCACTTGTCATGACGATTTTCATCGGCACGTTCTCGCCTTTGTTGGCCCTCCTCGCTTTGGCAGCCTATCTCGTGGTCGGTGTCGTCGTGCCGCTTGCTGCATCGCGCGCATCAGGGTCCTCCGGCCGCGTCTTCCGCGACCAAGTGGGAGAAATGAACTCGTTTGTGCTCGACAGCCTGCGAGGGCTGAGGGAGACGCTCCAGTATGGGAGAGAGCAGGCCCGATCGGCTGAGCTGCTTGCACGGACCACCGCGTTGGCGGAGGTCGAGGGAAAGGCGAAGCGGAGAACGGGAGGGTTTATGGCTTTGACAGGGGCTCTCGTCCTCGCGTTTGACACCCTCATGTTGGGAGCGGCATTCCACATGCACTCCCTCGGCACGATTGACTTCGCAGGCGCCTTTATCTGCACCATGGCTCTCATGTCTTCGTTTGGCCCGGTCATCGCTGTGGCAAATCTTGGCTCGACGCTGCAGCAGACGCTCGCGTCCGGCGCTCGCGTCCTCGATATTCTTGAAGAGCGTCCCCAGGTCGAGGACGTTTCTGATGGGGAGGACATCGCGTTTGACGGCGCCGCGGCCCGGAATGTCCGCTTTTCGTATCGCAACGAGCTCATTCTTGACGGCGTGAGCCTGTCCATCAAATCGGGAACGGTGGTGAACGTTGCCGGTCGCAGCGGGTCGGGAAAATCGACGTTTCTCAAGCTGCTTATGCGATTCTGGGATGTGACGGGCGGATCCATCGACCTGTCCGGAACGGACATTCGACGCGTCAACACGGCGAGCCTGCGAGGAAACGAGAGCTACATGACGCAGGACACCCATCTGTTTGCCGGCACGGTGCGGGAGAATCTCACGCTCGTCAAGCCCGATGCCAGCGATGCCGACCTTGACGAGGCCTGTCGCAAGGCTTCCCTGCTCGATCTAATCAAGCGTTTGCCGAAAGGCTATGACACGCCGGTTGGCGAACTGGGGGACACGCTGTCGGGAGGAGAGCGCCAGCGGTTGGGGTTGGCTCGCGTGTTCCTGTATGATGCGCCCTTCGTCCTTCTTGATGAGCCGACATCGAATCTCGATAGCCTGAACGAGGCGGCCGTGCTCTCCGCCCTCGAGGATGGCAGGGCGGGGAAGACCATCGTCTTGGTCAGCCACCGCGCTTCCACCTGTCGCTTCGCCGACGTCGTTTATTCGATCGAGAATGGACGCGTAAGCTGACGGGCAAGGTGAGTTAACGAGAACGGGGCGCCCATCATGGGCGCCCCGTTCTCGTTTCGTTCCGTTGGTTTTACTTCCGAAGGCCCATTGCTCGCATGGCGTTCAGTATGGCGATGATCGCCACTCCCACGTCGGCGAAGACGGCCAGCCACATGTTTGCGATGCCCACCGCTGCCAATATCAGAACAAGGAATTTCACGCCGAGGGCAAACACGATGTTTTGCCAGACGATCCCCATGGTCTTTCGTGCAAGATGAATGGCTTGGGCTATGTTCGAGGGCTTGTCGTCCATGAGCACGACATCGGCGGCTTCGATTGCGGCATCGGACCCCATGGCTCCCATGGCGATGCCGATGTCTGCACGGGTGAGCACCGGCGCGTCATTGATGCCGTCGCCTACGAACGCGAGCTTTCCTTTGCCGGTGCCGCGCGCATGCGTTTCCTCAAGCAGCTTTTCGACTTCCGCAACCTTGTCCTGAGGAAGCAGCTGGGCACGGAAGTCGTCGATTCCCAGCTCTTTCGCGACAGCCGCCGCCACATCGCTGCGGTCTCCCGTGAGCATGACGGTTTTTTTCACCCCGGCAGCGCGCAGCTCGCTGATGGCTTGGGCTGCATCGGCCTTGATGACGTCGGCGATGACGATGTGCCCGATGTAGACGTCGTCATACGATACATGCAGGATGGTTCCCGTCAGCTCGCAGTCATGGAAGCCGACGCCGCAGTCGGACATGAGCTTGTCATTGCCCACGAGCACCACATGCTCGTCAACCTTCGCACGCACGCCATGCCCGCTCTGCTCTTGAACGTCGTTGATGAGCTTCTGGTCGATGGGCCCGCTGTATGCCTGCTTGACTGAAAGGGCGATGGGATGGTTCGAGTATGCCTCTGCGTGGGCGGCGATCGAAAGCAGCCGGTCCGGGGTTATTCCGTCAGTGGGATGCACGGCCACCACATTGAACGATCCGTCAGTGAGCGTGCCGGTCTTGTCGAACACCACCGTCTCGGCGGATGCAAGCGTTTCGAGGTAGTTGCTTCCTTTCACCAGGATGCCTCGGCGTGACGCGCCGCCGATGCCTCCAAAGAAGGAAAGCGGCACGGAGATGACGAGCGCGCAGGGGCATGACACCACAAGGAAGATAAGGCCACGCTGCACCCAATCGGACCAACTCTGCCCGAAGAGGAGCGGCGGCACCACGGCCAGCAGCGCCGCGACGCCCACGACGGCAGGCGTGTAATAACGGGCGAAGCGAGTGATGAAATTCTCGGTGCGCGCCTTCTTTTCTGCAGCATTCTCCACGAGCTCCAGAATGTGCGAGACGGTTGACTCTCCGAAGGGCTTGGACACCCGGACGGTGATGAGCCCTGTCATGTTCACGCATCCTGAGATGATGGCGTCGCCCTCCTGCACGTCGCGTGGGACCGATTCGCCGGTGAGCGCTGCCGTGTCAAGCTGGCTGGTTCCAGAAATCACTACGCCGTCCAACGGCACGCGTTCCCCGGCCTTGATGACGATCTCGTCGCCGACGGCAACCTCATAGGGGTCGACCTGAACGAGACTGCCGTCGCGTTCGACGGTCGCATAGTCGGGGGCGATGTCCATCATGGCCGCAATGGACTTGCGCGATTTGCCCACGGCATAGCTTTGAAAGAGCTCGCCAACCTGATAGAACAGCATGACGGCTGCACCTTCGGCCATATGGGGGTCGCTGTCGGGAAACAGCACCAGCGCGAAGGCCCCGATGGTGGCAACCGTCATGAGGAAATTCTCGTCAAACACCTGCCCATGCCCGATGTTTTTGGCCGCACGAAGCAGCACGTCATAGCCGGCAATCAGATAGGGGACGAGAAACAGCACGAACTCTATCCAGAGGGCATTGGTTCTTCCCACCCAAGCCTCGAGGGGCAGCAATTCGACGCCCGCATAGACGATCACGAAGAGCGCAATGGCGGTGATGATACGGTTTCTCGTGCGTTTTTGCTTCTTGTTCATGGTAAAACCTCGACGATCGAGCATGCGAGAAAAATGCACGCGGGATGGAATGGCAAAGGGATGGTGTAAGCGGGAAGGACGTTCATGCGTGGATCAGCGCGCGCGGCGTGCCACGCATGAACGGGTTCCTCGTATGGCTGCTGAAACGCCTAGCGCAAGATGACGCAATCGGGCTCAATCTTTTTGCAGACGCCGGCCGCCTTGTCGAGGATGGAATCAAAGCGGTCGTCGTCTGCCTCAAGCGTGAGCTTCTGAGCCATGAAGTTGACGCTGGCGCTCTTCACGCCCTCTATGCCTTTAATGCCGCTCTCCATCTTTGCGGCGCAGTTGGCACAGTCGAGATCCTGAAGTTTGAAGGTCTTGCGCATGGTGCTTTCCTTTCTGACGAACGGTCGGGGAAATGCCGGCTTCATCTGATGATTGAACCGGCCATGGTGCCATAGTGATGTATCATTCGCAGGTGTGGGTCATCCCCTGCGCGAGCATTGTGTACACGTGGTCGTCCGAGAGGGAGTAGATGACGTTTTTCCCGTCGCGTTGAAATTTGACCAGACGGGCCTGTTTCAAGGTTCTCAGCTGGTGGGACACGGCACTTTGCGTCGCGCCGATGAGCTCTGCTATGTCAGCCACGCAGAGTTCTTGGCCCATGAGGGAATAGAGTATCTTGATGCGGGTCGTGTCTCCGAAGACCTTGAAGAGGTCGGCGAGATCATAGAGGATTTCCTCGTCGGGCATGCACTCGGGGCGTTGGGCGGGAGAGGGCACTTGGGTACAACCGCATCCGAGGGCCTTCCTCTCCGTTTCCGAAATCGCGTTCTTCGTGGTCTTCGCCATTGAGATACCTTTCAACATATGAACAACTGTTCATAAGTATAGAATGTGCGCGGCGCATGTCAAGGGTAGAAGCAAAATAATTGATGGCGTGCGGCTGCTTTCCCGTCGAGAGAGAAGGCGTGGTCGCCCCGTCCGCCGTGCCAGGGTTGTCCCGGGGCGTGCGCGACGGACGCGGCGTCTCGAAGGGCCTGAAGAGCTGCCGCCGTCCTTCGAGTTTGCCGAGTCCGTTTTCCGCCGATGATCGCGACGTCGTTCCACAGGAGAACCCACAGTCCTCACTCTCTTCATGCTCGTATGTTTCACGTGAAACATATGTTCGTATTGGGGACATGGATGCACCAAGTGGGAAGGCTCTCCGTCAGCGCTGGAGGAAGAGAGGGGAGATAGGCGGGGCAGAGGTCGTGCACGGCTGCTGAGCGGGTGGTTGGGTCGACCCCCAGGGTCCACGCGAGAAAAGGTGCTTTCGAGTGCTTGACAGTACCCCATGGGGGTATATAATAGCCTCCAAGATACCCATATGGGGTATAGCATATAAGGAGGCGAACATGCCAGAAGCACATGAATGCGGCCACGATGCCTGTTCTTGCCGCCACAAGAACACCCCTCGCGACAGGGAGTTTCAAGCCGACATGCAAAAGCGACTCAACCGCATCATCGGGCAGCTGAACGGCGTGAAGGCCATGCTTGACGACAACCGTTATTGCGGCGATGTGCTTGTGCAGCTTGCGGCGGCGGAAAGCGCCGTCCGCAGCGTTTCGAGCAAGCTGCTGCAAGACCACCTGGAGACCTGCGTCGTCGAACAGATCCAGCAAGGCAATGTCGAGGTTGTGGATGAGGTCATGCAACTCATGAAGAAGTTTTCACGATGAAGCGCGATGATGGCAAAAGGAGGTGCGTGATTTGAAACAGACATTCGATGTGACGGGCATGACCTGTGCGGCCTGCTCTGCGCGTGTCGAAAAGACGGCCAACGCGGTTTCCGGGGTCGACCATGCGACAGTGAACCTGCTGAAGAACAGCATGGAGGTTGAATATGACGGCAATTCCGACACCTTGGTGGCAATAAGCGCAGCGGTGGAGAAGGCGGGCTATGGAGCCGTCCAGCGCACGCCGAACGGAGGGGCGCAGCCCGGAGCGGCACGTCCGGGCAACGCTGCGGCCGACGAGGCGCGGCGCGTGCGGACGAGGCTTGTCGTGTCGTTCATTTTCACCATCCCCCTGTTCTACCTCTCGATGGGCCATATGTTTGAGTGGCCCCTGCCTTCGTTCTTTGTCGGCGATGCGAACGTGATGGCGTTTGCCCTGACGCAGCTGCTGCTGCTCGCTCCCGTCGTGTTCGTGAACTTCAAGTTCTTCCGAAATGGATTCAAGACGCTTTTCCATGGGGCTCCCAACATGGATTCCCTCATTGCCCTGGGCTCCACTGCTGCGGTTGCGTATGGCATCTACGCCCTCTACCGCATCGCGTACGCGCTCGGTACGGGAGACATGCATGTTGCGCATGAGGCGGCGATGGACCTCTATCTCGAGTCGGCAGCGATGATCCTCACGCTCATCACGTTGGGGAAGTACTTCGAGGCTCGGGCAAAGGGGCGCACGACCGATGCCATCGCGAAGCTCATGGACCTTGCGCCCAAAACGGCTGTGCGGGTTGCGCCAGACGGCAGCGAGGAGCGCATCCTTGCCGACGACGTGCGTGCCGGTGACATTCTGGCCGTGCGGGCGGGCGAAGGCATTCCTGTCGACGGCGTGGTGGTGGACGGCTCTGGCTCGGTCGACGAATCGGCCATCACGGGAGAGTCGATACCGGTGGACAAGCTTGCCGGAAGCCCCGTCACGGGAGCGACCGTCAGCCGCACGGGGTATTTCACCATGGAGGCCACGCGTGTCGGCGCCGACACGACCCTGGCCAGCATCATTCGCCTTGTTGACGAGGCGACGAGCTCCAAGGCCCCCATTGAGAAAATCGCGGATCGCATCAGCGGCGTGTTCGTCCCGGTGGTGATAGCGATCGCAGTCGTGACGTTTGTCGTGTGGCTGCTGCTTGGCAGCTCCCTCGAGGTTGCCATGTCGCACGCTGTCACGGTGCTTGTCATCTCGTGTCCCTGCGCCCTTGGCCTGGCAACACCCACGGCCATCATGGTTGGAACGGGCCGTGGGGCCGCAAACGGCATTCTCGTCAAATCGGCGGAAGCTTTGGAGGGTGCCCACGACGTGCAAACCGTCGTGCTCGACAAGACCGGCACAGTGACAAAGGGCGAGCCTGACGTCACGGACGTCATCCTCGTGTCGCAGGGGACGCCTGCCGCGCTCCTGGGCTTGGCCCTTGCCATCGAGCAGCGCTCAGAGCATCCGCTTGCCCGTGCCGTCTGCGACTACGCCCGCGAACACGGCGCGTTGGCCAGGGGTTCCGTCGAAGGCTTCGTGCAGGTGCCGGGCGAAGGGATAGAGGCGGTTGTCGGCGGCGTGCCTTCCTTGGCGGGAAATGCCCGTATGATGGAATCCCATGGTGTGGAGTTGGGTGAATTTGCCCAGCTTGCGCAAAACCTTGCCGACGATGGCAAGACGCCGCTGTTCTTCGCGGCGGGCGGCGAGCTTGTCGGCATCGTGGCCGTTGCCGACACGGTCAAGCCCACGAGCGCCGCCGCAGTTGCGGAACTGTCCTCTATGGGGATCCGCACGGTCATGCTGACGGGCGACAACGAGCGCACTGCTGCCGCCATTCAGCGACAGGTGGGCGTGGATGAGGTCATTGCCGGCGTGCTGCCCGACGGCAAGGACCGTGAACTTCGCCGGCTGGGAGCTTTAGGCAAGACGGCCATGGTCGGCGACGGGATCAACGATGCTCCTGCCCTTGCCCGTGCCGACGTCGGCATTGCCATCGGCGCCGGCACGGACGTGGCGATAGAAAGCGCCGACATCGTGCTCATGAAGAGCGATCTCATGGATGTTCCTGCATCGATCCAGCTCTCGCGCGCCACCATGCGCAATATAAAGCAAAACCTGTTCTGGGCGCTGTTCTACAACGTCATCTGCATACCGGTCGCCGCGGGCGCGCTGGCGGGCATAGGGGTGAACCTCAACCCCATGATAGCTGCCGCCGCCATGAGCCTGAGCTCGGTATGCGTGGTGTCCAACGCCCTGCGTCTCAGAGGGTGGAAGCCGAAGTTTTCCGCGGAGCCGGCCATCCTTGCGGCGAGCGAGGGTTCTCCGGCGCTGGAGAGCGGCGGCCGGGACAGCTCCGAGCTGCTCAAGCCCACTGTTGCGGAAAGCTCAAAGAAGACGCCGATAAGCCAAGTAAGCCAAGATGAAAAGGAGATTGTCATGGAGAAGACTTTGCAGGTCGAGGGCATGATGTGCGAGCATTGCGTCGGGCGTGTGAAAAAGGCGCTTGAGGGGGTTGAGGGGGTTGAACAGGCAACGGTCGATCTCGAGGCTGGCACGGCGGTTGCCAAGCTTTCCCGTGCGGTGCCTGACACCGTTCTGACTGCCGCGGTTGTCGATGCCGATTATGAGGTGAAGAGCATCTCGTAGTCGGTGCCGTGCGGCGGATGCGAAGGGCGTGCTCGTCTCTGCGTCCGCCGCACGGACGTCTGACATCGCTTCGCTATTCCGGGGAACCTGCGGCCGCGCGGCCCTTGTCCAGACGGACGTTTCTGAAATACACGACCCAGTTTGCCGCAATGCACACCAGGTTGATGAAATAGACGGCCAATACCCAATTGATGGAGCCGCTGGCAAACTTCGCCGCTATGCCGGCAAAGTAGCCGGCGGTTATGAGAGCGATGAACTGCCAGCTTGATCCAGCCGCCGTCCGCGCCTTGTAGCCTTTCAGCGCATTTAAAGGCCACGACAGGCCAAAGCAAATCAGCATGGCCGCCTCGAGCACTTCCGCCACGTGCACGCACTTCCTTCCGTTTTTTTGTCTGACGGATTGCTATGGTAGTCCTGCTGAACGTGACTGAGGCTATCTTTACATGCTCCCCACATTCGGGCTCTTCTGCCAGGTTCCCTCGCGTAGCATTTCGCCGCTGAGGAGCCTCAGGGCAAAGCGGCCCTCGTCATAGCTTGCATAGCTTGCCAAGCCATCTTTGGGAAGGGAGGTGCTGCCGGGATTGACGAACAGGACGCCATCGCGTTCCTCCATGGTCTTGACGTGCGTGTGTCCCGAGAGGAAGGCGCTTCCCGAAGCCAGGTGAGGGAGATCGTCGGGGCTCATGCCGCCGACATGTCCATGGGTGAGGTACAGCAGGTGTCCATCAGCCTCGATCAAGGCATAGTCTGCTTGACAGGGAAAATCAAGCACCATCTGGTCGACCTCCGCATCGCAGTTTCCCCGCACGGCGATGATGTGGGTGGCCCAGCCGTTCAGGAGGCGTGCGACTTCCTTTGGGTCGTATCTCTCTGGCAGATCGTTGCGCGGTCCGTGGTACAGCAGGTCGCCCAGGAGCACGATGCGGTCGGGCGATTCCTCTTCGACGCGCAGGGCGAGTGCGCGGGCGGCGGTCGCCGAACCGTGGATATCGGACGCGATGAGCAGCCTCATGACACGCCCCCTTCCCGAAGATCGTCGCAATATCTTCTGGTGATGGCTCGCCTGTCGCTGTGCGGGAACAGAAAGCCATGCAGCGCCGTGAAGTAGCTGTCGGTCATGGATGCCAGATAGTCGGCGACGATCTGGTTCGGTTCCGTCGTCAAGTATCCTTCCGGGGTCAAGCTGCTCGATTTCGTGCAAAGGCCCTTGACGTGATGCTTGAACACGGGCGAGCTCTCGTCTCCGGCCTTGAGGTCTGCAAGCAGGCGTTCATAGAGCTCGCCGAACATCTCCTCGACGACATTGCCCGCTCCGAGCACCTGCCCTTCCAGCTCGTAGATAAGCGCGTAGTTCTGGCGCTTGGCGTGCCTGAGGTCTGCGAAGGCCTCCTCGCTCATGGCGATGCGGTCGGTGCCGTAGCTTGCATTCACGATGTCGGCAGTGAGATTGTTGATGATGGTCGCATTGTCGCGTCCGATGAACGTGCTGTCGAACACCTCGAGGGATTTCAGCACGCCTCGGTCGATGGCGTCGCCGCGGTCCTTTCCCACGTAGGCAATCATGTCGCTCACGCGCACGACACACCCCTCCAGGGTCGAGGGCCTGAGCGTGCGGATGACCCTTTCGTCGGCGATGCAGCTCTCCACAAGGGCGTCAAGCTGGTCAAATGAAGAGAGGGTTCCTCTGTTCAGCACTTGCTGTTCGAACTCGCCATTATGGCAGAGGGCTCCGTCGAGCGTCTGGAGGCTGACGTTTCTGCGATACAGCTGGTCGAGCACGCGCACGGAATGAACGTTGTGATTGAAGAATCGGCCGGTGTGTTCGTGGTAGCATGCGCTGAGGAATCGTTCCCCGGCATGGCCGAACGGGGTATGCCCTATGTCATGGCCCAATGCGATGGCTTCGATGAGCTCGCAATTCAGCCCCAAAAGCTTGCCTATTCCTCGTGCGACGCGGCTCACCAGCTGAACATGCAGGCTGCGTCGGCATATGTCATCGTTTTCAACGAAGGAGAACACCTGCGTCTTGTCGGCATAGCGGTTGTAGGCCGGCACATTCAGTATCTTCTCGATGTCCCGTGCGAACGCGGGGCGTGCGAGGGTTGCCTCGTCATGCGGTTTCGCCTCGCGTCTGACGACGTTCGCGTCGTCAAAGCGATGAGGATGCAAACGTCCGGCCGCACGGTCGGCCAGAATGTTGGCCTCGATTTCGGGGGAAAGGGTTTGGTAGGGAATGCGGTTGGGCTTTTCCTGTCGTTGTTCCATGGGCTGATTCCTTATGCGTTGATCGCCTTGCGCATGGCCCGGCTTGTTTGGCGAGCGCAGGGCCGGGCTGCTTGTTTGGGGCCATTGTAGCGCATGGCGGCAGGAGAAGCGCGTCGTGGCTGCAAAAGCGGTTTCGCGGGAGCTCCTCTTCGTTTGCGGACTGCTCCGCTGTCCTCTGGACTCTTTGCCTTGCGCTATACTGGATTGAAACGACTGCAAGGAAGGCGCGCATGGCGGGAACGATCAGCGAAGAGGACATCCAGAAGGTCCGAGAGGCAAGCGACCTTGTCGCGCTTGTGGGCGAACGCACCCCGGTCCGTCAGCGGGGACGCGACTTCTGGTGCTGCTGCCCGTTCCACAACGAAAAGACCCCTTCGATGAAAATCGATCCCGTCCTCCAGCTCTGGCACTGCTTTGGCTGCGGGGAAGGCGGTGACGTGTTCGGCTTCGTCATGAAGGTCGACGACCTGTCATTTCCCGAAGCGGTGAGGAAACTGGCCGAGCGTGCGCATATCGACATCGTCGACGCCGGCGGGTCCGGCAACGTTGCCAACAGCCACAAGGCTCGACTCAAAGCCGTGTGCGCCGCCACGGCGGATTTCTATCACACGCAGCTCATGCGCAGCTCTTCGCCTGCGGCAGATGGAGCCCGATCCTATCTTGGCAGCCGCGGGTTTGGCGGAGGCGTGCCGAAGTCTTGGCAGCTTGGCTTTGCGTCAGGTGGGGGAGCGCTGGTGCGCCATCTCTCTTCCAAGGGGTTTGGTCCTCGGGAGATGATCGATGCCAACGTTGCCGTGCAGAGCGAGGGAGGTCGTCTCAAGGATCGGTTTTTCAATCGCGTCATGTTTCCGATCATGGACCCGCAGGGCGAGTGCATAGCGTTTGGGGGACGGGTGGTCGGAGACGGCCAGCCGAAGTATCTCAATTCGCAAGAGACGCCCCTGTTTCATAAATCTCAGGTGCTCTATGCGCTTGACAAGGCAAAGGCGGCCATGGCAGCCACGGGCGTCGCCGTGGTGGTGGAGGGGTACACCGATGTCATCGCCCTTCATGAGGCGGGCTTGACGAACGTTGTGGCCACCTTGGGCACGGCGCTCACCTTGCGTCATATCCGGCTCCTCGCGAGACATGCCCAGCATCGTATCGTGTACCTGTTCGACGGCGACGAGGCGGGGCAGCGCGCGGCCGACCGCGCGCTCGCGTTCATCGATGATTCGATGACCCCCGAGGCGGGCAGGAGCAAGATCGAGCTTGCGGCGGTCACCCTGCCGGGGAACCTCGATCCTGCCGAATTCGTGGCTTCCCACGGTGCCGATGAGCTGCGTGACCTCATTTCCAAAGCGCAGCCGCTTTTGAAGTACGGCATCGACCGGCGCCTTGCACGGCATGATCTCGTCCGAGCCGAAGGTCGCTCGGCTGCGTTGACCGACGCGCTTTCGGTGCTGGCCCCCATCAAGGACTCCCTGCTTGCGAAGGACTATGCCGTCCAGATAGCCGGCCGTGTCCGAGCGCGCGAACAGGACGTCCTCGACCAGCTCGCTCGTCTAAAGGCGACGAGGCCCGCCGACGCCGACGAAGGCGATTCTCCGTCGCAAGCAGAGGGTAAGCCCGTCATGCGCGACGCGGGCTTGCCGGAATCGGAACGCAACCGCCGCCGGTTCGAGCGGGAGTTCCTCAGCCTGATGGCGCGTCGGCCCGATTTGGCGCTCGTGCATGCCGATGCGATTGCCCAGACCCAATGGCACGAGCACGTGCACGCCGACATTGCCAAGAGCATGCTCGACACCTTGATCGCAGACCCTGCATCATCGGCCGCCCGCATCGTCGCGGCCGCGCAGCAGGAGGTTGCGGCTGCGGCGGGCATACTCACCTCTGGCTCCATGGCCGATGTTGGGGAGCCGGCACCGGTGGCGGCCTTTCTCATCGAGGAGCTGGCTCTCGGTGATGCCGAGGAGGCGGTTGCGACCTTGCGGGCGCGTCTGGCCGACCCTTCCCTGCTTCCCGCCGACGAGTATGAGATGTTGTTCGAGACCGTCGCGTCCATGCAGAAGGATCTCAACCGGCGCCGCATGGCTCATAAGCCCTTGGAGCCTCGCTAGCCCGCTCGCATCTCGCGAGTTTGTCCGTCTTGAAAGCATCGGCCGTGCTCAATGCTATACTCGATAAGACGAAGAGAAAGGAGTCTCCCCATGAACCCCTTTGCGTGGCTGGCCGTGGCATTCGTCATGGCGGCGGTCGAGGTGATTTCATTCGGCCTGATCACCCTCTGGTTCGTCATCGGCGCCCTCGCTGCCTTCATTGTAAGTCTGCTCGGCGGTGACCTGCTCTTGCAGATTGTCGTGTTTCTGGTCGTTTCCGTAGTCTGCCTCATCGTGCTCCGTCCCGTGTTCATCAAGTATCGCCGACGTGGGCAGGAGAGCGAGCCGACGGAGATCGGCCGGTCGGCCGTCGTGGTCGAGACCGTGGACAACGATCGGCTTATTGGTCGAGTCGAAACCGAAGACCGCATGACGTGGGCGGCCCGTTCGGCTGACGGCTCCGTCATCCCTGCAGGAACGATTGTGTATGTTGTGGGACAGGAAAGCGTCAAACTCATCGTTGAAAGGAAGTCCCTATGAACTTCATTGCCGCCCTTGATCCGGTCACGATCGTCGTCATCGTCGTCGTGGTCATCGTCGTGCTTTTCTCGGTCACGTGCATCAAGATCGTTCCGCAGGCGTCGGCATCCATCGTCGAACGTCTGGGTTCGTATCTGACCACCTGGAACAATGGCCTTCATATCAAGGTGCCGTTCATCGACCGCGTGCGCAGCGGCATCACGCTGAAGGAGCAGGTGACTGATTTCCCTCCTCAGCCCGTCATCACGAAGGACAACGTCACCATGTCCATTGACACGGTCGTTTTCTTCAAGATCATGGACCCCAAGCTGTTCTGCTATGGGGTGGAGAACCCCTTCATCGCCATCGAGAACCTGACGGCCACCACGCTTCGCAACATCATCGGCGACCTCGACCTCGACACGACGCTCGTTTCTCGCGACACCATCAATTCCAAGATGCGCGCCATCCTGGACGAAGCCACCGATGCCTGGGGCATCAAGGTGAACCGCGTCGAGGTGAAGAACATCACTCCTCCTGCCGCCATCCAGCAGGCCATGGAAAAACAGATGAAAGCGGAACGGGAAAAGCGTGAGGCGGTGCTTCTGGCGGAAGGGGAGAAGCAGGCGGCCATCACCATTGCCGAAGGAAACAAGCAGGCTCGAATCCTCTCGGCAGAGGCTGAGAAGCAGACGGTCATCCTGGCTGCCGAAGCAGACAAGGAAAAGCAGATCCGGGAAGCCGAGGGTGAGGCGGAGGCGATCAAGAGCGTGCAGCAGGCAACCGCTGACAGCATCCGAATGATTCGCGAGGCTGCAGCTGACGAGGCTGTGCTCACCATCAAGGCCCTCGATGCGTTTGCGGCCGCTGCCAACGGACAGGCAACGAAGATCATCATTCCCTCCGACATCCAGGGCATCGCGGGGCTTGCGGCGTCGCTCAAGGAGATCGTCGTTGGAGAGAAGGACGGTTCACCGAAGGAGTAGGGCCAACGACCTCGTTCTTTATGGAACTTTCCCGCAGGGCACTGGACAAGGTGCGTGCAAAACCGCACAATGCAGGGTAGTGAATCATATCGTGTCCCGGCCCTGTTCGGGGCACGTTCCATAGAGTGAGGACGTGTTGAGCGTGATTACCATCGTACAGTCTCCCAACCCGGTGTTGAACCAGGTGTGCGAACCTTGCGACCTGAATGACAAAAGTCTGAGGAAGCTCGCGAAACAGATGGCGAAAGCCATGTATAAAAACGACGGCTGCGGTTTGGCGGCCCCACAGCTGGGCGTCGCCAAACGCCTTGTCGTCGTTGACTGCAATCAGGACGAGGGTGAACAGGATCCCCTTGTGCTCGTGAACCCCGTGCTCGTCGATACGAAGGGCGATCCCGTCGTCGAGGGAGAGGGGTGCCTGTCGTGTCCTGGCATTTCGGTGCCCGTCTCCCGTCAGCCTTGGGCGCTCGTTCGCTATTCCGACCTCGATGGCGAGGAATGGGAGGTCGAGGGCGACGGGCTTCTCGGGCGCTGCCTTCAGCACGAGCTCGATCATCTTGACGGCATCACCCTGTTCGAGCGGTGCGATCCCCTTGCCCGTCTCCAGGCTCTGCGTGACTATGAGCTGGCCTGTGCCGCCGGCGCCAAGCCGGGCGAGACGTCTGTCGAAGCGCGGGTGCGCTGACCATGCGCATCGTCTTCATGGGAACGCCGGCCTTTGCCGCCACCATTTTGGAGGACCTTCTGCAGCAGCATGAGGTGGCGGCCGTCTATACGAGACCCGATGCCGTGCGAGGACGGGGCAAGAAGCTTCAGCCTTCGCCCGTCAAGCAGGTCGCCCTCCGCTTCGGGCTTCCCGTGATCGCCTCAACCAGCTTGCGTGACGAGGCCGTTCGGCGCAAGCTGGCTTCGTTCGAGCCGGATGTCATCTGCGTTGCCGCCTTCGGTGCCATCCTTCCAGAGGACGTGCTTGCGCTGCCTCCCTACGGCTGCCTGAACGTCCACGCGTCGCTTTTGCCTCGTTGGCGGGGGGCGGCTCCGATCGAGCGCGCCATTCTTGCCGGAGACGATCAGACGGGTGTCTGCGTGATGCGGATGGAGAAGGGCTTGGATACCGGACCGTACTGCGTATGCCGCACGGCGCGCATTGAGGGAAAGTCGGCAACTGAGCTTTCGGACGAGCTGGCCAGCCTGGGCTCGAATGCTTTGCTCACCGCGCTTGTTCATGTGACGTGCAATGCGGACGATTGGACCGATCAAGACGAGTCGGCCGCGACCTACGCTCCCAAGATCGAAAAGGGCGAGCTCAACCTTGCTCCCTCGGAATCGGCGCTTGTGCTTGCCCGCAAGGTGCAGGCATCGAGCGACGCCCATCCCGCGCGCGGGATCATTGCGAAACGCGGCGTGACCGTCCTGGCGGCACGCGATGTTCGCGGCGATGCCCATGCTGCCCAGCTGACCGAAGGGATGGAACCGGGGTCGGTTCGCTTTGCTGAGAAACGGCTGTTTCTCTCGGGCGCGGACGGCGCGTTGGAGGTGAGGTCGCTCAAGCCCGATGGCAAGCAGGAAATGGCGGCCCGTGCATTTGCCGATGGCGTTCAGGGCATTCAGAGCGGCGCCATGAAATGGGAGGCCGTGCATGTCTGATGAACGGACGCACACGTCCCGCGGCCATGGCCGCGGGCCTTCGGCCCACGCGAAAGAAGTCCACGTTCCCCAAGGCTATGCGGGAAAGCCGCGGTCCCAGCGATCGAGGGTCAGTCCGGCAAGGAAGGCCGCTTTAGAGGTTGTTCGCGCAGTGAGGGAACGCAATGCGTTTGCCCAGGACGTCATTTCCCAAACGATCGACAAGGCTCCTCTCAGCCGCGAAGACCGTGCGTTTGCCACGCGGCTCGCCTTGGGCGTCGTCAGCTCGAGCGGCACGCTCGACGATGTCATCAACCGCGCCCTCCGTTCACCCACGGATGTCCAGGATGACGTCCGTGACGCGCTGCGGTTGAGCACCTATGAGATCATCTTTCTCAATAAAAGCGCCCATGCCGCCGTTGACCAGGGGGTTGAGCTTACCCGCACCGTGACGCCCAAGGCGGCGGGACTTGCGAATGCCGCCTTGCGCAAGATCGTCGGTCTCAAGGAGTCGTTTCCCTTCGGCGATCCCGCGAAAGATATCGATGCCCTTGCCCGCTTGCATGCGTTTCCCTCCTGGCTGGCCAAGCGCCTCGTAGCCGATCTCGGACCCCGCGAGGCCGTCGACTTCATGCGCGCGTCAAACGATCCAGCCCCGCTTTTCGTCGCCGTGAACGCGCTCAAGGCAACAGACGACGAGGTGCGTGACACATTTGCCTCCGCGGGCGTGCGGATTGAGCCCGAGGCTGTCCTGGGCAGCTTTTCGCCGGGATGCTACCGAGTCCCCGACGGCCATGCCTTGCTTGACCCCGATGTCAAGCAGCTGTTTGCGCAGGGCAAGATTCTCGTGTCCGATGCGGCATCGCAGGCCGTTGCGCACAGCGTGTTGCCCCAAGACAAGCCGTCCTCGTTTCTTGAGGTGGGGGCAGGGCGTGCGACCAAGACCATTTTGCTTCAGAGCAACGCCTTGCTTGCCTACGGACATCAGCTTGAGCTGACTGCGCTCGACAACCATTCGTTCAAAACGGCCTTGCTCCTCGAGCGCACGAGACGCTACGGCGCTCAGGTTGCGCAGGCCGTCACCGGAGATGCCCTCGATCTTGGGAAGGAATTTTCGGGGCGCCTGTTTGGACAGGCGTTCGTCGATGCCCCCTGTTCGGGGCTTGGGACGTTGCGACGTCATCCCGAAATACGTTGGCGGCTTTCCAGCGGCGACATCCCGCGCATAGCCCGCAGGCAACTTGAGATTCTTGATTCCGTCGCCTCCCATGTGGCTGTGGGGGGAACGCTGTCATATGCCACCTGCACGGTCACGCATGCTGAGAACAACGGCGTGGTGAAGGCGTTTCTTGAGGGGAAGGCCGGCAGCGGGTTCAAGTTGGTGCCGATCAACGGATGGGCGTGCTTCTCGTCTCGCCTTGTTCCGGATGGTTGCGATGCGCATTTTGCCGTACAAATGGTTCGCTGGCGCTGACGTTGGTGTAGAATCAAGAAGACGAGCGTATCGTTTCAGCAAAAACGTTCACGAAAGGACCGCTATGCATCCCGCACGCATCATGGAAATACTCGCCGTTGCCGAGAAGGCAGCCATCGCCTCGGCCGAGTGGAACGGCAAGGGGGATAAAGTCGCGGCCGATCAGGCGGCGACGACCGCCATGCGCGAAGCTTTCAACACCATTGACTTCTCCGGTCGCATCGTCATCGGCGAGGGAGAGCGCGACGAGGCGCCGATGCTCTTCATCGGCGAGGAACTTGGCCGCGGAGGCGAAGAGATCGACATTGCCGTTGATCCCTTGGAAGGCACGAACCTGTGCGCCTACAACAAGCCCAACGCTTTGACGACCATCGCCATCGCGCCCAAAGGGGCCCTGCTGTTCGCACCGGACACGTATATGCAAAAAATTGCCGCAGGCGCCGCCTGCGCCGGCAAGGTGAGCATCGATGCCACTCCTGCTGAAAACGTGGCTGCCGTGGCGGAGGCCCTGGGGAAGCCCGTCTCTGAAGTCAATGTATGCATTCTCGACCGTGGGCGTCATCAGGACCTCATCCAGGCTGTCCGCGACGCTGGTGCCCGCGTGCGCCTCATCGACGACGGCGACGTGTTCGGCGCCATCGCGACGGCCGTTCCCGGCACGGGCATCGACCTGTACATGGGCTCCGGCGGTGCGCCGGAAGGCGTCCTCGCCTGCACGGGACTCAAGGCCATCGGTGGCGTTTTCGAGGGGCGCCTGCGTTTCGACCTTGACAAGGATGGCGAGGAAAAGCGGGCTCGCGCCGAGCAGACCGCTGCGGTCGACCTCGATTCCGTCCTGACCATGGACACGCTTGTCCGGTCGGACGACGCAGCGTTCATCGCCTGCGGAGTGACTGACGGAGAGATGGTTTCCGGCGTGTCGACGGCTGACGGCTCGGTGACCACCGAATGCATCGTCATGAACGCGGCTGATCGGTCGGTTCGCTTTGTCAAGACCTGCCATCGCGGACAGAACGGGCTTGTGCGTTTCGACTGATGCCTCCCTCCGTTCATGTGCGGGACACGGGATGGGTCTTCTCACGCCGTCCTCGTGCCTGGACGGCTAGCTCACGGGCATGGTCGGATAGGGCGTAGACATTCAAGTTTTGCGTTTTCGGAACGCGGCGGCATCTGATGCACGCCGCGTTTCTGCATTCTTGTCAAGCTTGTCGCTGCTTTTTCGCCGGATGCCAGCGTTGGTGCGGAGGGGTCCCGCGGCGGAAATCTTGGACTCGGCTGTCCTGTCCCGGTCTGCCCAGTCCGCCTACGGAGATTTGCGTGTTTTCACGTTTGCCCCGAATGAAGTGCTTTATACTGTGTCCGTATTCATTCATGTCATTGATAGCCCATTTGACCAGTGATGACCAGCGATCATTATGCTGACGTTGCGATAGCCGTAAAGGAGGTCTTGCGACTGTGGAACCCAATATCAAAGAGGTGGCTGGGCGTATTCAGGCGTTGCGCGAAGACCTCGGCATCACCGCTGAGGAAATGGCTGCTGCCACGGGACGCTCCTTGAGCGAATACTTGGCCCAGGAGTCGGGCGACCAGGATCTCTCATTCACGTTTTTATATAAATGTGCCGACCGACTGGGAGTTGACGTCATTGAACTCCTGACGGGCGAGAACCCCCATCTGTCTGGGTATTCTCTCACACGCGCTCCCGAAGGGCTTTCCATCAAGCGCCGCGCGGGTTTTGAATACCTGCACAAGGCTCCGCACTTCAAGAACAAGCTTGCCGAGCCTTTTCTCGTTACGGCACCCTATGTGGAAGAGGAGCAGGGCAAGCCTGTGCATCTGTCCTATCATGTTGGGCAAGAGCTGGACTATGTCGTCTCCGGCCGCATGCGTTTTGCTTACGAGGGCCATGTGGAGGAACTTGAAGCGGGAGATCTGCTCATGTACGACTCGAGCCGCGGCCATGGCATGATCGCCATTGGCGGGGAACCATGCGTGTTCTTGGCAATTGTCATGAAGCCCCACGGGGAAACGATTATTTAGGCGTTGTCGCTTCGTGGACGGACCTCTGTGGCCTCCACGCTTTTGGCAGCGCCTCCATCCTGTGATCGCATCCGTCTCGCGGCGGACTGCCTGCCGCGTTGTCCCTGAGGAAAGAAGCTCATGAGAAACATAAATCTTCGCTATGTCGACGAATCCTATAACGACGACGGTCTCCTGACCGACTTCCAAGTCGTCTGCCCAGACGACTTCAACTTTGGCTACGACGTGGTGGACGACATTGCCGAGAACGATCCAGACCGCCGTGCCATGGTATGGTGTAATCCCGAAGGAGAGGAGCATGTCTTCACCTTCGCGGACATGAAGCGCTGGTCGGACAAGACCGCGAACTACCTGTCCGATCAGGGTATCGGGCGCGGTGACTATGTGATGGTCATCCTGCGTCGGCACTATCAATTTTGGTTCGTGGCCACCGCGCTGGCAAAGCTCGGCGCCGTCATGGTCCCAGCCACGTTCATGCTCAAAGAGCACGACTTGGAATATCGTTTGCGGGGGGCGTCCATCAAGGCCGTGATAGCCACTTCGCTGGGCGGCATCTCCCGTGTGGTGGACAATGTCGCCGCCGCCTGCCCTGACCTTTTGACGAAGATGCTGGTGAACGGTGCGGGAGGCGGACTCACTCCAGAAGACGAGCAGGGAGCGCTCGTGTTCCCTGATACGGGCGAGCCGCTGGGCAAGGAGCTTTCCGGTCCGCAAGGTGTCTGCGCCGCTCCTGCAGTGCGCGAGGGCTGGTTGGATTTCAATACAGGAGTACGCGAGACTTCTGATTCTTTCGCGCGGCGCGAGACAGCGGCTTCAGACCCCATGCTCATGTACTTTTCCTCCGGCACTTCGGGCAATCCGAAGATGGTGCTGCATGACTCGGAGTATGCCATCGCTCACCTGATCACGGCGAAACACTGGCATAACGTCAAGCCAGACGGGCTGCACTTCACCATTGCTGACACCGGTTGGGGCAAGGCCGTGTGGGGGAAGTATTATGGCCAGTGGCTTATGGAGGCCTGCGTTTTCACCTATGACTTCGATCGCTTCCATCCCTCCGAGGTGCTGTCCCTCATCGGACGCTACCATATCACCACGCTCTGCTGTCCGCCAACCATGTACCGCATGATGATGGCGGAGGACATCGATTCCTACGAGCTCTCCAGCCTCGTCTATTCGACCACGGCGGGCGAGGCCTTGAATCCTGACCTGTTCGATTTCTGGAAAGAACACACGGGGCTCACGATCTATGAGGGATTCGGACAGACCGAAACCCCCCTCACCATCGCGAACCTGACGGGAACAATGCCTCATCCGGGTTCTATGGGCAAACCGGTGCCCCTGTACAAGGTCGAAATCCAGCGTGAGGACGGCAGCCGATGCGACACGGGAGAGACAGGGGAGATATGTATCGACATCTCGTCCAAGGCTCCAGGAATCATGCTGGAATACTACCGCGACGAGGCCAAGACGAAGGCTGCGATGCGCGATGGATGGTACCATACCGGCGATACTGCCTGGTGTGACGAGGACGGCTACTTCTGGTATGTCGGCCGCAACGACGATGTCATCAAATCGAGCGGATATCGCATCGGCCCCTTTGAGATAGAAAGCGTTCTTCTGCAACATGAGGCAGTTCGCGAGTGCGCCGTCACAGGCATCCCCGACCCAGTGCGGGGGAAGTCGGTGAAGGCCACGGTCGTTTTGACGGCCGGCTTTGCGGGAACCTCCGAGCTCACCAAGGAGTTGCAGACATGGGTGAAGGGGCAGACAGCTCCGTATAAGTATCCTCGTATCGTGGAATATGTGGAGGAGTTGCCGAAAACCGTCAATGGCAAGATCCGCCGCGCGGCCATCCGTGAGGTTGACGAGGCGGCGAAGGCTCCTGAGGGGCTTTCATGATTGCGGATGAGGCCTTTCGCCCCACGGCTTCGGTCTTCATCGTGACGGGGCACTATGGGGCGGGAAAGACCAATTTCTCCCTCAATGTCGCCCTTGACGCTGCGGCGGACGGCCGTGTCGTGACGATTGTCGATCTGGACGTGGTCAATCCCTTCTTTCGGTCCAGCGACTACCGCGATCTTCTCGAGGATCGGGGGGTGCGCGTCATTTCCCCGGTGTTCGCAGGGACCAACGTCGACGGGCCGAGCCTGTCGGGAGCAATTGGGCCGGCCATCGAGCTCGCACGGCGCCCGCTGGACGATGGGGGCACCTTGCCCTTGCTTGTCATAGACGCTGGCGGGGACGACGTGGGCGCCACGGCCCTCGGGCGCTTTGCCGAGGCGGTTGAAGCCGGCCCCTATGAGATGGTCTATGTGGTGAACCGAAGCCGCAACCTCACGCAGGATCCGAGCGAGGCTGTCGAGATCATGCGCGAGATCGAGGCGCGGTCGCACCTCTGTGCGACCGCGGTTGTGAACAACACGCATCTTCAGGGGGAGACCGATCTGGAGACGATCGAGCGGGGCATTTCCTTTGCCGAGGAGGTTGCCGCTTCCGTGGGGCTTCCACTCGCGTGCACGACCGTGCCGGTCAGCGCACCTGCGTTGTTCTCTGGCCGGGAAACCCATCGCATTGGGCGGTCTGAGGGTAAACAAACGCTCTATCCTGTGCGAGTATATGTTCATGCTCCCTGGGACAACTGAAGGAGAAGCCACTGGCATGCGGCTTCGTTGCCGATACTGGTGAGAGAGCAAGACGAGGAAGGCGAACCATGGCGAGAATCAGCGTAGACGATCGCTTCTGCAAGGGCTGCGGTCTCTGTGTGGATGTGTGTCCGACGCACATCATAAAGCTTGATCGCACCACCATCACTGCAAAGGGCTACCATCCGGCGCAGTGCGTAGACCAGAGCAAGTGCACAGGTTGCACAACCTGTGCAATCATGTGCCCTGACGTCGCGATCACGGTAGAGAGGTAGGGGTCATGGCAGAGAAAGTGCTCATGAAGGGCAACGAGGCGCTTGCTGAAAGTGCTCTGCGGGCTGGCTGCCGTTTTTTCTTCGGCTATCCCATCACGCCGCAAACCGAGCTTGCGGCCTACATGTCCAAGCGCATGCCGAAGATCGGCGGGACCTACCTGCAGGCTGAGAGTGAGGTCGCGGCCATCAACATGGTGTATGGCGCTGCGGCGGCGGGCGCCCGAGTCATGACGTCCTCGTCATCTCCCGGCATCTCGCTCAAAGGCGAGGGGATATCCTACATGGCTGGTGCAGACCTCCCGGGCGTCATCGTCAATGTGCAGCGAGGAGGTCCGGGGCTGGGCGGCATTCAGCCTTCTCAGTCCGATTATTGGCAGGCGACGCGCGCCTTGGGCCATGGAGACTTCCGGGTGGTCGTGTATGCTCCGTCCACGGTGCAGGAAATGGCTGACTATATCTACGAGGCATTCGACGTGGCTGACCGCTATCGCACTCCTGTCATGATTCTGGCCGATGGAATGTTGGGTCAGATGATGGAACCTGTCGTCATGCCTGAGCCCAAGGAAAGCCTTCCTGAAAAACCTTGGGCGACGTGCGGGCATCGTCATGAACGGCCGCACAACGTGGTGAATTCGCTTTACCTGACTGCCGAGGCGCTCGAGGATCTCAACATCGCACGCTACGAACGTTATGCCGTCATCGAGCGAGACGAGCAGCGTGCCGAGACGTTCCTCACCGAGGACGCCGATATCGTGGTCGTCGCATTTGGCGCGAGCGCTCGCGTTTCACGCAGCGCGGTGGTTGCCGCCCGAGAGAAAGGCCTGAAAGTAGGTCTCATCCGCCCCATCACACTTTGGCCCTTCCCGGTTGACGTCATCGAGAGCACCATTCCCTCTGCGAAGGCCTTTCTTTCCGTGGAGATGAACATGGGCCAGATGGTCGATGACGTTCGCCTTGCCGTGCTGGGGCGACGTCCTGTCGAGTTCTTCGGCCGCACGGGTGGCGTCATACCGACGCCGGCAGAGGTGTTGGAAAAGCTGGAGGCCATGGCCTCCGCATTGGACTTTGATGTGAAAGGAGGCGAGTGACATGGCTGACGAGACGAAGGTCGTGTTCGAGCGTCCGCATGCGCTGCTTCCTGTCGTGACGAACTATTGCCCTGGATGTCCCCATGGCATCGTGCACCGGCTGGTGTCGGAAGTGATGGACGAGCTCGACATCGAGGGTCGCACCGTCGGCGTGGCACCGGTCGGTTGCTCCGTGACTTCGTATGACTTTTTCGGATGTGACATGATCGAAGCCGCACATGGCCGTGCGCCTGCCGTCGCCACGGCAGTGAAGCGCGTCCATCCCGACAATATCGTGTACGCCTATCAAGGCGACGGAGACTTGGCCAGCATCGGCATGGCGGAGACCATCCATGCCGCCACGCGGGGAGAGCACATCACCGTCATCTTCATCAACAATGCCATCTACGGCATGACAGGTGGTCAGATGGCCCCCACGAGCTTGCCTAACCAGGTGACGCAAACCAGCCCCTATGGGCGCGACGTCTCGACGGCTGGCTATCCGATCCGCGTGTGCGAACTGCTCTCTTCCCTCGACGGCGTCGCTTATCTGGAGCGAGTGACGACCGACAGCCCAAGGAACGTCCGCAAGGCGAAGAAAGCCATCAAGAAGGCGTTTCAGACTCAGATCGACGGGGTGGGCTACTCGCTTGTCGAGGTGGTCTCCACCTGTCCGACGAACTGGGGCATGAGCCCGCAGGATGCTTTCAGCTGGATGAGGGAGAACATGCTTCCATACTATCCGCTTGGGGTGTACAAGGACGTGGTGGCCGAAGGGTTTTCCAGCGTCGCCGAGGCAGCCGCTGCCCGGGCTGAGAGCTGCCCGATCGCAAACGCCTCAAAACGGGAAGAAGGTGCCCGATGAAGGAGCTTCTCAACATCGTGCTCGCCGGTTTCGGCGGCCAGGGTGTGCTCTTCGCCGGCAAGCTCATCGCCTACGCCGGCCTCATCGAGGGTCGCGAGGTCTCATGGCTCCCGTCATACGGGCCCGAAATGCGGGGAGGCACGGCTAACTGCAGCGTGTGCCTCTCCGATGAGCCTATCGGAAGCCCGCTCGTGTTCGAGCCTGACGTGCTTGTCGCAATGAATCAGCCCTCGCTCGACAAGTTCGAAACCTGTGTGTCCGAAGGGGGGCTGGTCGTGGCTGATTCCACGCTCATCCAGCGTGTTCCCGCCATCCCCGGCGTTCGCATGTATGCTCTTCCGGCGACCGAAATGGCGGAAGAGGCTGGGTTCAAGAAGCTTGCAAACATCATCATGGCAGGAAAGCTGTTTGCTGAAACGGGCTTTTGCGCCGAGGAAACGCTTTGGCAGGCAATGGAGAAATGTGTGCCGGCCAAGAAGGCTGACATGCTGGAAATGAACAAGAAGGCCTTGCGTCTCGGCATGGACGCTTAGGGGGTTCGCATGGTAGCTGAATTGGCGGAGATAGGACTGCGCATCAAGGGACTGCGCGAGGCATGCGACGTTCCGCGCGAAGACATGGCAGCAGAGCTCGGCGTGTCTCTGGAGACCTATGTGAGATGGGAAGAGACAGGCGATGACGTCCCCATATCGGCCATCTACCATCTTGCGCACACGCTTGGCGTCGAGTTCACCGAGATCCTGACGGGCACGGCGGCCAAACTTGACACCTATCAGGTGGTCAGAAAAGGCGAGGGCCGCGAGGTCGACCGATACCCTGGATATCATTTCGAGGATCTCGCCTGGCGCTATACCGGGAAAATCATGCAGCCGCTGCTGGTGGTTCTCGATCCGTCGGACGATCTCGCAAAGCTCGTGACGCATTCGGGGCAAGAATTCAATTTGGTTCTGGAAGGCTGCGTCATCGTGACGTGGAATGACAAGGAGTTTGAGTTGAACGCTGGCGACAGCATCTACTTCAATCCGCGCTATCCGCACGGACAACGCTGCGGAGGCGAGGTGCCGGCCAAATTCGTCACCATCATAGCTGAATGAGCCAGGGCCCCATGGCCCGTTGAAAGAATACGAGGAGAAGGCGTCACACGTGAACTATATTCTGAAGAAGTACTGCCCGCGCATCGAGTTTGACTCTTATGAGGATTTTCGAGACAACTTTCGCATAGATGTTCCTGAAAGGTTCAACTTCGGTTTTGACGTTGTCGACGAGTGGGCCCGTGTCGAGCCGGAAAAACGGGCGCTTCTGTGGTGCGACGATCGAGGCAACGAACGTTCGTTTACGTTTTCCGCTCTGGCGAGCCTGTCGAATCAGGCTGCCAACGCGTTTCGAAAGCGGGGAATCGGCAAGGGTGACGTCGTCATGATGATCCTGCGCCGTCGCTGGGAGTACTGGGTGTGTGCCGTGGCCTTGTGCAAGCTGGGGGCAACCATCATTCCCGCATCCCTGCAACTCACGAAAAAAGATATCGTGTACCGTGCCAACAGCGCGCAGGTGAAAGCTCTCATCTGCGTGGATGACGATTATGTGTGTGGACAGGCGGAGGAAGCTCTGCCCGATTCGCCCTCCATCGAACAGCGGATCATCGTTGCAGGGGAACGTGAGGGATGGACCTCCTTTGGCGACCTCGTCGAAGGCGAGTCCACGTCGTTTGACCGGCCGTCGGGCGAGCAGGGCGTGACGAGCGAAGACATCATGCTCATCTACTTCACCTCGGGGACGACGGGCATGGCAAAAGCCGTGTGTCATAACTTCGCGCATCCTTTGGGTCATATCCTCACGGCCAAATACTGGCAACAGGTCGAGGAGGACACCCTCCACCTTTCGGTCACTGACAGCGGTTGGGCCAAATTCGGTTGGGGAAAGATATATGGACAGTGGATAGCGGGCGCCACGGTGTTTGCCTACGACATGGATGCGTTTGTCCCGACGCAGCTGCTCAAGAAGATTGAGGACTACCGCCTGACGACGTTCTGCGCTCCGCCCACCATGTATCGATTCATGTTGCAGGAAGATGTCTCGAGCTACGATCTCTCAAGCGTGCATACGTTCGCGACGGCAGGCGAGCCGCTGAACGCAGAGGTCACGCTTGCTTGGGAACGCCTGACGGGCAAGAAGATCCGCGAAGGTTTCGGACAGACGGAAGGCCCGGTGCTTCTGGCGACCTTTCCCTGGATTGAGCCACGTCCCGGTTCGATGGGAAAGCCGTCTCCGCTTCTCGACATCATGCTTCTGGATGATGACGGCGTGGAGGTTCCTGACGGCGAGGAGGGCGCCATCTGCGTCACCGGACTCAAGGAGTCGTATCCTCCGGGGCTGTTCGTTGGCTACTATGAGGACGAGGAGCGTACGGCCGAAGCGGTGGGTGGAGAGTACTACAACCTCCATGACATGGCGTGGCGTGATTCAGATGGATATTGCTTCTTCGTGGGACGCAACGACGATGTCATCAAGTGCTCGGGGTATCGCATCGGTCCTTTCGAGGTGGAAAGTGCGCTCGTCGAACACGATGCAGTGATCGAGTGTGCCGTCACGGCTGCGCCCGATCCCATTCGCGGCAAGGTCGTGAAGGCTACCGTCGTGCTTGCCAAGGGATGGGAGCCTTCGCAGCAGTTGATCAAGGAACTGCAAGACCATGTGAAGAGGACGACTGCGCCCTACAAGTATCCTCGCATCGTCGAATTCGTGGACGAGCTTCCCAAGACCATCGGCGGCAAGATCAAGCGGAAGCTCATTCGCAACAACGACGGAATCGAAGACTGACGGAGCTTCTGCGAAGATTGTTTCCGGGAGCGAGGCCGGCTGCGTCTCTGCGCACGCATCCCCTTGTCAGCCGTTTGTGAGCACGTGCCCAACGATCACGCAACGATTCGTTGGGTTGAAGGGGTGAAGCGGTATCGTGCTCGTATCAATCAAACCTGATGCGCGGCCCGCCGCTGCCGGCCGCGCTCGCGACAGGAGGTACGGCATGGCTGACCTGCAAAGCGCACAAGACGCTATCACTTTGAGAAATGGCTATGAGATTCCGTGCATAGGTTTTGGAACGTGGAAGATGCCTGAGGATGAGAAGGGGTCCGAGTCCGTGCATCAGGCCCTTGCGGACGGCTATCGCCACATCGACACCGCAGCAGCGTATGGCAATGAGAAGACGGTTGGGGAGGCGCTGGCGAAATCTGACGTTCCCCGCGAGGACGTGTTCGTGACCACGAAAGTGTGGAACACCGACCGTGGATACGACAAGACCCTCGCCGCTTTCGAATCGTCTCGAAAAAAGCTCGGTCTCGACTATCTTGACCTCTATCTGATCCACTGGCCGGCTTCGCCCCACGCCCATCCTGATTGGAAGCGCACCAATGCAGAGACGTGGCGCGCACTCGAGACGCTTTATGTCCAGGGGCTCGTCCGGTCCATTGGGGTAAGCAATTTCAAGCCGAGCCATCTCGAGGCGCTCATGGACGAAGCAAGCATCCTTCCCATGGTGAACCAGATAGAGCTTCATCCGGGCTGCAATCAGCTGGAAACCCGCGACTTCTGTGATCGAAACGACATCGTCATGGAAGCGTGGTCTCCCCTCGGCGCGGGACGCGTGCTGGAAAACAGGCAGTTGATTGAAATTGCTGCCGTGTATGGATGCACCGTGGCTCAGCTGTGTGTCCGTTGGTGCTTGCAGCGGCGGGCCATACCCTTGCCGAAATCGACAAACGCTGGACGCATCGCCGAGAATTCACGTGTGTTCTGGTTTCATATCTCCGACGAAGATTTGGCGCGCATCGATGCCCTCGATCCCCTTGGGCAAAGCGATCTTGATCCTGACACCATTGATTTTTGAGAAGGCCTTCACGGATCGTGGCTGTTGCCGAGGCTTCTTCGCGCTGGCGAGGGAGCCTCGGGCCTTTGAGGAGCGCATCCGGGGGTCCGCCGCAGACGACGCGGGGTAAGGTGTTCAGGCCAGCGTCGACCCAGTCGTTGCTTTTGGCGGCGAAGCGGGCGGTCCACACCTGCTGTGGTAGCATGGTCTCATGCGTGCGGAGCGCCGACTGACGGGAGTCCCCTTGCTGCCCTACGTGAAGAACTATCTCATCAAGACCTACGTCCTCAGCCCCTTGCCTGCCCTCGTCTTCGTTGTTGTGGCCACGTTGGCGACGGGAAGGCCGGTGCTCTTCGAGCCGTGGGGGATGCTGACCGCCGTCGCCCTGGTGATGCTTGGCACGTTTTTCATCGGGAAATGGATGGCTGATGCGGCCATCGACGAGGCGACGGGGCTGGTGAATCTGTTTTCGAACGGATGCGATCCTCAGGCATTCGTCGATGGAGGAAGCGCGATCGCTTCGCGCATGAGACCTCCCTTTGACGAGGGGGCCTCATGGTACGCCTCTTACTATTGTCTGGCCCTCTTGGATGTCGGGCGTGCTCGCGAGGCTGCAAAGCTGGCTGACGACCTGCGCATCAGCGTGGACAAGGCGCGCAAGCCGGCGACGCGCGCCGCCATCTGCCTTCACCTGGAGCCGCCCGTGCGCCGACTGCTCGGCGCCGAGTCTGCGCTGAAGGCGCTTGATCAGGCAGAGGATGATCTCAATGCGGCGAACGTCCCCGACGGGAGCGATCAACGACGATATATCTCAGGGGAGCGCAATATCCTGTTGGCACAGCGCGACGGCGATGACGAGAAGTTGGCCGGCCTGCTCTCCCGCGTTCGCCAAGCAAGCGCGGGAGAGCGTCGTGCCCGCGTCGAGGCTGCATGGGAGGAGGCGGAGGCGGAGCGTCGCTTGGACCATGTCGATCGCGAGCGGTCGTGCCTTCGCTTCGTCGTGGAGCGAGGAAATCTGCTCTCATGCGTCCGCAAGGCGCGTGTGCGCTTGAACGAGCTGGAGGACATCTCCGGCTGAACCTGGCATCTTGCCAGATTCAGCAAACGGACGGGCACGCCGTCCTTCCCGACGGGGACTACCCTCGGGGGAGGGCACCTGCTTCCCTGGCGATGTGGGTCGAAGCTCTTGCGGGCGTATCGTTACCTGTGCCTCATTCAGGGCGGTGTACAATGACGCGAAGAGCTCCTGCGCACATCACCGAGGCGCACGGGCTGAACGGGTTGTGAAAAGGAGTCTTTCATGGGAATCGTCGCCGCCTACGTCGTGCCCCATCCTCCGCTCATCGTTCCCGAGGTCGGACGTGGGGAAGAGCGCGCCATCCAAAGCACCGTGGATGCGTATGAAGAGGTGTCCCGCCGCATAGCCAGCGCAGCACCCGACACCATCGTCGTCATCTCCCCTCATGCGCCTCTGTACCGGGATTGCTTTCATGTTTCGACCGGCGATGCCGCACACGGGAGCATGGGTGACTTCGGAGCATGGGATGTCTCCCTGAACGTGTCTTATGACCAGCGGTTCGTCTCGGCCCTTGCGGCCTGCATGCGCGCACGGGGCATACCGCTGTGCGGCAGCGGGACGCGAGACGGCGAACTCGACCATGCCACGTTCGTTCCCCTGTATTTCGTGAATTCCGCCTACGACGACTATCGGCTCGTTCGGGTCGGGCTTTCGGGGCTTTCTTCCGAGGAGCATCTCCGTACCGGGCGGTGCGTCGCCGAGGCTGCGGCAGACCTTGGCCGGAAAACCGTGCTCATTGCCAGCGGAGACCTCTCCCACAGGCTTGAGGAGGATGGCCCCTACGGATTCGCTCCCGAAGGGCCGGAGTTTGACCGCAACGTGATCCAGATGCTCGAATCGGGCAACCTGATCGACCTGTTTTCCTTTGACGACGCCTTCCTTGACCATGCCGCCGAATGCGGCCTCCGCTCGTTCCAAGTTATGGCAGGCGCCTTGGAGGACGAGCCTTTCTCGCACGAGCTCCTCAGCTACGAGGGACCCTTCGGCGTCGGGTATGCCGTTGCCGCCTTCGAGAGGGAGGGAGATGCCTCGTCCGAACGTATGGCTTCCCGTTCTGCATCCAGCGGGCGGGGGCAAGAGGAAGCAGGGGGAGCCATTTCTCCCGATCCGCTCCTCGAGCTTGCCCATGACGCTGTCGAGGGGTTTGTGCGCACCGGCCAGCGTATCGCGCTGCCCGCAGAACTTCCCGTGGAGCTTGCCCGGGGGAGGGCCGGCGTGTTCGTGACAATCCATGCTCCTGGCGGCCTGCGTGGCTGCATTGGAACCATTGAACCGGTGACGGGCAGCATAGCTGAAGAGGCCATTCGCAATGGCATCGCCGCAGCAAGCGAGGATCCTCGCTTCCCACCTGTCGAAGCTGACGAGTTGGGGAACCTCACGTATTCCGTTGACGTGCTGTTCCCGCCGGAGCCTGTCGGATCGCTCGATGAGCTCGATCCGACGCGATATGGCGTCATCGTGACCAAGGGCCATTGTCGCGGCCTCCTCCTTCCGAATCTCGAAGGGGTCGAGACCGCTGCGGAACAGGTTGCCATCGCAAAGCGCAAGGCTGGCCTCGACGTCTCTGACGACGGTTGCCGGCTTGAGCGGTTTGAGGTCGTCCGTCATGAGCCGAGCGATGCGCGCCGTGTCTGATTGCGGCAAGGCGGTTTGTCGAATTTGCCCTCATGCCTGCGCCCTTTCCGAGGGACGCCGCGGTGTCTGCCGCGCTCGTGTCGCGCGTAACGGCGTGGTTGTCGACGAGAACTATGGACGCATCACGTCGTTGGCCCTCGATCCCATGGAGAAGAAGCCTCTCGCTCGTTTTCTTCCCGGAACCTCGGTCCTGTCCGTTGGCTCATACGGTTGCAACCTGCGCTGCCCGTTTTGCCAGAATGCGTCTATCGCCTGCGCAGGAGCAGAAGACGTGGCCTGGCGAACGATGAAGCCTGCCGATCTCGTCGACAGGACGATGCGGATGCGGGACCAGGGCGCTGTCGGCATCGCCTATACCTACAACGAGCCCTTTGTCGGCTTCGAATTCGTTCGGGACACCGCGCTGCTGGCCCGTGAAGGCGATCTCCTGAATGTCGTGGTGAGCAACGGCATGGTCAATCAGGAACCCCTTGCCCAGGTCCTGCCCCTCATCGATGCGGCAAACATCGACCTCAAAGGCTTTTCTCAGGAGGTGTACGACGTCTTGGGCGGTGACCTCGCGACCGTCAAAAGCTCCATCGAAGCCATCGCTTCGTGCTCGAGCTGCCATCTTGAGGTGACGACGCTCGTGGTTCTCGGATTGAACGACGATGCGGAGCAGATTGCCGCTTCTGCGCGGTGGCTCGCCTCGCTCGACCCGTTCATTCCCTTCCATCTCACGCGGTTCTATCCCTGTCACCGCATGGCCGACTGCCCTCCGACGTCAACGCAGGCTCTGCATCGCCTCGCTTCCATTGCCAGCCGCCATCTGGAAGATGTTCTCGTGGGTTCATGAACGCACGAGGCAAAGCGGACGGGATGGGGAAAGGCTTGCAGGGGAGTCGGAACGGGTTTAGGCTCACGGATTGCGCCTTGATGCCGCGAGCCGTCAAAATGGCAAGATCTTCCGCTCGAAAAAATGGGCTCCGCATCGCCGAACTGGCGCTTCTCTTGATTCATCGTGCCTGAGACGAGGCGTCCCTGCCATTTTGACGGCTCGTGGCATCGTTGGACGTTGCAGCGTTTTCGGGCATTCGCAATGGCCTTGCAGCACCGGCGCAACCCCATAGATCGCGGCTTGCCCTTCCGTGGCCTTTCGCACAGTTTTTCTTCAATCTTTGAAAAGGGGGTTATCAAACGTCGGCAAAGCGCCTATACTGCCGCCAGTCCTTTAAAAGCGGTACAGAGAGACCGACAAGGTAACACCCTCAAGCGTCCATCCGAAAAAGGGCGCAAGCGAGTCGAAGCCTTTGTCTGTCGCGGAGGCTTTTTTCATGCCCCGTGGCCGACATTGCCTCCCGGGATAAGGGATTGACGGGGGAAGGCGCCGGTCGAGTCTGTACGCACTCAGATGAAAGGAGTGTGTATGAGCGACGCAAGCCGTGTGAAATCGGTCTGCATGGGCGCGGATGAGATCGAGCGGTCCTTGACGCGCATCGCGCATCAGATCCTCGAGACCAACCGAGGCGCCGACAACCTTGCGGTCGTCGGCATCGTCACTCGGGGCGACCTGCTCGCCAAGAGGCTCGCAGAAAAGATCGAGAAGATCGAGGGAACGAAGGTGCCGCTCGGGAAGCTGGACATCAGCTTCTATCGCGACGACTTCGCAACGCATCTCTCCCCGGAAGTCCATTCCACCGACATCTTCTTTAACCTTGATGGCAAGACCGTCGTGCTTGTCGACGATGTCCTCTATACCGGTCGCACCATACGAGCAGCGCTCGATGCGCTCATGGATATCGGCCGCCCCGCTGCGGTCCAGCTTGCCGTCCTGGTTGACCGGGGGCATCGCGAACTGCCGATTCGCGCTGATTATGTGGGGAAGAACGTGCCCTCCTCTTCGGACGAGAACGTGCGGCTGTTCCTCGAAGAGGTCGACGGAAAGTCCGAGGTCGAAATCCTGTCCATCGAGCCGGGCAGGCGCCCGGGTTCAGCACCGCTGGGAGGCGAATAGGACATGGCCTTCAACCATAGGCATCTTATTGACATCACAGAGTATTCCGCCGACGACATCATGACCATCCTCGAGACGGCCGTGCGCTTCAAGGAAGTCAATGAGCGCCGCATCAAGCAGGTTCCCACGCTCAAGGGCACGACGATCGTCAACATGTTCAACGAGCCCTCAACGCGCACGCGTTCTTCGTTTGAGATAGCAGAGAAGCGGCTTTCTGCCAACAGTCTGAACTTCGGGGGAAGCTCCACCTCGACCGTGAAGGGAGAAAGCCTTGTCGACACGGTTGACACGCTCTGTTCCTACAAGATCGACATGATCATCGTGCGGGACAAGCATGCCGGCGTGCCCCGTAAGATTGCCGATGTTTCCGGCGCCCATGTCATCGACGCCGGCGATGGAAAGCATCAGCATCCAACCCAGGCCCTGCTCGACCTTTATTCGATCTGGGAGCGAAAGGGTGACTTGGCCGGGCTCAAGGTTGGGGTTGTGGGGGATATCGGCCACTCTCGCGTGTGTGGTTCCCTTATCCCGGCGCTGAAGATCATGGGCTGCGACGTCACCGTCGTCGCTCCGCCGACGCTCATGCCAGCCCGCCCCGACATTCTCGGCGCCGACCGGGTGACAAGCAATCTTGACGAGGCGCTTCCGGATCTTGATGTCGTCTACATGCTGCGCATCCAGCGCGAACGCCTTGAAGGGGCTCCCTATCCAAGCCTCCGCGAATACAACATGCTCTACGGGCTCACCCGCGAACGCGAACACCTCATGAAGGACGATGCGCTCATATGTCATCCTGGCCCCATCAACCGCGGCGTCGAGCTTGACAGCTACATGGCCGACCATCCAGGACGCTCGATCATTCTCGACCAAGTCTACGCCGGCGTTCTCACCCGTATGGCTGCCCTATACCTGCTGCTTGGAGGGAGCGAAGATGGCCTTGTTGCTTAAGAACGCCCACGTTATCGATCCGCAAGTCGGTTTGAACGAAACGACTGACATTCTTGTGAGGGATGGCCGCATTGTCGAGATCGGCCGGAACCTCACCATGGAAAAGGGCATCGAACGCGACTTGTCGGGAAAGGTGGTCGTGCCGGGGCTCGTGGATATTCATGTGCACCTGCGCGAACCGGGACAGGAGCAGAAAGAGGACCTGGCTTCAGGAACGCGAGCCGCCGCTCACGGCGGTTTCACGGCAGTGTGTTGCATGCCAAACACGACTCCCGTCATCGACAATGCACTGGGAGTCGAGTATGTTCAGGCACGTGCAAAGGCGGTTGGCAAGTGCCGCGTGCATGTGGCAGGCTCATGCAGCCAAGGGCTCAAAGGGGAGACGCTCTCCGAGATGGGGGACATGGTGGCCCACGGTGCTGCCGCCTTCACCGACGACGGGCGCGGTGTCCAGGGAGCAGGCATGATGCGTCGGGTGATGGACTATGCCTCGCAGTTTGACCGCGTGGTCATGAGCCATTGCCAGGACGAAGACCTTGTCGGCGAAGGCCAGGTGAACGAAGGGGTCGCTTCCACACGGCTTGGAATGCTCGGCTGGCCCGCTGCAGGCGAGGAGTTGCAGATTGCCCGCGACATCGCCCTGAGCCGCCTCACGGGCTGCCCGCTGCACGTCCAGCACCTCACCACTGCGCGCGGCTTGGATCTCGTGCGTGCCGCAAAGGCCGAGGGTCTTGCCGTCACCTGCGAAGTCACTCCCCATCACCTGTTCCTCACGGAGGACGCCATCGGAGATGACTACAACACGAATCTCAAAGTGAATCCACCGCTGCGCACCGCCGAAGACGCCGCAGCCCTCATCGAGGGGATTGTCGATGGCACGGTCGACGCGATCGTCACCGACCATGCTCCCCATATCGATTTCGAGAAGGATCGCGAGTTTGAGCTGGCACCCTTTGGCATGATTGGTCTTGAGACCTCCCTTGCGCTGGTCATCACCAATCTGGTAAAGCCTGGCATCATAAGTTGGGAGCGCGCCGTCGAGCTCATGGGAGTGAATCCGCGTGCCATCCTGCGTGTGGAGCGTGTGGCGGTCGAGCCCGGCGCAGTCGCCGACCTCACGGTCATCGATCCTGAGGTCGCTTGGACGGTCGATGCCGACGAGTTCCTGTCGAAGGCCTCGAACTCAGGCTTCATCGGCTTTGAGCTCACCGGCCGCGCCACCGATGTCTACGTTGGAGGCTACGCCACCATGGAAGACGGTGCCATCGTCGAATAGGGTGGGCGGCGCGTGTTTCGCTTGCGCTTTGCTTTGCGCGAATGCTTTTTCATGAGGCCGGACGAATGTCCGGCCTCATGTGCTCTCCTCCCATGGAGCAGCCCATGCGGGAACAAAGCCCTTGTTCCCCGTACCACACCTGCAAGATCCTCTCAGCTGAGGGCGCCTCGGGAGATCTCGTGCCAGTATTCGGCTTCTTCACCACTGGTGACATCGCGGTTCCGTCCGTCCGGGTTCGTATAGGTTCCCTGACGGGAATCCGCTGCCATGTTCGAGCGCGTGATCGGGCGCCATTCAGCTGTCGAATGCAAATTTGCTTTCTGGTTCGTGTATGCGATCGGGCAGCGCTCCGCCGTCGGGCTTGGATTGGCCCTCGAATCACGATGTGCCGTCGAACTCGGATTCATCATCGGATCCAAACGTGTCGCATGATCCCGATGGGTCCTCGCACCGGCTGCGCCATCGAACTTTCGATCAGCGGTGTCGCCGGGTTGTTGGCTGGAACCGTACGTGGCCCGTTCCCTGAAGCTCACGGGGACGTGGCGAACCGATGGCGAGGAGCAAGGCATGGACCCTTAAGTGGATTGGGTGCTTCGAAGCTGGCGTTTTGACACATGTCGGGACCGACCGTTTGAAAGATGACGGATTTCGGTTTGATCTCCTCTCCTGCTCATTGTCATATAATGGATGAAGTCATATACTGTCATATGTCTAGCAAAGCGAATGACCAAAGGGGAGATCATGGTTGACGTGGAGGCATATTACCAAGCGCTGTTCGATGCCCAAGATGCGGACCCGCAGAGCACCGCGCGCACGCGCGATGCAGACGGCGCCATTCCTGGCGAGGCCCGTGAAAAACTGTTCAACGTTTCCGCAGAAATCAAGAATAAGTTCCATGAGTTCGGATCGCCCCTTCCGCCGCTTTTGGAGGGTTGCACCGTACTTGATCTCGGATGCGGCTCTGGACGTGACACCTATCTTGCCGCACAACTTGTCGGTGCAACGGGCAGGGTCATTGGCATCGAGCCGAACCCAGATCGGTTGGCTGTGGCTCGCAAATACCTTGATAAAGAGATGAGGCAGTTCGATTATCCCACGTCAAATGTTGAATTTCATCATGGCTATCCCGAAGACCTGTCCGCCGTCGCCACTGGTTCGGTGGATGTGGCCATATCCAATTGCGTGCTCAACATGTCTCCCGACAAACAGAAGGTCCTGTCTGAGGTCAGACGCGTGCTGAAAGAGGGCGGCGAGTTCTATTTCACCGACGTTTACGCTGACCGGCGCATTCCCGAGGTACTTTCGACGGATTTGAACTGGGTGGCGAAACGTCTGGGAGGTGCGCTGTACATCGAGGATTTCCGTCGGTTGGCCCAAGCTGCCGGATTCAAGGATCCCCGTTATCTCATCACGTTCAAGACGCCGATGACCGAGGAAGAATCCGAGGCATTCGGCGATGTGTCTTTCGCCACCGTTACGAGCCGGCTGGTGAACACGCCCCTGACTGAAGATATCTGCGAATCGTATGGCGAGACCGTCGTCTATTCCGGGACGCTGCCCGACTATCCTGACTATTTCCTGTTTGACAAAGACATCCGGTTTCCCGCCGGCAAAGAATGTCAGGTGTGCGGCAACGTGACGGGCACCGTGGGCGGCACCCGCTACCGCGACGTCTTTGAAGTCAAAATCGACCGCAGCCATCATTTGGGCGATACGCATGGTGACAAGATCATCAAGACGGCACCTGAATACGAGGGTGTGGTCGACGAGGACGATCAGCCTGTCATGGTGAGCTGTTGCTAGGTTGGGTTCCAGATTGGGAGCGGAATCGCCTGAGTTTCGCTTTTTCCCGAAAGGTGATGTGATGGAAAAAATACGCTTCATGGTGGTTAGCGGTTTTTTGGGGGCAGGCAAGACCACGACCATGATCGCCCTGGCCGAGCACCTGGGTAAAACCCATGGGGAGACCGCTATCATAGCGAATGACTTGGGCGCTCACTTGGTCGACACTAACCTCACGCAGACGTCTGGATGCACGGTGGCGGAAATCTCATCGGGCTGCATATGCTATCAGATGGACAACACTATCGACCAGATTCGTCGCCTGCGTGACAAGGGGGGTGCGAAGTTCGTCATGTCAGACATCCCCGGATGTGGAGTCGGCGCCCTCGACCATGTGTATCATCGTCTGGCCAAGGACTGTGCTGATGAGTTTGATCTGGCGCCTTTCACGGTAGTGGTCGACCCTGAGCGTCTGCGCATGATCATGCCCGAGCGTGCCGACATAAACCTTCCCGAAGAGCTGGTGTATCTTCTGAAGCTCCAGCTGGAAGAAGCCGACTTGGTGGTGCTCAACAAGATTGACCTTTTGGACCAGGCCGAAATTGACCGCTGCAGGGGTTTTCTCGAAACCGCCTGCCCCGACATTCCTGTCATTGGCATATCGGCTCTGAAGAAGACCAACATCGCAGAACTGGCATCGTTTGTCACCTCCCATCAGACGGCTCTCAAAAACTTCTCCGTGAGGAACAACAGGGAATTTGAGGATGCGGAAGCAAAGCTCACCTGGTACAATCGCCGCCTGTATCTCAAGACGAGAGAGGGCGGAAAAATCGACTGCAACGCAGTTGTCGACGACTTGATCGAAGGTGTGCGCATGGGGCTCATCGAGCGCAAGCGCAACGTGCCCCACCTCAAGACGTTTGCGACTTCGGGCAATGGGGACTTCAACAAGGCTTCTCTCATTGGCGTTGACTACGATGTCGAATACGCCCAGAAACTCTTGCGTCCCCACAAGAACCTGCGCATGATCATCAATGCGCGAGCGGTGTGCGAAGCCCGTCCGTTGGCCCGTCTGATGGACGATGTGCTGGACGAGGTATGTGATCGATACGATCTGGACTGCCAGGTGTTCTTCACGGAGTGTTTTGGCATGGCGGACGAAGGAAGATAGCACGTGCGAGACCGGAATGGGGCGGCGGTGCCCACCAAGCGAGTTCCGCACGAGCCGAAAGCCCTGAGGGGCTTTCGGCTCGTGCGGAACTGTTTGAGCGACTGGGCACCGCCGCCCCATTCCGGTTCAGAAACACGTGCAATCACCAAAAGAGAGAGTTTGATATGGGATTTGATGAGGGACGAGATATTCGTGAGCTGGTAAGGGAATACTATGGGGAGACGTTGCGGGGGTCGGACGATCTGAGGACCGACGCATGCTGCTGCACGACCCATACGCCGCCCAAATACGTCATCGACGTCATGAATGAAATCGATGAGGACATCATGGCGCGCTTCTACGGATGCGGGTCGCCCATCCCTCCGGCGCTTGCAGGAGCGACGGTGCTCGACTTGGGCTGCGGAACGGGACGAGACGTCTTTGTCTGTTCGAAGCTGGTTGGCCAGGAAGGTCGCGTCATCGGCGTCGACATGACCGAACAGCAATTGAAGCTTGCGCAGCTTCACGAGGATGCTCAGATGAGGAGGTTTGGCTTCGAGAAGTCAAACGTCGAGTTTTACCAGGGCTTCATAGAGGATCTCGGGGCGCTCGGCATCGCCGACGCTTCGGTGGACGTGGTCATATCCAATTGCGTGCTCAACCTCTCGCCCTTCAAAGAACAGGTGTTCAAGGAGATATGCCGCGTGCTGAAACCCGGCGGGGAACTCTATTTTTCCGACATCTTTTCCGATCGACGCGTTCCCCCCTCTTTTTATGACGATCCCATCCTGCGAGGCGAATGTCTGTCCGGTGCCCTCTATGTCGAAGATTTCCGGCGCATTCTTGCAAAGCATGGCATTCCCTCCTTCTATGATGTGGAGATCGAGCCTGTGCATGTGGGGGATTTTCAGATAGAGACGAAACTTGGCTGCATCGGGTTCTCGTCCCACACGATTCGCGCCATCAAATGCGCTGACCTGGAAGACCGCGAAGAGAACTACGGCCAGGCGGCCACGTATCTGGGCACCATTCCCGAGAACGGCCGTTACTTCGACTTGAACGAGGACGTGCGCTTCATCAAGGGCAAGAAGCTCGCCATCAGCGGAAACATGGCTGTCATGCTGGCATCTTCGCGCTATGGGGCCCATTTCAAGATTGAAGGGAATCGAGAGACGCATCTTGGACCGTACGACTATCGGAAGGCGCAGGAGTCTCTTGAGCTTGCCCATGGCAGGCGCCATGTCGGCATAGATGATCTCAGGCAGTCCTGCGAAAGGCTTGGCATCGAACCGTTTTTCGAACGGGTTCACGACAAAGCCCTTCTCCGAAGCGCACCCACGCTTTCCACCATGCAGGTCAATGTGGGATATCGCTGCAACCTCGCCTGCAGCCATTGCTTTTTGGAATGCGGTCCGCATCGAACCGAGACCATGGATCGAGACACCATGGAATCCGTTCTCGCAGCATTTGTGACGGGGCAGTTTGCCACCCTTGACGTGACCGGAGGCGCGCCTGAAGCCAATCCCCATCTGCCGTGGTTTCTCGAAGAGGCTTGCTCGGTTGCCGAAGAGGTCGTTGTGCGCAGCAATCTCGCCATTCTCGATCAACCGGAATGCAGCGACCTCCTTCGCACCTATGCCGCATGCGGTGTGCACGTGGTCGCCTCGCTTCCTTATTTCAACGAAAGAGGATGTGATCTTCAGCGCGGCAAGAAGACCTTTGACCGGGCCATGAAGGTGCTTCGTCAGATGAACGAGATCGGCTATGGCGTCGACCCCGCACTCAAGATCGACCTCGTCTACAATGTCTCGGGCCCGTTCCTTTCCCCCGATCAAGGAGAGCTTGAGGATTTCTATGCCTGTGAGCTCAAACGTGAGCAGGGAGTCGTGTTCGACAACCTGCTCGCTTTCAACAACTATGCGCTTGGACGTTTTGCCAATCAGCTCAAGCGCGAGGGAAAGTTCGACCAGTATCTCAACCTGCTCAGCGATAGCTACAATGGCGCCGTGGTTGCACGCATGATGTGCCGCTCGCAGGTGAATATTGATTTTGATGGCGGTCTGTACGATTGCGAGGTGAACCATGTCCTTGGCTTGCCCCTTGCCGGCCCAAAGAACGTCCGGGATATCGTTGGGCGGCCGCTGGAGGTTCGCGACATAGCCACGAGCCCTGTGTGCTACAGTTGCGCGGCAGGGTGTGGGAGCTCGTGTGGAGGAAGCCTCATGGACAAGTATGCGCAGCCATCTTCGGCAAAAGCCTAAAAAGCATCGTGGGAACCCCTGTGCGGCAACTTGGAAGCATCGATTGTGGTGGTATCGCAAATTGGCCATCTTGATTCCCTTATACTCCGAAAACGGAACAATCATTGTCGGCAATTACGAATTCGCGAAACTGTAGGCTTGGGTAGGGGCGCATCAATGGCGTCCCTACCGGTTTCTTGAAATGGCGGAGAAAGCATGCTGGAATCAAAAACCGCAAAACTGTTTCCAAAGCTGTTGGCGGTCGCGATTGCCGTTGCTGCGGTGTTTCCCCTTCCTGCCTGTTTGCTTGACGGTGAAAGAGCAGTGAATCGAGATCAGGCTGACAATGCTTCGGCGGAAGCGACCGGTAGCTCAAACACGCTGCAAGTCGGACGCCTCTCTGTCGACTATCCCGACGAGCTCGAGGCCGGAAAGCTGCGCGACTCCCTGATGACAACTGGGACACGAACGTTCAAGAAGAAAAGCGCCGTCTTGGCGACGGGGGATTCCTCCGTGTATTTCACGATCGACCAGTATAGCGGCGTAAGTTATGACGAGGCTTGGGAGCGCGCGTTGTCCGAGCCTGAAGGAGTTCAAGAGGCGTCGGGGGAGTTGGAGCTCGTATGGGGCGTTCCGAAAGACACGTTTGACGGCGCTGTATTCGAAGAGCCTCAGAAAATTTGCCTTAACGGAAGCGATGCATTCGTATGCAGGCTCAAAAAGGGAACGAGCAACTCCGTCAGGTACTTCGTCCGCATAGACGAAGACTCCGTAGGCCTGGTTTCCACAGGATACACCGACGAGCAGTACGTGAATCGTTCCGATGTGTATGACGGCGTGCTGTCCAGCATCAAGGTTTCATAGTATCTGCAGCCTTCCTTAGCGTATTCAGGAAATCGGCTTTCGTTGACGAGTGCGATCCAGAGAGAAGTGACTTATTGACGTCGCGAGGATGAAGACCGCTCTCGAAAAACTCCGCCTGTCACCGGTCTGCCTTGAAGTTTCTCCTTGGTAACCCTCGGAAAAAATCCTCGCTTTCAAGGCCTTGCCGCCTGCCAAATCTAGCGCAGATCAGCCTGTGTTGAGACTGACGATCGACACCTTTGTATATTCGGTTGAATGGCAAAGCCAGCTGAACGTCTGCTGGCATCTTCCCGTTCTTGCAGTTAGCTGAACGGATTTTACCAAGGCCTGATCGCTTGGACGGGCGGCGGCCGGGCCTTTCCATGGACCGACTGC
>JAEZDJ010000009.1 GCA_023429565.1 Actinomycetes bacterium
TACAGAAAAACGTAGAGATTTCCCGGACGGAGCACCCCTCAGGCTGTCCCTAGTGCAGGAAAACCTGCAATTAGTCAGGCAAAACAAACCTGCATTGAAAACCTGCACTAGAGATTACAAACTCCCCGGGTCAGCCGCGTCTCTGCACGAGACAGACGGCCGTGGCGGAAATACCCTCCTCGCGCCCCTCGAAACCGAGATGCTCCGTCGTGGTTGCCTTCACGCCAACGTTGTCAACGGGCACGCCCATGGCATCGGCCAAATTTGCGCGCATGGCCTCCCGATAAGGCGCAAGTTTGGGTGCCTGGGCTGCCACGACGGAATCGATATCGAGAATGCGATAGCCGCTTTCCTCCACGAAACGGGAAACGGCGGCCAGCAGCTTCAAAGAGTCCGCGTCCTTGTAGGCAGGATCCGTGTCGGGAAAGAGCTTGCCGATGTCGCCACCGCGCACGGCACCCAACAGCGCATCCGCAATCGCATGGGCAAGAACGTCCGCGTCGGAATGACCCAGGAGTCCCTGATGATGAGGTATTTCAACGCCCCCGATCACGAGCCTGCGGCCCTCCGCGAACGCATGCACGTCATAGCCTTGGCCTATGCGCAGACCCGAAAACAGCGAGGCATCGTCGGACATGCTCATTCCATGCCCCTCGTGTACAACGCCCGCACCGCAGCGGCCAGCATGAGATAGTCCTCGGGAACGGTGAGCTTGATGTTGTCACGCTTGCCCTCGACGACGAGAACCTTGCCGCCCAACCGTTCGATCAGCGACGAATCATCGGTGCCCATGAAGCCGTCGGACAAGGCCGAGGCATGGGCGCGGCGATAGATGCCGGCCCGGAACACCTGCGGCGTCTGGGCATTCCAAAACACTCGCCGGTCGGGAGTCCCCACGATGACCCCGTTCTCCACCACCTTGAGGGTGTCGACGGCAGGATGCGCCACCACGGCGCCGTCGCAATCGATGTTTCCCTGCAGGATGGCGATGGCATGCGAGATGAGGTCCGGGGAGATGAGCGGCCGCGCACCGTCATGGAGCACGACATAGTTGTATTCATCGGGAACATACTCCAAGCCCGAAAACGCGGATTCCTGACGGCTCGGCCCCGAAGGCGCCATGATGACCGGCGTGACGAACGGGAACGGATCGATGGCCTTCTTGAGATACTCCTCATGACGGTCCTCCGGACAGACGACCACGATGAGCCCGATGTCGCCCACCGCATCGAACGCCTCCGCAGACCAGGTGAGAACCGGCTTGCCCGCAATCTCGACAAGCTGCTTGCCGCCCTCCTTGCCAAAACGCTCGCCCGTCCCGCCCGCCAGGATGATGGCGGCAGTCTGGGGGTTTGAATCGACGACGCCCTGCAGTCCGATGGACGTCAGCGAAAGGGCGTCGAAATCCAAGCCATCCACCAACAGCTCGGGCATCTTAAGCACGTCGGACGAGAACACAGGATCGATGGTCTTCGGCATAGTCTTCCTTTTCAATCTCAACCACAGGCATGGCAGCTGCCATTCGTCTTTTCCTCCAGCACATCGGCACGCATCGCTTCACGGCGCGCCCACGCCCGTTCCGGCGCTTCTGCACCCTTTAAGCAGATGAGCCCTGCCCGGACCAGCCGAACAGGGCATTCATCCCAATGCACTGAAATGATCGCCAGAAGGCAGGATCACTTCAGCGGCCTTCCATGGCCGATGCAGCTTTCATAACCTGCTCAGTCAGCCGCTCCGCCCGACAGCGATCCGCCGCTTTGCACGCCGGCATGACCCAGGTCGAAGTTCGTGAGGAGCAGCTCAGCTTCCTTGGCTATGCTATCACGTTTCCGCGGTGCCGGGATAGAGCCCGAGCCGGGATTGAACGCCAACTCCCCATCCTTCACATCAACGTCGATGACCGATCCGCTTGTCCACGTACCCTCGAGTATCTGCTCGGACAAGGGATCCTCCAGCAAACGCTGGATGGCGCGACGTAAAGGACGTGCTCCGAATACGGCGTCCGTGCCCTCTGAAGCTATGAGCTTGCCGGCGGCATCGGTCAAGTTGATGGTCATGTTCTGAGCAATGAGCCGCTCGCGCAAATCGGCCACCATGAGCTTGACTATCTCCACGATCTGATCCTGAGACAGCGACTTGAACACGATGATCTCGTCGATGCGGTTCAGGAACTCAGGACGGAACAGCTTCTTCATCTCGCCCATGACGCGGCTCTTGATCTCCTTGTCAGAGAGACCGGCATGATCCTCCGACGAGAAGCCCAAGGTCGTTGGCTGCGCGATCTCCCGCGCACCGACATTCGACGTCATGATGATGACCGTGTTGCGGAAGTCCACCGTACGTCCCTGAGAATCGGTCAGACGTCCCTCTTCAAGTATCTGAAGGAGGATGTTGAACACGTCAGGGTGGGCCTTCTCGATTTCGTCAAACAGAACCACCGAGTAGGGCCGCTGGCGCACGGCCTTGGTCAACTGGCCGCCCTCGTCAAAGCCGACATAGCCCGGAGGCGATCCCACGAGACGCGAAACCGAATGCTTCTCCATGTATTCCGACATGTCAAAGGACAGCAGCGCATCCTCCGAATTGAACAGGAACTGGGCAAGCGCCTTTGACAGCTCCGTCTTTCCAACGCCCGAGGGCCCCAGGAAGATGAACGAACCAGCGGGACGCTTGGGATCCTTCAGGCCGCTGCGCGACCGACGGATTGCCTTCGACAGCGCCGTGACGGCCTCGTCCTGCCCAACGACGCGCTCATGCAGCACGCCCTCCATGCGGAGCAGCTTTTCGGTCTCCGCCTCGGTGAGGTTCGAGACAGGCACGCCGGTGGTCATGGACACCACGTCGGCTATGTCCTCGACGGTGACCTGCTGGATGGCCTTCTGGGAATTCTCCTCCCAATCCTTCTCGGCCTGGGCACGCTTGTCTTTGAGCTGCGCTTCCTCGTCTCGCAGCTGGGCGGCACGTTCAAAGTCCTGGGCTGCGATGGCGCTGTCCTTTTCTCCCCGCATCTTGCGCAGCTCTTCGTCAAGGTCACGAAGCTCCTTGGGCAGCGTCATATTGCGGATGCGCATGCGCGCGCCCGCCTCGTCCATGACGTCGATAGCCTTGTCAGGCAGATAGCGATCCTGTATGTACCGGTCGGCCAGGGACACGGCCGCCTGCAACGCCTCGTCCGAGAAGCGCACCTGATGATGTGCCTCATAGCGGTCACGCAGACCCTCCATGATGCGCAGCGCCTGCTCCTCGTTCGGCTCGCCCACGGTGATGGGCTGGAAGCGACGCTCCAGAGCGGAATCCTTCTCAAGGTGCTTGCGATACTCGTCGATGGTGGTGGCGCCGATGACCTGTATCTCGCCCCGCGACAGAGGCGGCTTGAGAATGGCGGCAGCATCGATGGAGCCCTCGGCGGAACCTGCTCCGATGAGCGTATGTATCTCGTCGATGAACAGAATGATGTCACCGGCGTCCTGAACCTCTTTGATGCATTTCTTCAGGCGTTCCTCGAATTCGCCGCGATACTTCGATCCGGCAACGAGGGCCGACACGTCCAAGGTGAAGAGGCGCTTGCCGCGCAGCAGGTCAGGCACCTGGTTGGACACGATGAGCTGCGCCAGCCCCTCGGCGACCGCCGTCTTGCCGACGCCCGGCTCGCCAATGAGCAAGGGGTTGTTCTTCTGCCGGCGCGAAAGCACCTGCATGACGCGCTCGATCTCGCCCGCACGCCCAATGACCGGGTCGAGCTTGCCGTCCCGCGCCTTCTGGGTGAGGTCGGTGCCGAACTCCTTGAGTATGCTGTCCGATGCGGTTCCCGTCGGGTCGAACGCATTGCGTCCGGCGTACACGGGGCTTTGGCCCACCAGATCGTTGAGGGCGCTGCGGATGTCGTCTCCCGAAACGCCAAGGCGCGTGAGCACCTCGAGGGCCGTGCCGTCCCCCTCGCGCACGATGCCGAGCAGCAGATGCTCGGTGGAGATGTAGCTTTGACCCATCTGCATGGCCTCGCGCAACGAATTCTCCAGCACACGCTTCACGCGGGGCGTGAAGCTGAGATGACCCGACACGTCGGTGTCCTCATCAATGGCCACAACCTGGCGAATCGCCTGGACTACGGCATCATATTCGACGTTGAGACGGTCGAGCGCCTGGGCAGCAAGACCATCTTTTTCCTGGATAAGGCCGAGCAAGATATGCTCGGTGCCCACATAGGGCTGATGAAGCGAGCGCGCCTCGTCCTGAGCGAGTACAAGTACCTTGCGCGCCTTGTCAGTGAATTTCTCAAAAGACATATGGCCTCTATTCTCGCGGTTGCTCTGTGTTATACGATTCATATTAGCACTCCCGTCAAGAGAGTGCCAATCTGACATGCACCCGTTACAACAACCCACAAGTTCAACCCACAAGTTCCCCAAAACTACCGCCCTGCCGATGTCGGCGGGGCGGCCCATGGTCCACCTACCGCGCTTCGTCTCTCATATGAGGGAACAGCAGCACGTCGCGAATGGAGGGAGCGTCAGTGAGCAGCATGACCAAGCGGTCGATGCCAATTCCCACGCCACCGGCTGGCGGCATGCCGTATTCCAGGGCACGCACATAGTCATCGTCGTAGCCCATGGCCTCGTCGTCTCCCAAATCCTTTGCCTCCACCTGGGCGTGGAAACGCTCTGCCTGATCAACCGGATCATTCAACTCGCCAAAGGCATTGGCGTACTCATGCCCGCAGATGAACAGCTCGAAACGTTCCGTCAGATCAGGGGCATCGGCCTTTTTCTTGGCAAGCGGCGAAACCTCCAGAGGATGATCGGTCACAAACGTGGGCTGGACAAGCTTGTCCTCAGCCACGGCCTCAAACACCTCGGCGATGAGCTTGCCTTTTCCCCAGGAGTCCTCGGCGTGTCCCCCGTTCCGTTCCAAGAGGGCGACCAGGTCCTCGCGCGAGCGCGCAAAGCTCACCTCTTCGCCCGCATGCTCGCTGGCCAGTTCCATCATGGTCCTGCGGGGCCATTCGCCCGACAAGTCGATGTCCTGACCCTGGTACGTCACCTGAAGCGTTCCGCAAGCTGCCTGAGCGGCCGCCTGGATATAGCCTTGCGTGAGCTCCATCATGCCCTCGAGATCGCTGAACGCCTGATAGGCTTCCATCGTCGTGAACTCGGGATTATGATAGGGATCCATGCCCTCGTTGCGGAACTGCCGGCCGATTTCAAACACCTTCTCGAATCCGCCCACGAGGAGCCGCTTGAGATGGAGTTCGGTGGCAATGCGCAGATAGAAATCCTTGTCGAGCGTATTGTGATGCGTCACGAACGGACGGGCGTTGGCTCCGCCCAGAATGGGATGGAGGATGGGCGTCTCCACCTCATAGAAGCCCTGGTCCTCCATGTAGCGCCGAATGGCTGCAATGATCTTGAACCGCTTCTCGAACGTGGAACGCACGTCGGGATTCATGACCAGGTCAACATAGCGCTGGCGATAGCGCGTCTCCTTGTCGGCCAGTCCGTGAAACTTTTCAGGAAGCGGCCGCAATGCCTTGCTCAGCAGCTCAAAGGAGGTCACCGCCACGGACAGCTGCCCACGCCTCGTGCGCATCATCGTGCCGCGCACGCCAATCCAGTCGCCCATATCGAGATCCTTGAGCTCGGCGAAAGCCGCCTCGCCCAACGCATTTATGCGGCAGAACAGCTGGATGTCGCCTGTGGCGTCGCGCAACTCCAGAAATGCGAGCTTGCCCTGGTCCCGCTTGGCCATCACACGTCCCGCAACCTGCACCTCGTCCTCGGAGGATGCCCCGTCTTCCAACTCCGCGTAAAGCTCCGACAAATCCGCAAGGTGGTGGGAATAGGAGAACGCATGGCCGTAGGGATTCTTCCCAGCGGCCAGCAACGCCTCGCGCTTTGCGCGCCGGACCTCGATGGGATCGTCCTCGATGGAGCCAGTGCTCGAAACGGCCGGGGAATCGGTCGCGTTCGTCATTTCGGTCATGTCGTTCCTTTGCAGTATGTCTTGTGCGCCTGCGTTATCCGACGACAGGCGCGCTCTCAACCGGTCTTCGGCAAGGCGCCCTCACTCGGCCACAGGAAAGCCCAAGGCTTTGCCCAGGAACCCTGCCGGGAATGCTCTAGTGGTCGATCTTCTCGATCGTCATGACAATGTTCTTGCCCGTGGGCCCTGTGGCCTCGATCACGTCGCCCTTCTTGCCGCCCAGCAGCGCGGCGCCAACGGGAGACTCGTTGGATATCTTGCCAACGGCGGCATTGCTCTCCGCTCCGCCCACAATGGTGAACACGCGCTCGCGCCCGCCCATGTCGACGGTGACCGTCGATCCGATGTTCACGCGGCTCGAACGCTTGGGCACGCTGACGACCGTCGCCTCGGAGAGAATGCGGCTGATCTCAGAAATGCGAGCCTCAACCATTCCCTGCTCGTTCTTCGCGTCGTCGTACTCGGAGTTTTCGGAGATATCGCCAAACTCGCGAGCAACCTTGATGCGCTCGCCGATTTCAGCGCGCTTCTCGGTCTCGAGATAGCGCAGCTCTTCCTCGAGCTGATCCTTGCCCTCTGGCGTAAGAATGAAATTGCTGTCTGCCATGGTTTCCACCTACCCGATTACATAAAACAGGCACGCTCTTCGACTAAGCGTGCAATGCTGATACCGTATAACCCTTGGAGAAAGCGGCGACTGCGAACACAGCGCCGGTGATACAAAAAAGCGGCATGCGCGAAGCCGTTACCTTCTGCACATACCGCCTACCTGCGAATCTGCGCTGTTTATTCAGCCTTCTTCTTTGTGGTCGTAGTTTTCCGAGCCGTGGTGGTCTTCTTCACGGGCTTCTCCTCTTCGACCTCTTCGACTTCTTCCTCATCGTCGACTTCTTCGATGGCCTTGTCGCCGCCACCCATTCCGTCACGGAGGTTCTTGACCGTCTTGCCAAGCGCGCTGCCAAGCTTCGGAAGGTTCTTCGGTCCGAAGATGAGCAGGATCACTGCAAGGATGATGAGCAGCTCCGGCATTCCCATTCCAAGGATCTTCATGCGTTCCTCCAAATTTCTTCCAACGAAGCCCACTCGTCAGTCATGAGGCCCCGCCTACCCTGACGCTCAGAGTAGCATACCTATGCAAAAAAGGGATGAACCTTTGAAAAAGCACATCCCTCTTAGCTCCGTGGTCGGGATGACAGGATTTGAACCTGCGGCCTCTGCGTCCCGAACGCAGCGCTCTACCAAGCTGAGCCACATCCCGACAATCTCATGATTCGGTACTTGTCTTTCGCCAAACCACAGTGCTGCCCGAACAAACTCCAACCGGCATTGTCAAAAACACTCAGCCTGATCTGGACTCTGTTTGCCTTCTTGCCGACCCTGCCTTCAAGGCGTGGTCTCCGAGATCTGCACGAAAGCACCCGCCGGACAACTCTGGGTATATTACCTCATATGAGCTCAGGTGAAAAGGAGAGTTACCAATTTCGTGATAAATTGTCCGTCAAGTCCGAATGAAGCGAGCGGGACATTCCCCTGTCCCGGCAGATTTCAAACCGAAGCAAAACAGGATAAGGGACAGCCGCCATCGGCCTCAAACAATGAACGGCATCCGCAAGATCGATTGCCGGATCATGTGCGCAAAGGATGAGAGGGGACCAACCGGAGGGGTCACTCTCGAAGCCGAATCCGACATCGTGTTGCGCACATTCGAGATCACAATCTGCAAGGCGAATCAAGCAACCATGCGCAACGTTACCGGCTCGTTCGGTTGAGTCATCTCAGGTCCGACGATGATTCGGCCTTTGCTGTTTCTGGCGGGTGCCACGCCTCTACGGCATTCCCAGCGACGGCATCCCGCGGTGTCGACCCTTCGCTGTCAGCCTCGTTGTGAGTCCCGCCGTTGGCCTCCTCACCGGTCTCGCTGTAGGCCCCGCTGTCGGCGGAGCGATGGACTGCGGATTCGGGCAAACCCATGGAGGTGCCGTTTTCTCACCAATTGTGACAGCCGGGAGCATGATCGCGGCCCATCGAGCGGGCGCGATGGGCCGCGTCTCTTTCTCTTTCTGCAAATCTGCTGGTCAGAAGCTTCTGAAAAAAGAATCGGAACCACGGCGGCGGGCATGGGCCGCGAAAGCAGGCTGACTTTTCTCCCTGATGTCACAATTGGCGTGTTTTGGGCGCATTGCCCCTCTTTTCGATCATCGTCGCGCCACCTGAGGGCATTGCCGGAACCCACGGCACTCGCCCTTTGGGGAATGCGCGTCCCCGGCCATCGTCGTGCTACTCGAGCGCATGAGGGGTCCGGGGATTTTGCTTCGCCTCGCCGATCGCAACGCAATCCCCCCAACCATCAAAACGGACATGCGATGGGTGCATGACGATGCGGAAGGCATGCCCCCTTATGATTCCAGGTTTGCGAGGCAGGGGAAAGACCCTGTTTCTACGCGAACTCGCCGACTTCGCCTAAAAACAGGGTTGGATCGTCGTCTTTGTCGAGGCATCAAAACTGAGCGATGTCGCTCGGCAAAGGAGAAAAGAGGCCAAGCGAGCTTTCGGTTCTTCGAGATCGCCTGATCAACGACGGCCTCGTCTATTCCCCCGAACGCGGATATAGAGCATTCACTGTGCCAGGAATGGATGACTACATCAGACGTTGCTCCGAATAGACCCGTTCAGCCTGAAGGACGGCTAGCTTCCAAGCTTTTTGAGCGGCATTGCTCCTGCACTGCCAAAGCCGCCCTCAGGCGCCTCATCCTCGACCGACGCACAGGTTCTTCTCTGCCGGCATCAGACAATCTGCAGGATGAACCACCCGTTGAAGAAGCATGATGCAACGACAATAGATGCGATGCCGAACCTAAACGATACATTGGGCTTTCCCGTTTTCACACTGCCATTACTTCACTGCCGCCATCGCAGCAGGCTACCGAGCGGCGCGCTCCCGCTCCTTCTGCGCAAGGCGTTCAAGCGTGACGGTCTTCGTCACGATCACCCCGTCCGAAACGACATCCCCTTCGTCATCGAGCGCGGTCACGTTCCAGAAGCGCTTGCTGCCCTCCGTGCGGTCGAGTTCGGCAATTCCCCGCAACATGCCCGTCTTTCCGCTCTTGCGATGGCGCACCTGCACGTCTATGCCAAAGGGACGCTCGCGGTTCAGGTCGGCAAGCATCTCGGCGCCTACGCTGGCCACTGTCTCCAGCAGGGATATGGTGGCTCCCCCGCGAAGGAAGCCGAACGGCTGAAACACGTCGGGAGTGATGGGCATCGTGGCTTCCACCCGCCCTTCGCTCGCCGAAACCGTTTCAATGTGCAGCACGTCGGTCAAAGCCATGGCATCCTCCTGTAGTGTGTGCAGTTGCGGCAAGGCAGGCAGCGCTGCCGCAGCGGCAGCCCCTTGTCCCGATCCAGTATACCCGGGAGCTCAAGGCAAGCGCGATACCCGGAACCGACAAATTGACGGGCGAGGCCTCAGCCGCAGCTGAGCGCGGAGGCCTCTCTCACGAGCCTTCTGACATGCTCGTCCGGCTCGATAAGGCGAGAGGTGGGCCGTCCGATCAGATAGCCTTGCAGGTAATCAACTCCTAAACCGACCAACGTTCCGAGCTCCCCTTCGGTTTCCACGCCCTCCGCAATGACAAGGGTTCCTTGATCATGGGCTTGCTCGATGAGGGGACGGACGATGTCTCGATGGTCGCTCAGCACGTCGACCCCCCGCACGACCCGCATGTCGATCTTTGCAAAGTCGGCAGGCGAGTCGAGCAGGGCCCGATTGTCTCCAGGGCTGCTCCCGAACCCATCGATAGAAATGCGGCATCCTCGATGACGGAAAGCGCGCTCTTTGTCCACGATGCCCTCGTCCGCACAGTCCCGTTCCTCGAATTCCACGACCAGGGTGTCAAACATGTCACCGAAGCGTTCCGCCAAGAGCTCTTCGTCAGCCACGCTCATGCGCTGTGCCCCAACGCTGTTGACGAACAGTAGGAGGCCGCCTCGGTCGGCAAAGCGTGAAAACTTTGCCAGGGCCTCGAAAAACGTCATGCGCTCGACCAGATGGAGCTTCGACTGGGAACGCGCAAGCCCGATCATGCGGTCCGGGGTCGACAGCGAGGCGACGCGCAGACGCATAAGGGCCTCATATCCCGCAACCTCACCTGTCCTCACCTCCACAATCGGCTGGAAGTGGTAGTCAACCAACCGCTCCTCGAACAGCCGGTCAAGGTCCTCCTTCGAATCCATCAGCGACAGGCGCTCCTCGTAGCTTGCGCGATTAAAGCGGCGCAGCGTCCCTTTGTCGCGGCTCTTTGCCTCATACATGGCGAAGTCGGCATATTCTCGCAGGCGATCATAGGCGTTCGCGTCACGGGGGAAGAACGCCACGCCCATGGAGGCACGCACGACCAGAGTGCTCCCATCCGGAGCTTCGATCTGTGCGGCGGCAAGCTCGCGCATGAGAGATGCGAGCAGAACGAGGACCTCGTCCTCATTTTTGCAGGTGTCCAAGAAAACGAGGAATTCGTCGCCCGACACATGGGCACAGATGCCCGCGTTTCCGAACACGCGGCGCAGCACGCTTCCCGCTTCCTTGATGTAGCGGTCGCCCCAGTCGTGGCCATACGAATCGTTGACGACCTTGAGATTGTCCAGATCCATCATGAGCATGGCGCCAAAGGTGGGTGGGTCTTCCGCCAAGAGGTTGCCCACCGCGTGGTCAAACGCACGCCGGTTCATCAACCCCGTCAGAATGTCGTGATCGCGCTCCCGCTCCAGCTGGCGACGAGTCGCAATCTCTTCGCTCACATCCTCCACGAGGCCGGTCGCCCACTGATGGTCGTCGCCCTCTCGGACGACGAGTCTCACCCAACGTGCCGGATTCCCCTCGACCTTGATGAGATAGCGCCCCTCTCCCTCAGTCCGCGATTCAAGCCGTGGAGACAGCGTTCGCACGAGTTCGAGAAGGTCCTCGGGAGCCATGGCTGCCGGGAATTGAGCGCCAGCCGATCCCCCAGGCCGATCCGTGCACGGCCTGTCCAGGCCCAGAGCCTCGAAGAATCCTTCCGTGAAGGACAGCAAGCCCGTGCTCTCATTGCGCTCAAAAGCGCCGATCATGCGATCGGAAAGCGCAAGGATGCGTGAGAGGCGGGAAGCGACCGAAGCCACTTCTGAATTCAGCGTCGCAACCGCATCAGCGAGCTCGTCGACCTCGATGATGCCGGTGGGCGTGAATCGGATGGGGCCCGCGGGCTCTGCCGACCTCATCTCCCTGAGAAGCAGGCGCACGCGGGACGACGATATCCAAGCCGCGGCCACGGCCACGGCAATGCCGACCGCCAGTGAAAGGACGAACACTATCAGCAAGTTGCGGGCAAGGCTGTCGGGAGCGGAAAAGAGGACGCCATCGGGCACCAGACCGACCAGGGCCCAACGTTCATCGGCAAAGGGCGATGTGGCATCGTAGAGTTCAAGCGGCGTGGCGCTCACGGCCGCCGGCCCTGCCGCGCTTGACCCATCCGGAGGCTCGACCTCAAGAAGCCCGCGTCCGCCAAGTCCCGTGGCCAGCGTGCCGTCTTCGAGGTACAGGGCTTGGGATGCGCCGCTTGTGACAAGCGCCTCAAAGCTCCCGTGTGCAACCCTCTCGTCGGCCGAGCCTTGCCCATCGGACAGGGCCAGCACATAGGAGCCATTGCCCCCCGCGTCCAACCCTCGATACGGAAAAAACGAGGCCACGCGGTCAACGGCAATCTCAACGCCCATCACGCCGACCACCGTGCCCGAGGAATCACGCAAAGGGATGCTATACGTCAGGGCGTTTGCACCCGACCAGCCAAGATCCGTCGGCCTTCCCCAATAGCCCAAATCGGAGACGTCCGCATCGGCGTAGTCTTGCGCAGCCCTGAGCGGCTTGTAGTAAAAATCGCTCGCCACGTCTCCTTCGGGAGCCAAAATCAGAGAGGCCGACCACGATCGGTCAAGCGCAAGGCCAAGCCGACGGGACACGCTGACCGGGCATGCCGCGAGCAGCAGGTCTGACTGGTTGTCCACCGTGATTTCGGGACTCGAATCCCGCAGATAGAAACCCATGTGATTCGTGCTCCCATCCATACCCGCCTCCACTCCATCGGCAAGGATGAGATAGATGCCGTCAACCTCTGCGCGCTGGGACAGCTCGATCAGGTCGTTGGCGGCATCGTTGATGACGGTGACCGCAACGCTGGACCCGAGGGCGATGTCAGATGCTGCGGCTCCCTGACTCTCGAGCGACTGCACGATGTCGCCCTGGACCGCTTCGGCCGCGCCCGCGATGCTCGCACGGCGAAGCATCATGTCGCTCTCAAGGTAACCGGCGCTTGAGGCAACCCGTTCAGAAAGCAGGTCGTAGGCGCTGCTCTCCATGGACGGGATGGTCTTGCTGCGCTCGAACAGGGCAACGCACAGGAATCCCTGAAGCACCAGCGCGATGCAGAATGAGGAGATGACAAGGACGTTGAACGAGAATCCTCGCCGTGACGCTTGTTTCTGTCGATCAGACCGGCGCATGATTGTCGAGGCTACCGGTCCAATGCGGTCTGCAGCTCACCCTTGAGTGCAGCGAGCCACGCCTCGAAGCTCTCGTCCGTCGTCAAGGCGGCAGCGGCCTCCTGGCGAGACATTCCGGCAGCAACCGCCTGAGAAACATGCTCTTGGCCCGCTGCAGCCCATTCACCCAGGGACTGGCTGAGGACGGTGCGAGCCTCGAAGCCGTTTTCAAATGCCACGCTCATATAGGTGCCCGACTCGATGGTCTCGAGAGTTGCAGGAAGATTGGCGAGATAGTTGGCCGGAACCGGGTCAATCCCCTTTGCCGCTGCTTCAATGCTGTCAGAATCCAAGGCATCTTTCGTGACGGGCACGTAGCCGGAAGCCATCGCAAAGGCCGTGCTGTGCTCCTGCGCGGTAAACCACTTGAGGAATTCGACGCACGCCTGCTCTGAACGCTCATCCGATTTGGCAACGGCAAAGCCCGCTCCCTGCTGCATCGCGCAGGGAACGCCGTCCTCGAACACCGGAGCCGGCAAAGCGCCGAACTCAATCGGGTAGCTGGACGAATCGTCCACGGTGACCGATGTCGGGAAATACACCGCCGATGAGGTGGATCCCACAAAGCAGATGAGCTCTCCGGTCTTCACCGCGTCCGACCGAAAGCGTCCCTCGTCAGAGAAATAGCCGTTCATCAACGGAACATAGTAGTTGTCCCAAAGCGTGCGAATCGTCTCCTCGTCAATCGTCATCTCCGCCTTGCCATCAGACACGGTCAGGATATCGTGCCCCAGCTGCCGTGAGCCCGTCAGCAGATAATTCGCCAAAGCGTCACGGCCGAAGAACGGCAGGCCATCGTCAGCGACATCCGGCGTGTTCGCATCCGTCCAACGATAATAGCGACCTGCAGTTGCCGTTATGCCCTCCACCGTACGAAGGTCGTCGAGGCCTGCCCCGGTCGCTTCGGAAAACTTTTGCCAATCGGTCATGTTTATCTGCAACGTCTCCGTCGACTTGCCCACGGGCACCAGCTTGATGCCCCCATCTCCATCAAGGTCCCCTTCAGCAAGAAAAGCATCGACGAACGCGTCTCGTTCCTCATCGCTGAAATAGCCTGACAGGTCGGCGATCCCTCCCAGTCCATCCACCACCGAGGCCGTGTCTGGATACGAGAGGAACGCATCGGGCATGTCATGTGCGCCAACAAGGCCTCGGGCCGCATCGGTCACTGCGACAGAAAGGTCACTGATGCTTCCTTGGCTCACGTGAACGGCCACCACCCCGACATCCCTGCCGCGCGTCGCGTTGAACTCTTCAAGAGAGGCTTCGAACGCCCTCTGTTGGGCACCGGTGTAGTAGGTCCACAGCTCAACCTGAACCGGGTCCGCTGGATCGAGCAGGGTCTCCTTCGGAGAGACGCCCGAGCTCTCAGGAAACCAATCCCCGAACGAACAGGCTCCGAGAGCAAGGCACAGGACGCAAACCGCCACAGTCCCGAAGACCTTGTGCCACCTATTGCCAGCAGTCATCGCTTCCTCTCGCTGCGGAGGCTCGCCCGCATTGGCGAGCAGACGTCGAATTCTCGCACGGGGTCATTGTAGCTCACCTGCAAGGCCACGGGCGGATGAATACGTGATCGGAACACACATCGAAAGAATCGGCTGCCGGAAAGAGAGGCAGGCTCAGCGAGAAGCGTCGTTTTTCTCCTGCTCGGAAGGGGCGCGTCGTGAATCCTCGGCGCTTTCGGCACTCGCAGCATCCACTCGCGCCTCGCTTCCCCCCTTCGGTCCCGTGACAGACGTTCGCCGCCGAGTAGGGTCAAGTTCGCCAAGCCGCTCATTCTCGGCCTGGGCGTTGCGCACAACCGAACGGGCATTCTTCCCCCTGAGGGTGTGCTTCGCCTCACTGCGAAACGTTTTTGTCCGCTGGATCAGAATTGCGCCGATGAGGAATGGCATCCAGAACACGATCCCGCGATACACCAGCGCGATTGCCATGCCTGCCGCGCTTGACACCCCAAAGGAGGCAAAGGCAACAAGAACAGCAGCCTCCACGACGCCAACCCCCTGGGGAGTAATGGAGATCATGGCGAACAGGGTGGCCACCACATATCCACAGATCAAAGCCTCAGGCTGATAGACGCCGAAGCCAACGCCCACCAAGGAGAAGCACGCAAGCTCGCAGGCGGATGCGACGATCGAGCACCCAAACACCTTGGCAGTTGTCTTGGGATTATGCGCAATGAGTCCCGCCGCGTCCGAAAAGGAGGCGACCGCCTTCTCGCTCCACGGGGCGAGAGGAGCCTTCTTGAATTTCACGAGCACTCGGTTGACCAGCTTCTCTATGGGACGGAGAAGCCGCAGCACAAAGGCTGGCCTCCTACGGCCGAGCACCAGGATGAGCACCATCACGCTGACGAGGACGATGACCAGCAGGCCGAGCAGGAACCAGAGGGGCGACAGGCCAGCCGTTGCCGCCAGAATGGCAAATCCGATGATCATGATGGTGGCGAAACCGGAGTCGATGGTGATCTGCATGAGCAGCGCGGCGCTGGTGGCTTTCCCCGGCGCGATCCCGCGACGGCGAGCGTCGTCGACAACGAGCGTCGTACCCGCCAGATTCAGCGACGGAGCAATGGTGTTCATGAAGAACGTGCCAAACACGAGCGGCAGGGTGGATCGAGGATCCATGTGCTCATCGACCGCCTCAAACGCGAACGAATAGGCGAAGCTCTGTGCGAAGTACTTGCCCAGCTGCGTGCAAAGCGCCGCGATGAGGGGTATGGCAGCGCCCTGCTTCATGGTGTCCAGCAACTCGACCAGCTGATTGCCGCGAAGCAGCACCACCGCCAGCACGATGACTATCACCAGGCCGACGAGCAGGTTTCTTATATTGACCTTCATGCAGCGGCCGCCCGGCGTGAACGTTCCCCCGCCTAGCGGAGGAACTCCTCGAGGTCGGCCGACTGGAGGAATTCGAGCTCGCTTGCCGTTGAGGGATCGGATTCAAGGAAGAGGAACCCATAGCTCCCCACACGGCTCACATCGAAACGGCGCATCTCCATCACGTGCGAGAACCGGCCACAGAATGCGTCGTAGTCGAAGCACCTTCCGTCGGAGGAATCCTGGGGCGGATTGAGCAAGGACATCGTGTACACCTTGTCCTCCTTGCCCGAAAAGGCCTCGTCAAAATCGGGCTGCTCATCGTTGAGGAAGGCTTCGTACGTACGGTACCCGTAGGCATAGTAGCTGACATCCGTTCCGCCAAGGCCCGCGAAGCGCAACGGGTTGAACTCAATGGGACAGACATGTCCGCCATCGACGCGCACCTCCACATGAACGGGAAAGTTGCGCGCTCCCACCAAGGCGTTCACCCGATCAAGCCAGGCCGAGAACGCTGCAGCGTTCTCTCTGATGACGGAGGCGCTCGTCACATACAGGCGATCGCTCGTGTCACCCTCCGAAGAGAAGTCGTGGCGCAGCACGTTCAGCACATGGGCATGTCCGGACTCGTCGAAATAGGCATCCATGGCATACTCCTTGCCATCGATGTACCCTTCGAGAATGAACGATCCCGCGCCGACCACGTTTTCCGGATAGAGGTCATGCCACGAGGAGGCATTGCGCTGGATGTCCGTAAGCGCGTGTTCCCAGTCTTCGCGGCTTCTGATGGAATAGACGCCAACGCTGCAGAACCCCACGGAAGGTTTGAGCACGAAGGGCGTCTTCAATTGAGAGAAGTCGAGCTTGAACAGCTCGTCGATAGAACAGGTTCTGAAGAAGAGGTCGGGATCGAGAGACGCGAGGGCGTTGCGCATGAGGGCCTTGTCCTTGAACAGATTGACGGCATGCACGATCGATCCCTTGTGAACGTTGTCGACAATCCAGGCAAGAGCATTCTCCGAATTCGTGTACAGGCGCTCGCCTCCGTCTATGCGGGAGCACGCCTCTTCGCACGATATCAAGTTGAGAGCATGCCGTTCAGCGACGTGTCGGGAGGTCTCGTTGTCCAGCACCGGATGCTGCGATTCCTCAAGCCAAGCAGCCAACGGTTCTGAAACATACGGCTCGTCGAGCACTATCATGACGGCGGTCCTCCTTCGCAGACGCTTCCTCGTCCAGTATACCTTCTCGTCCGGTCTGCCGCCCGAGCGACTCTCCCTCGTCAATACCTTGGCAACCAATGGTCAGACAGTATACCACGAGGGTCTTCGGGGTCTTCGGGGTCTTCGGGGTCTTCGGGGTACACCTCTCCGCACAAGACGGAGGGCGGCTTCAAAACTGGAGTATACCACGGGGCTTTTGCGTGCCGTCCTCGCCCGATCGTGCCCCTCCCGCTAGGGGGACAACGAACATGCCAACAGCGGCCACGCAGGGGACGTGAGGGCCGCGCATGTCAACCGTCAGCTTGCGGGAAGCACCGTTCGCTATGGGATCATTGTCCCATTGGGCTCCCTGCATCAAACCGAGCCGGAGCACGGAAGGGTTTGGGCCAGATTTGACCTGATCGAGCCAGACTGGATGCGGTCAGGCACAACCAGAACGAACTCAGCGGTGAGGAGATCATTGGGCTGGGCTGGGCTG
>JAEZDJ010000077.1 GCA_023429565.1 Actinomycetes bacterium
CCCCAAGATACCCCCCAAGTTGCAACATTGCTCACGGCCCTTGGCAATGAGACATTGAGCCTTGCGCTGCTTATGGAACGGCTTGGTCTGTCGGATCGGAAAAATTTCAGGGAGTTCTATTTGAACCCGGCTTTAGAATCGCAAAAGGTGGAGATGACGATTCCCGAAAAACCCACAAGCAGAAACCAACGCTACCGAGCCGTGCGCAACCAATCAATCCGAGAATCCAATCAAGAGGAAAAATAGGATTTCAAAGGCATCATTTCTTGCGCCCTTTTACGACCGACTGCCCTCGCGGTAGGCGGCGACGTAGTCGTTGAGCAGCTCGATATAACGCATGCCCAGTTCGGGCAAGGGGCGACCGGCTATGGTGACGTATCCAAGCTCCATATGCTCGCTACTCTTGAGTGGCACGGCCACGATGCTGGTGCCGTTGAGTTCCTCGCTGAGAATGCCCGACGATATTGTGTAGCCGTTAAGGCCGATGACCAAGTTGAACAGGCTCGCACGGTCAGTGACGACAATGCTCTTGTCGGCGTCTTCCGCCCGATGCAGCTCCTCCGCAAAGAACAGCGAGTTCTGTATTCCCTGGTCGTAGGTCAGCCGAGGATAGGGGTGTAGATCGGCAAGCGTCACCTGCTTCTTCGACGCGAGAGGGTTGTCTTTGCTCACGAACACATGGGGCGATGCCGTGAACAGCGGCGTGAACTTGAGTCCGGCCTTCTTGATGGCGCTCGTGACCACCTGCTCGTTGAAGTCGCATCGGTAGAGCACTCCCAATTCGCTTCTGAGCAGGCGCACGTCCTCGATGATGCCGAACGTCGTGGATTCCCGCAACGAGAACTCGTATTTGCTTCTGTCCTGTTCGCGCACCAGATCGACGAACGCGCTGACCACAAACGAGTAATGCTGCGCCGAGACGCCGAACACGCGACGCGGACGCTCAACTCCCTTGTATTCCTCCTCCAAGATTGCCGCCTGCTCGACCACCTGGCGCGCATGGGACAGAAACCGCGTCCCCTCCTCCGTCAGCTCGACGCCCTTCTGTGACCGCTCGAATATCCTAAGGCCCATCTCTTCTTCCAGATCAGCCAATGATTTCGACAAGCTCGGCTGCGAGATGTAGAGCTTGTCGGATGCACCCGAAATCGAGCCGGATTCCGCTATTTGGACGACATATCTCAACTGCTGCAGATTCATGAAAATGACCCCCGTTCACAAAAGGAGAGGCGGACCGAGCTCGCTCGATCCGCCTCGATCATAGCAGGACCATGCCGCGTTGCAGACGCTAGCCCCACACTTCTTCAGCGATTTCCTTGACCAGCGCGACCTTCGCCCACTGCTCGGCCTCAGTCAGCTTGTTTCCGACTTCGCACGAGGCAAAGCCACATTGCGGGCTCAGGCACAGGTTCTCAAGCGGCACCCGGCGAGCAGCCTCATGGATACGGCCAATGACAGCCTGCTCGTCTTCAAGCTGGGGTGACTTCGTTGTGACGAGTCCCAAAACGACCTTTTTCGTGTCGGGAACATGCACCAACGGTTCGAATCCGCCGGAACGCTCGTCATCGAACTCCAGAAAGAACGCGTCGACGTTCTCGCGCTTGAACAGCGTTTCCGCAACACGATCATACCCGCCTTCGCACGCCCAGGTGGAATGGAAGTTCCCGCGGCAGACATGCGTGTTCACCGTGAGGTCGGACGGCCGGCCTTCGAGGGCTCGGTTGTTCACTGCCAGCAGCTGCTCCGTCACACGCTCAACCCCCGCAGCATCGGTGCCGAAGAACTGCTCGGCACGGGGATCGACCACCACGCCCCATGAACAGTCATCGAACTGGATGTTGCGGCAACCAGCGGCATAGGCTTCGGCCAGCACCGTGCGATAGCCGGCCGCAATATCCTCGATCAGATCGTCGTCGTTGGCATAGAATCGCCTCGTGCCCTCAATGTTCATGGGCATGATCATCTGCTCGAAGAATTGGGCCGGTGCCGGCACGGTCAGCTTGGCAACCGTGTTCTCATCTTCGAGAGCCTGAACGAAGGCGAAGTGGTCCACAAACGGATGGTGTCCCACCGACACCTTTCCGGTCAAATACGTGTCATCGATCATCGCATCCTCACCCTGGAAAGGCAGGCCGGTGTCAGTTGCCCGGTGCCCGACGCCGTCGAATGCCCACATGAAATCAAGATGCCAGGTCGCACGCCGAAACTCGCCGTCAGTGATGACACCGAGGCCAGCCGCCTTCTGCTTGGCCACCACATCACGGATGGCGGCGTCCTCAACCTCGACAAGCGCCTGATGGTCAATCTCGCCGTGCTCAAATTGCCGGCGAGCCTCACGCAAAGCCTCAGGGCGTAGAAAACTTCCAACCACATCGAAGCGATGCGGGGTGGTTTTGTCGTAAGCGATGCTCATGGAACCGTCCTCTTTCCTACTCGATTTCTTGAAAGCATTCTTTCATCTCGTAGGTCCATAAGCAAATACCATTTTTGTATCATGTGATATAGCTTTTAGCTATATCACAATAACCACCTTCACCATATTTCGGGTATTTCCACGCCCTGCATTTGGTCAATCAGCAGACTCTGATGAACCCGGCCCAAACGAATGCCGCCCCTCACATAGAAACGGTCGACGCGGACGTCGTGCCGTTCGGCATCAAGCCCTCGCATGTTCCGAAACTTGAACAATGCGCATTTTTTAACGCCCTGCCCCATTGCCTCCCCATAAGCTTCAGCGTCGCGCGCGAGCATTGATGCTGCTTGATCAGGGCTCTTTTTAGTTCGATCAAAATAGGAATGGTCCGGAACGAAGCCGCTCACCATTCCCGTGATCGCTACAGCTTTGACATCGCGGCCGACCATGCGTCTGGCAGTCGTCACGCACACCGCATTGCCATTCGGCACATGGGGGAAATGAAGGGCTTGAGATGCCTTTGCAGACACAACCGTCGCATCATCATCGCTCTCGACCTCATCAAAAAGATGCACGATCGGCGAGGGTAGGGCACGTTCTCCGCAAACAAGCTGGGAAGCGGTTTCAACAAGTTCCATGCCTGTAAGTCCTTGCAGGGTATCGAGAAAAACCCGCAGACGCTCAAACGCCGCGGCAATCTTTTTCGCTTCGTTCTTGTAGGTAATATCTTCATTGCCTGCAATATCCCCATCCAAAACCTCGCCGACAATGCGGCCGACAACCTCTGACATGCTTTCTCCCTTGGCGGAAGTGTGCTCGTACACCTCTGCGAACAGCTGTCTGCAGGTAAGATATTCTCCGAACCCGCACCAAGCACGCAAAGCCGGCGCATCGGTAGCGTCAGCAGCGAGAGTGATGAGGGTGACTATCTGTGCAGAATAAGAAAGATCGCCATAACGAACATCCCCGCCCACATCGCCCCGCTCGGATGAACGGCGTGCGCGGATGCCCGCCTTGCCAAGCCGTACTGCCATGTTGCGCTCCCAGGTCCTGTTCGGAACCACCACGGCTATTTCATGAAGGTCAATGCCCTCCTGCAGGGCACGTCTGACCCATGTGGCCACCTTTTCGCATTCGTCAACAGGATCCTCGGAATCCACGACCTCAAGGCAAGCTTCGGTGCCGCGCTTCGCCCTTTCAACCACACCTTCATGCACGTCAACTCCATCAGCTCCTGCCAAGGAGCCAAGCGACAGCAACGCCTCGAATACATCTTCGGGGAGGCCGCACTCGTCCAACACAACGTTTTCAGCTATGCATGCATGCATTCTGAGCTCATCTATGCCAGCTGCGTACGGGTAGGAATCGAACGTCTGCACTCTTGCACGAGGGTTGGCTGCCACAAACAGCTCTTTCGATGCCAGGAGATTCACAAGGTATTGCGAGGCGCGAGAGAGGCACTGATAATCGTCAACCAGCACGTAAGAAGCCTGCTCCGACTGGCGCGCCTCGGCACATTCCGTCAAATAGCGTACTGCGCTATTTGACAATTCGGGCTCGAGATACGTGTTGTATGACCTCAACAGGCTCTTCAGCAGAGAATGAGCCATCTCTTCCTCTTTGTACATCATCCAGCCGTCTTCAAAATCTGCAAGATCGGCCCAACAGCGATAAAAAAAATTGGTGAGTTCGCTTATGCGTTTTGGTCGCAATCCGCTGACCTTCATGTCTTCCATAAGAAAACTCACCTCGAATCGGGCAAGCAGACGCGGACGCCGCCCCATGGCAGCGATCGCATCAGAATGCGAGAGAATACCAAGCGCGAGCTCCCGTGCGGTCACGACACGAACGCCGCAGCCCACGCCAATCAATGTGTCAAGACGCGCCTCAAGCGCACAGCAAGCATCCGGAGAAGCCCCCACAATGATTATCTCATGCGCAGGAGCGCCATTTGCGAGCAAGGTGTCCACACGCTGCACCAAAGAGCGCGTCTTCCCGGTTTTAAAAGTTCCGAGAACAAGCTGTACGCGAGCGCTTTGAGGAAACTTGATGGACATAACACGATCCTTTCGATCCAAAGGCGTTGAGAGCCTTGCTAATCCTGTCATTTTTCTTTAGCAGCTGGGACGATGTCAGGAAGTGCCGTCGATTCGTTTCTCCGAGGAATCAGAGGCATCGTTATAGCTGAGCCCGGGCAGGCCTCCACACACTTGCGGCATTTTGTGCATTCGCTCCAGTTGTTCCCAAGCTCGGGATGGCGGGGGTCAATACCCTGATCGCACACTTTGAAGCAAACCCCACAGGTCATTTTTTGCGAACTCTCCAAGCACTTTTCGTTATCGATGGCAGGCAGGAACGAACGGTTTGCCTTTGCCACGAGGCTCATCAGCGCAGAAATAGGGCAAGCGTGCGTGCACCATTTGCGAAAGAACACCACTTCGGTCAGAAGGAGCACCGGAACAAGCACTGCGGTCCACGTGAGATCAGCATATGCAAATAGGTTAAACAGCAGGAACGCACTCGCAAAGGTCAAGCCTAGAGGACAAACGAGGCAGAAAACAGGGAAACCAAAGAGTGCCGTGGAGAGCAATGCCCCGCCAAGCACAATATGGCGAGAGTCGATGTTCTTCTTGCTTGCACAGGTGCCGCACCCACGAGAGCAGCTGCTGCACCCATGGGAAACTTGGGAAGCGAGCCGCTTTTCCGTGCGGCCGCGTTCATGCTTGGCATTCTCAGCTTTGACCGATTTTGCCTGGCATTCCTTGCTCGAAAAAGCGTCACGCAATTTTGAGATGACAGGGATCGGGCATATCCAGCCGCAAAACGCACGCCCCAAAATGACAATCGCAGCAATCGAGAGCACCAGGGCTATCACCACACGAGGCACTGCAGTCTTCGTTGCCACGATCTGGGAAATCGCGCCCAAAGGACACAGGAGGGAAATGTCTTTCCAGCCAAGGGCCGAAAGCGTGCCAATCGGCTGCGAGAAAACATATCCGATCACAATAACAATCAGCACTGCGATAGGAACGACGATACGGAGCTTGTCTGATTTCATTGCTGCCATCCTATCGCTTCACGGGTTTGACGACAATCGCCCGGTCAGTCATCCCGGCAACGGCGGAGGCGTCCTCCAAAGACACGCAGACCGTATAGCACAGGCCGCAGCCGTTGCACCTGTCATCTATCACATGGGGCATCAAATTTTCATCGAGATACATCGCCCCATACGGACAGTTGTCCGCGCAAAAACGACACCCTTTCAAGCGATATGCCAAACACCAATCCTCGTTGATCTGGGCAATTCCAAGAATTGTATTTGCTGCCGTCGAGGCGGAATCGAGTCGCAATGCATCTGTGGGACAGACGTGCTCGCAAAGAGGCACTCCCTCATTTTCCTCGACGCACCAATCACAATAATCGTAGTGGTAATCCATAACGGGTGTACGCATATTGATGAGACCGTCTTCGATATGCGTGAGAGAAATCACGCCTCGAGGGCATGTCTCAGCACACTTTTCACATCTGATGCAACCGGCAAGAAGTCGATCTTCTTCCTGGCCTCCCGGAGGACGCACAACCGCGTTCGCGGCCAGAGGCTTGAGCGTCCCCAGACCAAACGCCGCCACGGCGCCACCCACACCGATACACAGAGACCGGCGCGTCATGCCGCCATAGGTCCTCTTCCGCTCATCCTCTTCCAGCATGGCCAAACTCCTTGCTCAACGCCCCTCAGCATAAACCAGCAAATCCGTAAGAAATTCCCTGTCCGTCTCCAAATAGCCATCGGTCAGATAGGACAGGCCGATATAGAAATCCGTTTTCGCAAAGTGGCGCATATCGGAAGTAAGCAAAGGAGTCCATGAGAGAAGGTGATCGTCAAGAAAGTTCAGTTGCGTTGCGAGCAGCTCGCGAGCGCCGTCCTCATCACCCGCTTCAAAAGCCTCCCCGATGCGCAGGCAAACCACCTTCATGAACTCGAGCTCCACGGCAATATGGTCCTCGGGATCCTTCCATTCGTCGTCCTTTTTCATGCCATATGCTCGATAGATGGCCAATACCTCATCTCGCGCCATCTGCATAACAAGGTGCTTCTCGCTGGTATATACCGATTCATAGGGAAAAGCCGCTCCGTCCAACTCATTGGTGTCCCCCACAAACGCTCGCACGTAGTCAACTGCAAGTTCAGTGAGGCTGTACTCCCACGTACGTCCCAAATAAGTGGTGATGAGCTTGAACCCCTTGTCAACGTTGTCATTGCCCGTTGAAGCCGGGAAGAGCATCTTCTTCATTTCTCCAAGCGTCGTCTCGTCCATCTCTGAACGGTACATACGAGAAATCAAGCCGTAGGTGGCCATGCGTTGGCTGGTGAGCTTGCCAAGTGAAAGGGTGTCCTCGCGCCTTTTGGTATCTTCTGACATAAACTGCCTTGCCCTTCTTTGCGTTTCGTATCAATGATTATTTGATCCCGCTCCCCTTTTCAGGCTTCAAAAACTGCCGGATCAGACAGCTCGACGAGAATCGAAAGACCTCCGAGCCCCGTCGCAGTGGCATGCCAGGCGCCGTTGCGCCACTCGACAGCTCCCGCCTCATCGAGGCGGTCGACGAAGCGCATCGCATACATGCGCGGTTTTTGGACGAGAGGGTCACCGTTGATAAGTTTCCCGAGGACTTTTTGCGTGGCGCCGTATTCCTTCATAGCCTCTTCAAGGACGATTCGGTATATCTTCCGATAGACGGACTCGTCTTCAAAAAGCCTCCGCAGACGATCGCTCGGCGCATCGGCATTCACAACGGCAACGCCTTCAGGAGATGCAGCCCAATAGAGAACAGGCATCGTCGCAGGCTTCAGGTATTCCACGCCATCTATCACCACCCGTTCAGGCTCTGCATTCTTTTCAACGCTCTCGTAGTCTTGTCCATCGGAGGTCAATCGGCGTAAAGCGCCCGCACGCACAAGCATCATGCAGAGATTGCTGGAGGAATAGACGCTTCTGTTGTCCATCTGCCAAGACGCTATCTTGTCAACAAGCTCGGCGTTTGGAATCGGGCTGACCGTGGCCGCAAGAATGTTCTTCAGCGTTTTGCGAAACGGGCGCATATGGTCAAACAGCAAGGCTATCCGCTCTTGCACGGGTGCAGTTTGCATGGCTTCAGCTTCCCGTGCCAACTGATCAGATGAAAGAAACTCCTTTGGATCGACGGTTATCACACCGCTTTCTGCGGGAGCATCATCGAGTTCCCCATCCTCCCTGACGTCTGCCAGGGGATCATAGCTGTCGACATCTTCTTCCAGCGAGAGATCGAACAGTTCGTTATCGTACGCCATCTCGTCTCCTCTCCCTTGTTCCTACGTTCCCCGAGCCAGCAGATGGCTCAAAGCTAAATATCCGGTCGCTCCACCATTGGCGCCTATAGCCGTGAATGCGCCACACGCGGCACCTGGAAAGGGGTTTCCCCCTGCCAAATCGCATCGAAGGCCCCCTTCCTCTGCACGACTCGATCACTTTGGGGGTTGGGCCTGAGTCGCGCAGAGGAAGGGGCCTACGCGAAGAGCCGAGCCCCTTGGACAGGAAAGCTCTTCGCGCAAAGCATTAATAGAACATGAACATCGACACGCCGGAAACGTAAAACACCGCACGCAAGGCGATAGCCCCGACGAAGGCGCACAAGACCACGGCAGCGCCCCAAACCTTCCATTTTCCTGATTTATTGCCAAGAAAGGCAGTCAAGATCGTGCCGACTGCGCCAACGAGAATCACCCCGACTACCATATAGGGCATGGCATCTTTGGAGAAAGGATTGAGCTCGGGGGTCAAGATTGGCTTGGTGGGATGAGTGAGATCATAATACCAGCCCACATCAGCAATTGCTCCCGACGCCGCAAAGATGGAAAGGCTGGCTGCAAGAGCGGTCACTGCACTCACAATGGCTCCAATAAGAACAAGCCGTCCCAAACCATCAATCTCGACTCCCTTGACAGCCGCTATCACGGCCACCGTCGCAGGCCCAAGAACGCACGCCGCTCCAATAATGGAGGCAATCCACAGGACGCTATCCCATGCAGGACGTGCCGGCATCATATAGGAATGGCCGCATACAATGAGCAGCACGACGCATGCAACGATTGCAAGAACGGCAACCCACGTCGCAATCTTGCCTTCGTGACGCCTGATCTGCGCCAGATAAACGACGGCAATGACCGCAAGCACCACGATGGCAATGAGCTCCTGGGTGATGCCCGATGTGATATGGCCAAACCCGTTGAAGATGCGTTCCCAATGCTGAAGATGCAGAAAGACCGCGATTCCCGAGATGACAAGCAAGACCGCCGAAACGACCCAAGCTTCCATCTGTATGCTTTCGCCTTTCCCCTTGATAGCCACGTATGCCTGTGTAGAGAACGTGCCCGCACACCATGCAAGAAACGTGGTGAAGAGGAGCAGAGGCCATTGAAGCTCCATTACTCATCACCCTTCCATTCACGACCGCGCAGCACGTAAACGAAGCTTGGATCATTCCCCGCGTTGGGCAGGTGGTGCACTTCATCGTCCGAGTGCTCTTTGGCAAGCTCGCCAAAAGTAATACGGTTACCGGTATAAAGTTGATCATAGCCAAAATCATTGCTGTCACGTTCTTTGGTGTAAGCAACGTTGGGCGCCTCGAATGATTCGATGCCTTTGTCCAGGTCGCCAAAAAAACGAGCTCGACCGCCGCACTGCACGACGCACTGGGGCAAGCCTCCCTGCGCCGTCAGCTGATTGCACAACGTGCATTTCTCGACCACGCGCTCCGTCTCATTCAAATAGCGAACACCGTAGGGACATGCCATGACGCAGAACTGGCACCCGATGCATTTTGACTTGTCTATCTGTATCGTACCGTCAGCCGTCTTGTGCGACGCCTGAGTAGGGCATACGTCGACACATGCCGGATGCTCGCAATGCTGGCACTGGACGGATAGGTAGTACATGTCTATGTCGTTAGTGTTCTTGTAATCAGGACGTTTATATGGCCCGATTCGCAGAATCTTATTCCAGTAGTTTCCAATGGGAACATCGTTGACCACCTTGCAGCCGACCATGCAGGCCATGCATCCCACGCAACGATTCAGATCGGTGACGATCGCATACCGGGTCATGTTCAAGCCTCCATCCGTATGTCGTAGTCAGGCAGCCATTCTTTCAAGCGGGGGTCACTGCTGTCGTATATGATCTCGGTTCCATCTTCCGTCGCACAGGGAATTGGATTGCCATAGGGGCTGTTTTCTGGCGTCGCCTTGTATATCTTGCATCGCACGCCACGCATGTGGCTTGAGGCGATAAACTTGTCCTGGCCCTCCGGATCCCATAGGCACTCTGCATTGACCAGATCGAAACCATGCGTCGGCGCAGGAAGCTCAGGAAACCACCAACCATGCTCGGCATTTGCCCAGCCAGGGGCAATGCCCTCGTAGATATCGACGCATTCGCGGATGGCCGTGCAGTAGTTTTTGCCGAGATCGGAATGGGGTTCAACTTCGATCCAGGCCCAGTCTCCCTGCTCCAAGCCAAGCTCTTCGGCATCTTTCGGATTGAGTTCTAGGCGAGGCACAGGCCAAAGTTCGCGACACCAGGGAAGCTGTCTATGCTCGGAGTGAAAATAGACAGGGATGCGACGACCGGTAGTGAGAATAATCGGATATTCCGTTTTTGATTCTTCAGTCTCCCACGCACCGCCCGGTGCAGAAACGCATGGCTCGTAATTCGGCATCATTTCCTTGAGAGGATCGAATTTGCCCGGCTCGAACTCATTTGCCTTGTCGATGCAGTAAGTCTCGAACATGACCGACCATATTTCAACCAGTCCGGAAGCGGTCGGAACGCCGAAATTGTTGTTTGCGGGAGACCCGTCTTCGTTGGCAGACCAAGGTGCTGCCGTGCAGGCATCTTTTCCCATGCGCATCCAACCAGTCTCGAAACGACGATAGGTGCCCCAACGGTCCGGTTCCAAAACCTTGGCGTTCCACCAACCGTGTTCCTGAAAGTCATCGACGAAGTCCTGCATATGTTGCCACTTACATCCAGGATATTTCGTGTCAAAGCCATCTATTTCATTGTGCGCCCGGAACCATTCTTCCATGCGATCGTCAGAATCATAAGCACCCGGCCCATCACCCTTGATGTTGGTCCACGTGCCGTTGATGTTGCCCTGCTTTTCAAAGGACTCAAAGAGCAAGCGATTGACATCATAGTCAAACTTGACATCAGAAGGAGGATCCACTGCACGACACGTCATGCCAATACCACCCGAAGCACCTTGGGAAACGCGAATGTTGTTGATTTCGAGCCAATGCGCAACGGGCAGGATAATGTCAGCCATCTCAGTCGAAGGATGATGGAACATGTTCATGTCAACCCAAAAGTCGAGAGACTTCAGGGCTTCCCAAGCCATATTGGCATTGCCCTCGTTCATAAACGAGCCGGCCTCGTTGATTCCCACACGAATGGGATACGGATCGCCAGTGAGAATTGCCTCATACATGCTCACAACGTCGCACCATTCATCGTATTCGGCAAGAACCGGATATTTGTCGGCACCGACCATCTCCGCATTGCATTCATAGTTGTCAGGAATATTCGTGATGTCGTAGGTTTCGTCGGGATAGTACGGAAGCGGAGTTCCTAAGCCCTTGAGTTGTTTCTTCACGGAAATGGGCATATTGGAGCCAGGTGCGGCAGTCGACTGCTCGTCGACGGGAGAACGCGTCAATCCACGATTGCCAGCAGGACCGTCGAAATTGCCTGTTGTATAGGTCAGGTTCAACACGGCACGCACCGTTTGCGAGCAATTGCCTTCTTGGTCGGGCGACAAATTCAAATGAATGCCACCATTGCCGTAGTTTTGGCCCTCGGGACGAGTTGCCCAAGCAAGACATGCTTCTTCAATCAGACTGGCATCGAGTTTGGTGATTTCAGAACACCACTCAACTGTGCATTCCTTGACAGAGTCAGCAAGATAGGACCAGACAGGACGCACGGTGTGCACTGATCCGTCAGCCAACGTGATCTCATGGCTTCCAATCATGTCGAATTCCACGTCAGCGTCTTCAAGCTCGCCATAAGAAAGCGGAGGCAAGTATCCCTCTTGCGAGGTCCCTTCGTAAACGATCTCCATCTGATCGCGCGTGGGTGCAACATGACTGCACCCTTCCCATTGCGTGGTGTCGGTGTCCCAATACACCAAGCCGCCCTGGCCGCCATTGGCCTTCTTGTTCCACGCCATGAAACGGCGAGCCGAGCCGCCGTCCTTCACATCCATTTCCTTGAGCAGGCGGGTCTTGAGCTTGTCTCCCGTAAGATCCGCCGGAGCAGCGGCAATGGGAGTTGACAGCGTCGTGTAACGGCCACCCGTGGGCTCCATGTCGT
>JAEZDJ010000032.1 GCA_023429565.1 Actinomycetes bacterium
CCATGAGGATTATAAGAGCGTGCTTTTCGATCTGTGACCTGCGCTGTCAAGCCAGAATCGGACACACATTCTTGCCGACCTGTTGAAAACCGCTTTGACTTTTAACGCACTCTTTTTCGAAGGACTATCAGGTGTGATGGCTTCAAAATGGACACACATTCTTGCCTATAACCCCCCCCTCTGGTCAGAATATGCACGGTTCTCATGGAAGCCAAGGATGCTCGGCACTTTCCTGCTGCCCCATGCAGTCGTTTTCCGCTTTGCGGAATGCCCTGCCGCAAGTTTGTCAGAGCGGCTGCATGCCGCTGGAGCCGATGGATGGCTTCTCCGCACATCCCTTGCGGGGGCGTTCGCCGCCTTGACCTCTTCGGCATCGGGCCGGTTTTCGTCGAAAGAGGCCTTCCCCTGGTGATTTATTGAGCACTGAGTTTTGCGGTCTCCCTTGCAGTGACCGAAGAGGCGAAGGGTCGGAATGTTTCACGTGAAACATTTGTTCTCTTTGAAGGACGCGCGAAAGGGGGTGACTGAGGGATGGGGCTCGAAAAGAGAATCCCAAAGCGGCCCGGGATCACGGAAGAATCCGGCGAAGGCAGGCCCGAGCCGTCATGAAGGGCCTGTCCGAGTTGCTGAGAGGATGCAGAGAATGGCGGAAGAAAACGACCGATGATAGTCTGCCGGTTGGCGGTTGGCCGCAAGGCGCGGTACACTGGGCTGGCATACAGATCAAAAAGAGGGATGGAGCGTCGATGCCCCCACGCAGTGCACGGCGAAGGCATTCCTGGTTGGCTGAGCAAAGACGAAGGAGCAGAGCATGCCAAGCGATTGCGAGAACCCGGTTGTCGGCATCATCATGGGGTCTGAGTCGGATATGCCGGCGATGGAGCCTTGCATGAACCAGCTCGACGAGTTTGGGGTGCCTTACGAGGTGAAGGTTGCCAGCGCCCACCGCAAGCCTCATGAGGTGCATGAGTGGGCCAGCACGGCGCACGAGCGCGGCATCCGCGTCATTGTCGCCGCTGCGGGGAAGGCCGCCCATCTGGGAGGGGTGGTGGCGGCTTTCACGCCGGATCCGGTCATCACCGTTCCCATGAAGACGAGCGATCTGGGAGGTTTAGATTCGCTGCTGTCCATGGTGCAGATGCCTTCCGGGGTTCCCGTTGCCTGCGTCGCCATCAACGGAGCGAAGAATGCGGCCATCCTCGCAGTCCAGATTCTCGGCACGGGCGACGATGCCGCGCGTCAGAAAATTATCGATTTCAAACGGGGCATGGCCGAAGCCTAAAAGTTGTCCGCGGGGCGTGGAGCCATTCTGGCTGCGCCTGCAAATGCGCTGCACCGTTCTGTCTCGTCGAAATGCTGGCGATGCGCACTGCTGATGGGCTGCAAACTGACGGGGTGCAGGGCCAGACGAGCAGGGGGCTGAACGACGTGAGGCATCCTCGGCGAGACTTCATCCGCCTGACAGCGTTGAGAGGCTGTCAGGCGGTGTCCTTTGGTTGACAGCGCGACGCCCCTTGGGGGCGATTGCGTGGGGGAACCGCGCGCTGCCTGGCCGCCGGCCGGGCGTGACCTCTCCTCGCGTTGCTGCTCTGCGAGAGGGGATCGCTGTCTTTTTCGTGGTGGCGGTCAGTCGCCAAACTCGAACAGATCGCTGAGGAAGTCGCCACGCTTCTTCTTTTTGCTCTTTTTGTAATAGTCGTCGTCAGAGCGTTCATCGCGGCGCCTGCCTTCGTGACGACGGTCGTCCTGATACGGTTCGCTTGCGTACGAAGGAGCCGACGGTGCGGGGGCCGGCGATGCCAGGGAGGCGGACCGCTCGATGATCTTGTCCAGCTCGCCGCGGTCAAGCCATACGCCGCGGCATTGTGGGCAATAGTCGATCTCTATGCCTTGGCGTTCGCTCATGATCAGGTCGACGTTGCAGAGGGGGCATTTCATGGAAGGCTCCTGCTCTCTCGGGGATGGGTGAGATGGTATCGAATGCTCTCCTTTGGTTTTGTGGCGAACTGCGTCTCCATCGATTTGACAGACGGATTTCGGGGAGGGGTGTGCCGCATGAGGGTTCAGGGGGGCGTGCGTGAGGTGTGTCACCCCACGGCATGTTGATGTCGGGGACATGGCGTTGAGGTCTGGGGCGCGGCACGTGAGGGCGGAGGGCGTGACGGGGCTTCTCGGCGGGAGGAAGACGTGCTTGCCCCTCGCCGACGGCCGCACATCAGAGCCTTTTGTTTGTTATCATGAACGAAAGACGTTTTATGGTGAGTGCTCGCTCGGGCTGTATGATGCCCTGGCAAGGAAGACGAGACGGGTCGGAGTCGTGACGAAGAAACTGTTGATGGGGAACGAGGCGTTCGCGCATGCGGCGCTTGAAGCCGGGGTGCGTGTGGTGGCTGGCTATCCTGGAACCCCCTCGTCAGAACTCATCGAGACGATTGCACGGCTCCATGCGTCCGGCGCCGCGCGCGGCGTGCACGTGGAGTGGTCGACAAATGAGAAGAGCGCTCTCGAGCTGTTGGCTGGAGCGTCCTACGCCGGTGCCCGCTGCCTGTTCACCTGCAAGCAGGTGGGGCTCAACGTGGCAAGCGATGCCCTGATGAGTCTGAACTATGTGGGCGTGAAGGGCGGTTTGGTGCTGTTTGTGGCGGATGACCCGGGCCCCATCTCATCCCAGACCGAGCAGGACACACGCCGTTTCGCTGCCTTCGCGAAGGTTCCCGTGCTCGATCCCTCGACGCCCGAAGAGGGCTTTGCCATGATGCAGGCTGCCTTCGACCTGTCCGAACGTTATCACACTCCCGTGATAGTGCGGCCCACGACCCGGGTCAATCATGCCTCGACCTTCTTTGAGGTGGCCGATGTCACCGAGGCTCGTCCCGTGCCTGCCGAGGGGTTTGAGCGGGATCCGAAGTGGGTCATCTTCCCGCGCCGCGCCTATGAGGCACATGGCGAGATCAACGATCGTCTGCCAAAGATCGCTCATGACTTTGCGACCGATCCTTCCCTTGTGCGGTTCAACCCGGGATTCGAGGGAGGGGCCAGAGCGATTCCGCTTCCGCTGCATGATGGGGCGTTTGGGGAAGACGGCGGCGAGAGTGCCGTGCTGGCGGAAGGCGAAAAAACGCAAACAGATGTTTCACATGAAACATCGACGCCAAAAGGACCGACGGGTGATGGCGTACCTGCGGCTGCTCCGGCATCTGCCACCGTCACGCCACCTGCGGCGTCTACAGCCACGGCCGTATCCTCGTCGATTTCGACCGAAGACGCCGCCACCGCCCAAGAGTCTGAGGCGGCACCTTCGGCTATCTCGACACTTGAGGCGGGTGCTCGGACGCAAACAGATGTTTCACGTGAAACATCGGGATCTGCAAGCGGAGCGTCCGCCCGCAGCGGCGAGATGCTGCCGCGGAATGCGCAGGACGCGGCGCATGATTCCTTGCGCAGTCCTGTGCGCCAGGCCCAGCGCTCATCCATCAGGCACGGCATCGTGGCTGGAGGCGTTTCGGCCGCCTATGCGCGAGAGGCGTTGCGTGAGGTGGAACGACGTGCTGCCCAACAGGGCATCGCCGTTCCTCCCTATCGGTTTCTTCAGGTTGGCACTCCGTACCCGTTTCCTGACGAGACGGTCGCATCGTTTGTGCAAGGCCTTGACGAGGTGCTTGTGATAGAAGAGCTCGATCACGTGTTGGAGGACGGCCTTCTCGCTCTCGCCGGTCGCCTTCACGCGCCTTTCGACGTGAGGGGGCGGCTTACGGGCGATGCCCGCGACCGCGGAGAAAACGACGTGGCCGACATCGTGGATCGTTTTGGCCGGTTTCTCGGGGTGCCGGCAACGTCGCCTGCAGCGTCGGTGCCGCGCTACGATGCGCCCGCTGACGACCCGTTACCTCTGCGCCCCCCGATTCTGTGCGCCGGATGTCCCCATCGGGGGAGCTTCTATGCGGTGAAGAAGGCCTTGGGGGCAACGCCGGCCGTTTTCTGCGGAGACATTGGCTGTTACACCTTGGGCAACGCCAAGCCGCTTGACGCGGTGGACACCTGTCTGTGCATGGGTGCAGGCATCACCATGGCACAGGGGTTTGCCGTTGCCGAGCCCGATAAAAAGCACGTTGCCTTCGTGGGCGACTCCACGTTTTTCGCAAGTGGGCTGCCCGGCATCGTGAATGCGGTCTACAACCGCCATGATGTGACCGTCTGCGTTCTGGACAATGCGACCACCGCCATGACCGGCTCTCAGCCTCATCCAGGAACGGGCGTGACCCTCATGGGACCCAAAAGCGCTCCTGTGTCCATAGAGCGAGTGCTCGAGGCGGTGGGTTTCACGTGCATCGTCCACGCCGATCCGCTGGATCTCGAGGGCTCTATGGCGGCGGCTTCGGAGGCGCTTGCGTTCGACGGGCCTTCGGCGATCCTCTTTGAGTCGCCGTGCATACAGCTTGTGAAGCCGGGGGCGCCGGCCGTGGTTGATGCTGCGGCCTGCACCGGATGCAAGCGCTGCATAATCGAAATCGGCTGCCCCGGCATCGGATTTGACGGAGAGGCCCGCGGCCCGAAAAGCGGCACGCGGGGCCAGGCGTTCGTGGATGCGGGACTGTGCAACGGCTGTGGGCTGTGCGTTCAAATATGCCCCTTCGACGCTCTGTCGATCCCACTTGCCTCGCCCCAGGCGGCGTCCTCGTCGGGCGCGGCGCCCACGGGCCAGAAACGGCCCGAGGGAACTCCTGTGGGACCCGAGGGAGGCATCCATGCGTAACGTGCTGCTTGTGGGCGTGGGGGGCCAGGGAACCGTGCTCGCCGCGAAAGTGCTCGCCCAGGCTGCGGAGGACAAGGGCTGGCAGGTGAGGACGGCCGAGACCATCGGGATGGCGCAGCGTGGGGGGAGCGTGGTGTCTCACGTGAGGATGGGCGATGACGGGGAAGACGTTCTCTCCCCTTTGCTCTCGCATGGAACAGCCGACCTCATCGTCGCCTTTGAGCCGGCTGAAGCTGCTCGCGTGGTGCCGTTTCTCAAGCCTGGCGGAACCATGGTCACTGCCACCACGGCGCTTCAGCCGGTCACGGCCGCCCTCTCGAAAAATCCCTATCGTGCCGAGACCGTGATCTCCCGTCTGGAGCAGCAGCTTGCCGGGTCATCGACGTTCATCATCGTCGATGACGAGTCGCTCTGCGCCGAGGTCGGAAGCCGCAAGGTGCTCAATACGCTGCTTCTGGCCACTGCTCTGGCGACTGGCTGCCTGCCGCTCGACCTCGACGATCTGCGTCGAGCCATCAATGCCTGCGTGAAACCCCGCTTCGTTGCCCTCAACCTTGCTGCCATCGATGCGGCAGATCCTGATGGGCGTGTGTGACCTTGGTTCAATTCCACGAGAAAAGAGACGCCGATGCAGATGACCGATGATCAGTTCTCCCTTATCAAAGGGCAGTTTGCCACTCTGAAGGAGCACTCTTCCTTCTACGCCATGAAGTTCGAGGGCATCGACCTGTCGGATGTGCAGACACAGGAAGATTTTGAAAAGCTTCCCTTTTCGGAAAAGGATGACTTGCGCAAGGTGTATCCGCTCGGCCTGCAAGCCGTTCCCGACGACGACATCGTTCGCATCCATTCGTCTTCGGGAACCACGGGTACTCCGGTCATCATTCCCTACACCCAGCAGGATGTGACCGACTGGGCCATACAATTTGCCCGGTGCTACGAGATGGCGGGCATCACCAAACGCGACCGTATCCACATCACGCCGGGATATGGCCTCTGGACTGCGGGCATCGGCTTTCAGTTGGGTGCCGAGCGCTTGGGGGCCATGGCCATCCCCATGGGTCCGGGCAACACCGACAAGCAGTTGCGCATGATGCAGGACTTGAAGTCGACCGTGCTCTGCGCAACCAGCTCCTATGCGTTGCTGCTGGCGGAGGCCATCGCCGAGAGAGGCATCGGAGACAGCCTCTTTCTGCGCAAAGGCGTCATTGGCAGCGAGCGCTGGGGCGACAAGATGCGTGCGCGCATTGCCAACGAGCTGGGTGTGGAGTTGTATGACATCTATGGCCTGACGGAAATATACGGACCGGGCATCGGTATATCGTGTGACGAGCACAACGGCATGCATATCTGGGACGATTATGTGTATTGCGAGATCGTCGACCCCAAGACGGGAAAGAACGTGCCTGACGGGGAGGCTGGTGAGCTGGTCCTCACGACGCTGCGCAAGCAGGGAGCCCCGCTCATTCGCTACCGGACCCATGATCTCACGCGCATCATTCCGGGAGACTGCGCCTGTGGGTCGCATCATCCCCGCATCGACATCCTCATCGGCCGCACGGACGACATGGTGAAGGTGAAGGGCGTGAACATGTTTCCTGCCCAAATAGAGGACGTCATCAAGTTCACTGACGGCGCGTCGTCGGAGTATCAGGTGATGATCGACCATCTCTTTGGCAAGGACATCCTCACGGTGTTCTTCGAGACCAAGGCGACGGGCGAGGAGAAGCAGAAGGTGGAAGAGGAGCTGGCGTTCATCTTCAAGGGCAAGATCGGCTGCACGCCGGTGGCCAAGGGCGTCGCACTTGGCGAACTGCCCCGTTCTGAGAAGAAGACCCAGCGTATATTCGACAATCGCTACTAAGGTTTGTCTGACGTGGTTCTCTCCCTCGTGCTCGCCTATCTTCCCGCGCTGCTGTTCGGGCTGCTGTTCATACTGAACTACCGAAAGGAGCCGCGGCGGTTTCGCAACGCGCTCTACTTTCTGCTGTTTTGCCTGTTCTTCCTATCGGGGCTGTCTGTCCAGCTGAATGCGCCTTGGCTCATAGCCCTGGCCTTTGCATTCATTCCCCTGGGCACGGTGTTGCTCGTTGTTTTTTTGCTGGTGAACGCTGTGGTGGTGGTGAGGCGTGAGGGGCTGTCGGCTTCCTCTGTCCTCCCTGCCTTGTTTGCGCTTTTCATCATAGCGGTCTGCATTCTGTTCCCCTTGTTCCTGGTGATGCAGACGCCTCCGCTTTTGCTCATGGTTTCGGGCCTTCTCGTGATGGAGGGGTCCTATGTTGCGTTCACTTTTTTGGCGCTGCTGCTCTACTCATGGCTGTATCGCCGTCTCCCGCGTCGACGCGATTACGACTATATCGTGGTCCATGGGGCGGGGCTGTCTGGGACAAAGCCGACGCCTTTGCTGGCGGCACGGCTCGACAAGGGGGTTGAGCTGTGGGAGGCTGCGGGCCGACAGGCGATCCTCATCGTGTCAGGCGGCCAGGGGGAGGATGAGCCGGTGCCGGAAGCTCAGGCGATGAGGGAGTATCTGGTCGACGTGCGCGGCGTTCCGTCCGATGCCGTCATCATGGAGGACCGCTCGACGAGCACGAGGGAGAACCTGCGCAACAGCAAGGGCATCATGGATGCGAGATCGGGGGTTGGTTCCTATCGTTGTGCCATCGTGACGAGCGACTACCACGTTTTCCGTGCTGCGGAATACGCACACCAGATAGGGCTTGCCGCAGACGGCGTGGGCAGCAAGACGGCACGCTATTATTGGCCCGCTGCGTTTATCCGTGAGTATGCTGCCATCAGCGCCGATCACCGGTGGCCCTTCATTGTCCTGTTCGTGCTCTGGTTTGTGGCCGCTGCGGCCGTGCTGCTTGAGGGGTTGGGCTGATCACGCCGAAATGACCAGGGGAAGAGGCCGGTCGTGCTCCTCGACAGGAACCTCCGCAACACGTTGCTCGCTGAAGGCCGCTCCCACGACCGAAGCGTCGGGACGCAGGCGGGGCAGCATGCGATCATAGTTGCCGCCACCGTATCCAAGGCGGTTGCCTGCTGCGTCGAACGCCACCAGTGGCACGATGACGAAGTCAAGTGATTCCGGGAGGACGCGCTCGAAGCCTCCTTCCTCCAACTCCCTGACGGCGTAGGAATGGGTTGGGGTCTTCAGAAAGGTTGCGCGTGCCTTGTCGAAACGTTGTTGAGGCACGATCACGAACGCCATGGCGGCAGCCGCCTCCTCTCCTTTTATCATGCAGGGGAAGCAGACGTCCCAAGCGCGCTGATAGGCGGCTTCCACGAAGGGCATCACATCCACCTCGCTCCGGAGGGGAGCGTAGGCGGCTACGCGCATCGGCTGCCTTTGATTGGGGCCCTTTGCCAAGGTAGCCAAGAGCCTTGCTTCTTGGAGCAGAAGCCGCTGATATGCCTGTGGCTCGGCTCGGCCTTCGGTTGTCGCTCTTTTTCCTGCCTCTTCCATTTCATTCGCTTTCAGCCATGCTGATTCTGCCTGTTGTTCCAGCAGGCTGCAGATGATGGCGCTCTTTTCTTTTCGACGGCTGCCATCAAGCCCGTTGCGTCGGGCGAGCGCTTGCGTGCGAAGACGCGTCTTGGGATCCATGGCGACAGTATAGCATCGGAGCATGGCGGGCGTTGACCCCGTGGCGTGGCAGGCGAACGAAAAGTCGGCCTGCTTCCCGGGAGCTTTCCTCTGCGTTGAAACGGCCGCATCCAAATCGAGACAGGATCGTGTCCGCCCGAGGCGGCGTTGCTCCCTGACATCCTTAACGATACCTGCTGATTGACGAATGGGGTGTGTTTGTCCGTGCAGATTGCATATACGTAACCGTTTTCATTCGATTTGACCAGCAATCATTTTTTGTAGCTTGCTATAATCATTTGTCATTAGGTACACTTCACTTCGCCCCAAAACGTTTTACGCGCCGGCTTGGATCAGGGAAAGATGTGTCGGCCGAGCTTTTCTGCTGCGATTGGGGCGCAAGATGAATCGACATATATGAACATGTCGTTTATCGGATCGGCTTTCCCTGCTCCGATACGGCGAGGAGTTAGGAGATCGACGTGCTGCAACTCAAGGCTTCTACCGATTATGGTTTGCGCGCTCTACTGTACTTGGCAGCAAAAGATGCAACCTGCTCTTCAAAAGACATCGCACAGGACATGTCCATTCCGCGGGACTATCTCATACAGCTTGCACAGCTGCTGCGCAACGCCGGCCTCATCGAAGCCCGTCCGGGCAAGCATGGCGGCTATCATCTGGCCAAGGATCCGTCCGACATCAGCGTGCTCCAAGTGATGAACGCTCTTGACGAGGGAATGCGACAGCCCACGAAGAAGAAGCGCGGGACGAGCAAGGGTGGCGCCATGGCCAAGGGCATCGATCAAGCATATGAGTTGGTCGGAGACAGCATGGATGCGTACCTCAGCAGCTTGACCGTCAAGGTCCTGCTGGACAGTGCCGGTGCTGACGACGCCGCGAAGAAGAAGTTTCTGGCTGATCGCCTGGCGGAGGAAAGCCGCCGGCTGTCAAAGGGGAAGTGACCCCAAGGGCAGCCGACGAACTAAGCCATGCCGGCTAACTGCATGATCAGGAGCGTCGCCGTTAGGACGGTGACGATGCCGACGGTCACCCAGATGAGCACGTGGGGGATCATTCTCGTGCGGTAGGTTCCCATGACGCGGGCGTCGGCCGATATGATGGCCATGAACACGAGCAACACCGGAAGAATGAGTCCATTCACGAACTGAGCTGTCAGCATGACGCCCATGAGGTCGATCTCAGGGATGAGCACGATGGCGGCTGAGAATGCGATCACGAAGGTGAAGATGCTTTTGAACAGAGGGGCCTCTCTCCATTTGAACGAGACTCCGGCCTCCCAGCCAAACGCTTCGCAGATGACAAACGACGTGGTGAGCGGTAGGACGCAGGCGGCAAGAAACGACGCGGCAATGAGGCCGATGGCAAAAAGCGCCTCAGCATAGTGTCCGGCGAACGGCGCCAGGGCACGGGCCGCGTCGGCTGCCGAATCGATTTCAATTCCCTGCGGATGCAGCACGGCGCCCGTCGTCACGATGATGAACCATGCCACAAGGCACGCGGTGATCGTCCCCGACACCACATCGACTTTCTGAGAGAAGAAGTCCTTGACCCCGACGCCCTTCTCGACCACATTGCTTTGCGCGAAGAACATCATCCAGGGCGCGATGGTGGTGCCTATCATTGCAATGACGAGCGAGATGAAGCTCGTGTCGCCCACCACGTGCGGCACTACCGTGCTGGCAAGCGCATCCGCCCAATTGGGCGACGACATGAATGCCGCGACGATGTACGTCACGAACACCAGCGAAAGGATGAGGAACGCCTTTTCGACGCGCTTGTAGCTTCCTCCCACCACGAGCAGCCATACTGCGACGGCCGCCACGGGGACGGCAAGGTATTTCGAGACTCCAAACATCTCCATGCCGCTGGCTATGCCAGCGAATTCTGAAAATGTGGTGGCCACGTTGCCGATGAGCAACGCAAGCATGGCAAGAGCGGTCAGGCGAATGCCGAAGCGCTCCCGGATGAGCGCGGCGAATCCCTTGCCCGTGACCGCACCCATGCGCGCCGCGGTCATTTCCACCACGATGAGCAGGACGCACATGAGGGGAATGACCCACAGCGTCGCGTATCCGAACTTCGCGCCCGCGGTTGAGTAGGTGGAGATGCCGCCGGCATCGTTTCCTGCCATGGCGGTGACGATGCCTGGTCCCAATGCGGCAAGCAGGAGCAGTATCTTGCGCTGTTTCCGTCCTCCCTTGGGCTGCTGCAGCGCTGTCGCGTCTTGCCCGAAACCTGCTTGCGCGTTGGGGCTTGTGCCGCCCTTGGCTTCAGCGAGGGTCCCCGGCACGTTTTCACTCCCGTGAGCATTCGCGTGGTTCGAGCGGACTGTCGTGTCAGAATGCTTTTCAGAGGTTATCCGGCCCGTTTTGAACGTTCTTCCCGTTCCCTGGCTGCAATCTTTTTTCATCAGCCTACCTCCAGGCGTATCCGACAATCTGGAGGAGCACCAGCGTGTAGAGAGCCAGGAACAGAAGGGCGGACAGCGTGATGCCAACTGCCTTGAGCACCGTGGTCTTCGTCTTGTCGCCGCTGACGTCTTCCTCGATGGCATCCCATGCGTCGTCGACGGTGACAATGCCCATCATTGCGCCGTGTTCGTCGACGACCGGCATGGCGGGCAACTCGTACTTGAAGATGTCGGCCGCGACTCCCTCTTCGGTTTCGTCGGGAGAAACGGAGATGACGTCGTCGTACATGATGTCGCCGACGCGCTTCGCGTCGTCGGTGAGCACGAGCGTGCGCAGCGAAAGCAGGCCCACGAGCTTGTCGTAGCCGTCAACGACGTACACGTAATGCACGGTGGGGTGGTCTTCGTCGAGCTCGCGGAGCACCTCGATGGTTTCGCCCACGGTGGCCGTGTCGGGCACGGCCACGAACTGCGTCGTCATCATGCCTCCGGCCGTGCCGTCCTTGTAGCCGAGCAGACGTCGAATCTCGGCGGCGTCCTCAACGCCCATGAGCCGCAGGAGCGTCTCGGCCTTTTCGTAGGACAGGTCCCGCACGATGTCTGCCGCATCGTCGGGATCCATGTCTCCCAGCAATCCGGCTGCGCGCGCGTCATCCAGATCCTCGATGAAATCCGCCTGATATTCGTCTTCCATCTCTGAAATTGCGTCGGTCGCCTGTGCATCGTCGAGATGCTGGAACACATTTGCCCGCTGCTGAGGATCGAGCTGTTCAAGAATGTCGGCCACGTCGGCGGGATGGAGCTCGTCAAGACGCTTGTGGGTGACGGACAGCTGCACTTCTGAGAGGTCACGGTCGAGCAGGTCCATGTAGTTCCAAGCAATAATCTGTTCGCCGACCTTTTTCCCCAGCGCCTTGGACACGGCGACGACGGCTCGTTCAAGCCAAGGGGCAAGCCCGCGCAGTATGCCGCGGATGCCGACTTCCGCACCGAGGAGACGCAGCTGCGTGCCTGAGACGGAAAGCTTGAGGTCGTTGACCCTCACGACCTTCATACCCTGCGTGTCGACGATCTGTCGATTCATCAGGTCTCGCGCAAGCAGGACCTCGTCGGGCTGAAGATAGCTGAACCGGATGTCGTGGCTTTCGACCTGCAGCACGATGCCGTCTTCGTCGAACGCCTTGACGTACTTGCGCCATGAGATCATGAACGGGACCTTGCCGGGTCCCTGAAAGGCTAGGCTGGTGATGCGAGGGAACACCTCGCCCGTTGATATGGCGAGATCAGAAACCGTTCCAATTTTTTCGCCCGTCGCATCGACGACAGGCTTTCCCAGCATTTGTGAAAGATAAAGCATGCTATTCCCTTACTGTCATGCATCGGCATGGCACAGCAAGATTAGCACGCAGACGTCTGCGCAGAGGCGCAGCAGGTGTAAAATCTGTGACAAGCCGATGGTGCTTCGCAGCCATCCTTCGACTGCCAACAGAAGGGAAGTCGAAGGATTTACATACTGTGAGGCTTCGATTTTCGAACCTTCAAGTACGTTCCTTTCTTCCAAGAAATAAAAAACCGCACGTGCTGCTGCCAGTCGTTGCGGATCGAGTGCTGTAAGTGGTGCGCCGTGAGGGATTCGAACCCCCGACGTACTGATTCGTAGTCAGTCCCTCTATCCAGCTGAGGTAACGGCGCACGTCGAAACAGCAAAGGCTATTATGGCGGTATTGGGTGATGCTGTCAACGGCAACTTTTCATAAGTTGAGAAAATGTCGACGCCATTGGCCCTGAGTTGATGTCGCCGCCATCGGACCTGGTGCTTTGACGGTCGGACACGGCCATCGCGGTGACCGCGTAAGCAATGTTGAGGTTGGCTTGCTGTGTTGGGCTTCCGTGTCGCTTGGGGAGTTCTGGCGGCGGTGTTTCGTTCATCGTTAGGTTCTGAATTGGGGTTGCGGTGCCGTTTTTTGGTGTCCATTGTCCCGCAGGACCATCGTCCAAAAATCTTTCGCCTGAAACCCTCGTTGCCACCAGCAGCGGAGCTCTATGCTGCTAAAATGTCACTGTTTTTGAATGGAAACAATGGGGGGCGTTCTTCCGGTTGCGCGGACGACCGCCCTTTGCATTCCCCAAAACGGCACATCATCGAAAAAACGGCTGTGGGAGCTCACGTGAAACGATACCCTCTGAACGATATCGAACTGCTTTCCGACATGCGTTGCCTTCTTGAGCGAAGCGCTCGAATGTTCTCAGACAAAACCGCCTTTGCGGAGCTGTCGCGTTCGGGCGAGGCGAGCGAAGTAAGCTACGCGTGCTTTCTCGATGACGTGCGCACGTTGGGCACGGCCTTGCTCGCGCGCGGCTATGCCGGCAAGAGAATCGCGCTGATCGGAGAGAACTCCTACGCTTGGGCTCTCGCATATTTTGCCGTCATCAACAGCGGCATAACCGTGGTCCCTTTCGACAAGGAACTTTCCTGCGACGAAATCGTCGACCAGATGACGCGATCGCAGGTGGACGCCCTCTGCCATACGGCCGCCTATGCCCAGGAGGCCCTTGCCGTGGTTGAGGAGCTGGAGGCCAGGACGGGGCGTCGTACCGATCTCCTCGATGCCGGCTCTCTGACGGCGGGCGCCCTTGCGCCCGGACTCCTGTCTCTTGGGCGCGAGGAGCTTGCGCGCGGAACTGACCGGTATGCCGCGGTTGAGCTTGATCCGGGGGCGGTCTGTTCCATTCTGTTCACCTCAGGCACCACCGGTACAAGCAAAGGCGTGCTGCTGAGCCACAAGAACTTCACGGCAAACATCAAGGGAGCCTGTGAACTTGTGCTGTTTCGTCCTGAGGACACGCTGGTGTCGGTCCTCCCCATCCACCATGCCTACGAGGACATGGCTGGCATCTTCTGCCCCCTCTATTATGGTTGCACCATCGGGCTCTGCCCGAGTCCCAAGGCGTTGCCGAAATGCCTCAATGCGTTTCAGCCCACGATCCTTTGTCTCGTTCCCCTGTACGTCGAGACATTCCACAGCAAGATCATGCGGGCGGTGAAGGAGGGGAAACGCGAGCGCCCGTTTGCCTTCGCCTGCGCCGTGAGCTCGCTGATGCGCCGGATGGGCGTAGACGTTTCTGACCGGTTGCTTGCCGAGCCGCGTGCGGCGTTCGGGGGGCGTCTGAAGCTGATCGTCTGCGGCGGGGCTTCGCTCGATGCATCCTATGCGCCGTTCTATCGCGCCCTCGGCATCAATCTCATCAAGGGCTATGGCGTTTCGGAGTGTTCCCCCATCGTCTCGGTCAATCGCAACGAGGATTACAAGGACGATTCCATCGGTCCCGTCGTGTCGTGCGCCGAAGTGCGCTTTGACGACGCGGGCCAGATATGGGTCAGGGGGGATCTCGTCATGGCGGGCTACCTCGACGAGGCAGACGGAGGGCTGGTCGACGGCTGGTTTGCCACGGGAGACCTCGGCTACCTCGACGACGACGGCTTTCTCTACATCACGGGCCGCTGCAAGGACGTCATCGTGCTGAGCAACGGGAAAAACGTCATGCCGCAGGAAATCGAAGGTGCGCTCACAACCTGCGAATCCATTGCGGAGGCGGTGGTCATCGCGGGCCCTGAGGGGGGCAATGGCCCCGATCATCTTGTCGCGCATCTGGTCCCGGACTATATCGCTCTCGATGCGAATGCCGACGATCCGGGCGGAACCGAGGCTGTTGCAGAGCGCATTCGGGCTGACATAAAACGCATCAACCGTGATCTCGTGTACCACAAGCGCATCGCGTCTTTTGCGCTTCACTCGGAGCCGTTTGAAAAGACGACGACGCGCAAGATCAAGCGGTTTTTGTTGAAGGGAGACATGGAGGGAATGCGGTATGTTTGATCGTGTCAAGGCGATAATCGAGGACTATCTCAAGCGGGATGATCTAGGCATAACTCCGGAAACGGACATGCTGGGCGACCTGGGAATCAACTCCCTTGAGCTTGTGGAGCTTGTCTGTGCCTTCGAAATGGAGTTTGACATGGATATTCCCGAAAAGGATATCCGGCGCTTCCTGACGGTTGATGACATCGTGAGCTACCTGGAAGCTGCTGAAGCATGAAATTCCCCCTTCCGTGAACCTCTATCTCGCATCGGCATCACCTGATCTCGAAAAGCCACTTGTCGGGGCGGCGAGCGCTTTCATGCCCAGCGAGAAGCTCGCCCGGCTTCGTCGCTGCCGCCAGGCGCAGCAGCGCGCCGTCATGGCTCTGGGAGAGGTGCTGCTTGCTTGGGCCCTGCACGACGAATACGGGGTGGTTGCGGACAGGGGCGACCGTCGTGAGGGAGAACGGGGAAAGCCCTTTCTGGAGGGACATGGTGGCATCCGCTTTAACCTCAGCCATTCGGGCGCGTACGTTCTGGCCGGCATAGACTGGGCCCCTGTAGGGGTTGACATCCAGATCCGTGGTTGCGATGACGAGCGGCTTGCCCGCAAGGTCATGCCTGCCTGCGCGTTCGCGGCATGGCTGGAGGCTCCGGACAGGGCTGCCGCGTTCTGCGACTTTTGGGCACGCAGGGAGTGCGAACTCAAATGGTGGGGCATTGGAATCGGCGGTTTGGGAAGAACCGACCTCTCGTTGCCCGAAGGCGTGGGAATAGGCATGGTCGAGAGCCCTCCGGGGTATTCGGCCGCCGCCTGCGGAGCCTCCATAAGGGGGCGATCCTCCCTGCTTCCCGTCCATGAGGTCGCGCCGGATGACCTGCTGGCATGGGCCAATGCCAAGAGGGTGGCCCCATGAGGGCGCTGGGTGCTTGGGCGATGAGGAACTCTTGGGTGAAAGGTGGAAGGACGATGGAGAAGCGCGAGGAGGGAATCGCATGGCCGACCAGCATTCGTTGACGCATCCGCAGAGCCGGGTGTGGCATGTCGAGCAGTCGCACCCCGGGACCAGCATGTGGAACAACGCAGGCACGCTCAAGATACACGGAGCGCTTGACTTCGACCTCCTCGACCGCGCCGTGCAGATGTTTCTTGAGGCGAACGAGTCCTTGCGCCTCCGCATCCGGCTGGTGGACGGGGAGCCGGTGCAGTATGTCGCCCCTTACCGGCCAGTGCATATAGACCGACTCGACTTCTGCGACACCGGGGTCAAGGGACTGTACGAATGGGACGTGCGACAGACCCAGGCGCCCATGCCCCTCGTCGAGAGCCCTTTGTACTACTTTGCATTGGCGAAGACCGGGCCTGACGAAGGGTGCCTGTATGCCAAGATGCACCATATCGTTTCCGACGGCGTGTCGTTTGTGGTGTTCGCGAACGAGGTCATGGATGCCTACGACTGTCTGCTCTGCGGCGAGACGCCCGAACCGCGGCCCTCGACTTCCTACCTTGCCTATGTGGACGAGGAGCGAAGCTATCTGGAGTCGAAGCGATACGCCTACGACGAGGCTTATTGGCTCGGACGGTTTTCGGATTTTCCTGAGGCCACGTTGCTCAAACCGAGAACGGCAGACTATTTCAGCACGAAAGCCAAGCGAAAGGCCTGCCTGTTGCCGGCTGACCTTTCGGCGGCCGTGAGGAGCTTCTGCGCCGAGCGCCACCTGTCGGTGTTCACGCTATTGCTGGCGGCGTTCGCCGTGTATCTCAAGCGCGTGCTGGGAAAGAACGATCTGGTGGTGGGCGCTCCTGTGTCGAATCGCACGTTTGCCGGGTCGAGCGAGCGATTTGGCATGTACGTGAGCACGGTTCCCGTCCGGGTGACGGTTGACGACGAGGCGACCTTCCTCTCGTTCGCCGAGAACATCTCGGATGAATGGTTTTCGGTGCTCAAGCACCAGCGATATCCCTATGACCTGCTGGTGCGAAAGCTTCACGAAATGCGTGGAGACGTCGAGCAACTCTACGACATCTCCCTCTCCTATCAGGTGGGCACGTTCGAGAAGGCAAAGCGTTCGTTCTCCTACGAGGGCCGCTGGCACTTCAGCGGGCATCAGGCGTCTTCGCTCAATGTCCACTGGAATGATCGGGAGAACGACGGCCGGTTCGTTCTCGATTACGACTATCTGTCGCCTCTCTTTGCTGCTCGGGAAGTTGATTTCATTCACGAGCATCTTTGCAACCTCGTCGCCGATGCGGTCGAACATCCCGAGAAGCGCTTGTTCGAGCTTGACATGCTGTCGCGCGATGAGCGTGACAAGGTCCTCGTTGCCTTCAACGACACCGAGGACGGATTCGCACGAACCGATTTGGTGAGCCTCTGGAGACGCCGCGTCGTCGAGAACCAGGCCGCTGCGGCAGTGTCGTATCAGGGAAGAACGTGGACGGTCGCGGAGGTCGATAGGGCTTCTGACGATGTTGCCCGCCTGCTTGTCAGCCAGGGCGTCGAAGCGGGTTCGGTGGTTGCGCTGGCTCTGCCACGTAGCGCCTTGTACTACGTGGCCATGCTGGGAGTGCTGAAGGCAAAAGCTGCATTCATGCCCCTTGACAAGGCTCTGCCCGAAGAACGCGTGCATTACATGCTTGCCGAGTCGGGTGCGCGCTTTGCTCTTGCGGGAACAGGCGAGTCGGTGGGCTGGCGGGGAGAGTTCCCTCCGACGGTCGCGGTCTTCAGGCTCGATGTGGATCAGCGGGGTTATCTGGACTGCTGGGTCGGCGGCATCTCCTCCGACTCCTCCGCCGAAGGCCGGGCATCCCATGAAGGACGTGGGGACGCGCCGGCACTCCTCCTGCATCAGGAGGCCGGCGGGACGGGCGGCGGCAACGCCGCATCCCTTCCGCTTGACCAACGGCCACCCAGTCCCCGTCAGGCAGCGTATCTCATCTACACCTCAGGTTCGACGGGGACGCCAAAGGGCGTGGTGGTCGAGCATGCCCAGATAGCCCATTTCGTAATGTCTCTGCGTCGAACCTGGGAGCGCACGCAGGGCGGCCGGATGCTTTGCGCTGGGCCTATATCGTTTGACATCAACGTCATGGAGGCGGCCATAGGACTGTTCGCGGAACGAACCCTGGTGGTCGCAGACGATCATCAGGCGGACTATCCTGCCGAACTGTGCGAGCTCATCGAGAGGGAGCGCGTCGACCTGATGATGGTGACGCCGGGCCGCATGGAGATGATTCTCTCAACTCAGTCGGGCATGCATGCGTTGCGGGGCTTTCGTGAGATCGGCCTCGGCGCCGATGTGCTTCCTCCGCAGTTGCTCAGGCGCATTCGGCAGGCAACCTCCTCCCACATCACGAACTTCTACGGGCCGACGGAAATAACCATCGCGGCTTCATGCTGCGATGTGACCGAAAGCGCGGATGTCAACATCGGGCGCCCGATGAACGGCGTGCACGTCTATATCCTTGATCCCCACCGGAACCCTGTTCCCATCAGCGTGCCCGGTGAGCTCTATGTTGGAGGTGCCGGAGTCGCGCGCGGCTACGTGGCGCGCGACGGTCTGACGGCTGAGCGTTTTGTCCCGTCTCCCTTTGTGGCCGGCGAAAGGCTTTATCGCACGGGAGACTTGGGCCGTTGGTACCCCCGGGGAGAAATCCAGTTTCTTGGGCGTATCGACCAGCAGGTGAAGATCCGCGGCTATCGCGTTGAGCTGGGGGAGATCCAGAACCGTTTGCTGGAGATCGAGGGGGTTCGTTCCGCCGCGGTCGTCGCTCACGAAGAGCCAGGTGGGCGCAAGTGTCTGTGCGGATATGTAGTGGGGGATCGCGTGCCGCCGGTCGCCGACATCAAGGCGCGGCTTTCCGACACGCTTCCCTTCTATATGGTGCCTGCCTATCTTATGGAGATAGACGAGATTCCCCTCACGGCGAGCGAGAAGCTTGATCGTCGCCGCCTGCCGAAGCCTCAAAGGAGCGTGGATTCCGTCCGGGCTCCGGAAACCGCCACCGAGCGTTCTCTCGCGCAGCTGTGGGGGCGTCTGCTGGGGTTGGACGTGGTGGGCCGTGATGACCATTTCTTTGAGATCGGCGGGGACTCGCTGTCGATCGTGCGCATGATTGCCGAGGTGTCCGATGTCTTTGACGTGGACATCGACCTTGCGGACGTCTATCGCGAGCCGTCGCTTGCTGCCTGTGCCCGTCTCGTCGATCGCGCGGAGGCGGGCTATCGGAAGCCGATCAAGCCGGCCGCCTCGCGCAAGTACTATCCTGCCACGCCCACGCAGCAGCGCATGTTGCTCGCTGCGAACGAAGATCCCTCGTCGACGGCCTATAACGTGCCGGCCTTGTTCGTGTTCGAGGGCAGTCTCGATGAAGAGCGGCTTCGCTCGTCCTTGCGCAAGCTCATTGACCGCCATGTGGCCCTGCGGACATCGCTGCACGTCCGTTCCGGCGAGGTTCTGCAGCAGGTGCATCGCAGGGTGGAACTGCCCTTCGAATCCGTCGCTTGTTCCGAAGCCCGCCTTTCGGCGTGTGCGGAAGAGCACGTGCGGCCCTTCGACGTCGGGCAGGCCCCCTTGGTGCGCCTTGTGTCCCTGCGCACGCCCAAGAGCCACGGCCTTCTGTTCGACTTCCATCATGCCGTGTGCGACCAGGCGGGATTTGAGGCCGTCCTCGCCGATTTCGCGGCCTTCTATAACGGGGAGGACCTGCCGCCGTTGACGGTGGACTACAAGGATTGTGCGGTGTGGATGCAAGGGCGGATCGCGTCAGGCGCCCTGGACCGGCAGGCGGCCTTCTGGCGCGACCGCATGGCGGGATGCTCATCGCTGCTCGCCCTTCCCGCCGACCATGCGCGTACGGGCGTGAGGCGGGGCGCTGTGTGTGAGATGAGGCTTCCGCGCGAACGGCTGGAGACGTTCCACTCATTCGTCCATGCCGAGAAGGCAACGGCCACGGGGGCGCTCATGACCGCCTTTGGGTTGGTGCTGTCCCGGATGGCTCGGCAGACCGAACTGGTGGTGGGAATGCCCGCCTCCGGAAGGACCCAACAGGCGATGCAGCACATGGTGGGCGCCTTCATCAACACGCTTCCCGTTCGGTGCGAGTTTGCGGACGGCCAGACGGTGCGGGAGTGCTTCGAAGAGGTGAGCAGGAGCCTGGGAGAGGCGGTTGCCCATCAGGACTATCCGTTCGAGCGCATCGTCGCCGATGCGGCTGTCGATCGTCAACGGGGTCGCAATCCGCTGTTTGACGCGATGCTCGTGTTTGGCAACGACGATGCCGCGCTTCGCCTGGACAGGGCCTCCGCTTCTCCCCGCTTCGTGGCAACCGGCACCTCGAAGCTGGATGTGACCTTGTTTGTCTATGAGCGGCAAGCGGGCATGGAGTGTCGGCTCGAATATGACTCAAACCTGTTTTCGGAGAAGCGAGCGCGCCGCCTGCTCGATCGATTCGCCCATGTGGTCGAGACCTTGTTCGCACATCCCGATGAGTCGATCGATCGGGTGAGCGTTCTGACGCCTGACGAGTTTGACCTGGTAGTGAACAAATTTTCGGACACGGAGCGCCCGTATTCCACGAAGCCTCTTTCCGCTTGGGTCGAAGAATTGGCCGATGCGCGTCCTGACGACGAAGCCGTCGTTGCGGCCGATGGCCGGCTGACGTTCTCCGAATTGGACCGAAGGGCCGATGGATTCGCCTGTGCGCTTGCTGAAGCGGGGGTGGGGCCGGGCTCGCTGGTCGCCTTGTCCGTGCATCGGGGCATCGACCTATTGCCCGTCCTGTTTGGGATCATCAAGTCAGGAGCCGCCTATCTTCCCATCGATCCGACGTACCCGACGGAGCGCAAGGGATACATGCTTGCCGACAGCGGGGCATCCCTCGTGCTGGCAGACGAAGCCTCCCGCACGGAGTGCGAAGGGGCGGTTCCGGGGGACCTCCGGGTTGTGGGCATCGATTCGATCAAGGCCGCCTTTCGTCGCCTTGATGCGGGACGGCTGCGTGCCGATCGCCAGCGCCTCTGCGCTGAGCCCGCGGGACATGATGCCGCGTATGTCATCTACACCAGCGGGTCGACGGGAGCGCCGAAGGGCGCACGGCTCATGCGTGAGGGCGTTGCGAACCTGAGGGAGGCGATGGCGGAATGCATCGGCTACGATTCCTCATGGACGGCCGTTTCGGTGACCACCATGTCGTTCGACATCTTCGTCGCGGACGCGCTTCTGCCGCTCACCTATGGGTGCCGCACCGTTCTTGCCGACGAGGAAGATCTTCGCCAACCGCACTTGCTCGCCCACCTCATGGAGCGTGAGCGGATTGACTTCATCCAGACCACCCCTTCTCGCATGCAGATCATGATTCGTGACGAGGCGTTTGCCGCCGCGGCACGTCGACTGGCGGCGGTGGTCCTTGCGGGAGAGAAGCCGACGCTTCCCCTCGTGCAGGCCTGCAAGCGGCTCATGCCGCACGCCTCGATCAAGAACGGATACGGGCCGACCGAAGTGACCGTGTACACGTCATTTCAAGATCTGCGCGCATCAGACCATGTGAGCATTGGGCGGCCCATCGCCAACACGCGTGTCTATCTGCTCGACGACGCGCTGCAACCTGTCCCCTTGGGGACCTATGCCGAGGCGTTCATCGGCGGAGTTGGCGTGTCTCCTGGCTATATCGGGCGCGACGACCTGAATGCGTCCCGCTTCCTGCCGGACCCGTTCCGTCCCGGATCGGCCATGTATCGGTCGGGCGACGTCTGCTGCTTCGACGAGAAGGGCGAGCTCTACATTGCGGGCCGAGCCGACCATCAGGTGAAGGTGCGCGGCCTGCGCATCGAGCCGGGTGAGATCGAGGCGTGTCTCTGCGCGATCGACGGAATCGAGGAGGCGGTTGTCGTCGCGCGTGGGGAGGATGAGCAGAGGAAGCTCGTCGCCTATTTTGCTGGCGGAGGTTCTTTCGAGGTTTCCCTGCTGAGGACAACGTTGGCGGCGCAACTGCCTTCCTATATGGTTCCTGCGCGCTACGTCCATCTTGAGGCGTTGCCCATGACCTCGAATGGCAAAGTCGATCGAGCCCAGCTGCCCGATCTGGCCTCGATCGACGCTTCGGAGACGAGGGCTTCGTGCGGAGCGGATCGGGCAAAGGCGGTTAGAAAGCGGCTGTCAGCCGATGAGCGGCGCTTCTTGAAGACGGTCGAGCGGATTTTGCACGTGGATGGCATCACTCTGGAAGACAATGTGTTCGATCTGGGGGGAGACTCCCTTTCGGTCATTGCCATCCAGGCACGCCTCGCCCGCGACGGGTGGGCGCTCCGCACGCAGGATTTCTACAACGCGACAAACCTTGGAGACCTGTTCGTGCTGATCCGCTCGACCGAGGCGGCGGGAGACGAGGACACACGTCGGGAAGGACCGCGGCAGACCGCTTCCGGGGAAAGGAAGGACGGGCCTCTTGCTGACGTCGAGCTGCGCGCGTCGCGCAACGCGGCAGCGGCGGCGGAAGGGCTGGTCTCTCCCGCCTCGATCGATCGCGTGGCGATCACGGGTGCGACGGGTTTTCTCGGCGCCCACCTGGTGGCGGAGCTTGCGCGGGAAGGCGCCCGCGACATAGTCTGCCTCGTGCGGGCCGGAGATGATGTCGAAGCTCAGATGCGGCTCGACGACGCGCTTTCTGCGTATGGCTTTACAGGGATCGCCGGGGTGCATGCCGTGAGGGCCGATGTGTCCGAGGATCTGGCAGACCTGGCCCGGCGGATCGCTCCCGTCGATGCGGTGTTCCATTGCGCAGCCATCACGGAGCATGTGGGGAACCGCGCCGATTACGAGCGGGTCAACGTTGAGGGCACCCTTCGCGTGCTCGAATTGGCAAGCATGCTGGAGGCTCAGTTTATGCATGCATCGACGATGAGCGTTGCCGGGACGGGGGGAAGCCTGCTTGACGAACAGGGATACGACGTTGGGCAAGACGTCGTCTTCAACGAGTACGTCCGCAGCAAGCATCTTGCAGAAGGCCTGGTCCTCGATGCGTTTGCGCAGGGCCTTCCGGGTCGGATATTCCGCGTGGGAAACCTGACGGGACGTGCCTCCGACGGAGCGTTCCAGCGTGACGTCCACCGCAACGCGTTTGCCATGCGGCTTTCTGCGTTCGCACGGTTGGGCAGCTACCCGGCTGGATTGGACGATCACTTTGAGATGACTCCCGTCGATGCCTGCGCGCGGGCGATGGTGCTGCTTTCCACCCACGCTTCGCGGAGGATAGCTCATTTGTGTAATGATCAGCAGTTCGATTTAGAGGGCTTGGCAGCGCTCATGCAGGCATGTGGCCGACCCGTGGAGCCTTTGAACCCGGATGAGTTTGCCGAACGCGCGCTGGCCTGTTCGCAGGATGACTTCGGCGGCCTGTTCGGCGTCGTGCGCGATATCGTGGAGGGATCGGGCGTCTTGGGAACGAGGGCGTCCTCCCGGGTCACATCCGAGGATCTTCGAATGCTGGGTTTCGTGTGGCCCCAGATTGACGCAAGCTATTTCGATCGCTATTTCTCTCAGATAGAAGCAGCAGCTGGCGTGTCGGGCCGGAACCGATAGGAGGCGCAACGATGGATGCGGTTTCGTCAATTATACTGACGGTCGTCTTGATCGTGCTGGTCGCGATGTTGTGCTACGTCTTCTTCGCCAAGGAGAAGAAGACGCTCCACTATCTGTTCATAACTATAATCATTCAGCTCATCGTTTGGAACGCGGCCGTTCTGGCGGGCAATTATGTCGCCTTTGATCCGGATCTTTCGGTCTTCGTTGACAATTTCGCCTATTTTGGCGCCTCGTCGGTCCCGGTGACCATGTTGCTTCTTGGCCTGGCGTACCAGAAAAGCTTCAAGGGTTTCTCGAGGGCCTATGCGCTGCTGTTTGTGCCTCCCGTCATCACGATGATCGTCATCTTCACGAACGACTTTCACCATCTGTTCTATCTTTCCTATGATCCGGGCGTCGGCTACACCCAGGGTCCGTACTTCATCGTCTATGCCGTCTATTCCTACGCCTGCCTGTTCGGAGGCATGGTCCTTCTGTGCTACACGGCCATCAAGACGTCGGGGGTGCTCTCTCTGCAGGCGCTTCTGAACGTCATTGCTGCGCTCATTCCCACGGTCGCGAATATTTGCTACACGCTGCATATTCCGGGATTTTACGTCTATACCACACCGATCGCGTTCACGATCACGGTGCTGATCTACATCGTGTCCCTGTTTCGGTTCAGCTTTCTCAAAATCGTTCCCATCGCCACGCGCACCGTCATCAACCGCATCTCCGACTGCTTTGTGGTCATCGACCGCGACCTGCGCATGATTGACTGCAACGAATCGTTCTCTCGCCACTTTTACGCCGTGTCGACTTCGAAGCGCAAGGTCAAAATCGATGAAGTGTTGTCGGGCATGGAACTTTCGGCATCGCAGCTGTCCGCGGTGCGTTGGAATATCCTGAATGCGTTTGAATCGGGCGAGGTTCAGTCTGCCGACCTCGCCGTATTGGGCGACACGCCGCTTTACTATACCGTCGAGTACACGCCGCTTATGGAAAGTGCGTCGTATCCGGCGGTCGTCGTGCTGTTCAAGGACGTGACGCAGCATGTGCTCGATCTGCAGGCATTGCAGGAGAATCAGGATATTCTGCTCGAACGCGAGCGTCTGGCATCGTTGGGCCAAATGATCGGGGGCATCGCGCATAACCTGAAGAGTCCCATCCTGGCCATCTCGGGTGGCGTCGATCAGGTGCAGTGCCTTGCGTCCGAATATCGGGACTCGGTTGGCGACCCTGAAGTGACCGACGACGATCACCGCGAGATATCGCGTGACATGGATGAGTGGCTTGCCAAGATGAAGACCCAGCTCTCCTACATGTCTGACATCATTTCCACGGTGAAGGGCCAGGCGGTCCAGTTCAGCGAACAGAACTACGATCCTTTCACCATCGGAGAGGTGCTCAAGCGCACGCAGATACTCATGCAGCATCAGCTCATCCAGAACGGCTGCACGCTTGAAGTGAGGGTCGACATAGCCCGCGAGCAGGTTATTCTTGGTGACGTGAACAGTCTTGTCCAGATTTTGGATAACGTCATAGACAATGCGGTGCAAGCGTATAATGGGCGCGGCGGAATGGTGCAGCTGAGGGTGAGCCAGGTCGGCGGAGACGCTCAGTTCTCCATTTCCGATCGCGGCGAAGGCATCTCCCCGGATGTTCAGAAGCTGCTGTTCAAAGAGATGACGACCACGAAGGGCAAGCATGGAACGGGGCTTGGCCTGTATATGTCTTATAGCACGGTGAAGGGCATGTTTCGAGGCAAGATGTGGTTCGAGACCGAACCGGGATCGGGCACCACGTTCTTCATGCAGATTCCTCTGGCGAAAAAGTAGAGGTGGAACTATATGCGCAAGCGTTACGGCCAGGAAATCTCTCGCGATTACAAGATCATGGTTGTGGATGACGAAGAGGGCATCATTGACACCGTCGTTGCCATGTTGGCTCGCAGCGGGTATTGGTGCAAGGGATTCACCAACCCGCTCGAGGCCCTTGACGAGTTAAAGCGTGAGCACTATGACCTGCTTATCCTCGATTACTTTATGGAGCCCATCCATGGAGACGAGGTGGTGGGACGTATTCGCAAGACCGATTATGAGCTGTATATTCTGCTGCTCACGGGTCACAAGGACCTCGCCCCGCCCGTGAGCACGCTCAAGTCGCTCGACATCCAGGCTTACTGCGAGAAGAGCGACCGGACGGACCAACTGCAGCTCCTGGTTGAATCGGGCATCAAGTCCATCAGCCAGATGCGCACCATAAAGCAGTTTCAGGATGGCCTCAACAGCATCTTGGGAGCCGTTCCCAAGATATATCAGCTGCAGCCGATCGGAAACATACTCGAGGAGATACTGCAGCAGATATTGCCGCTGGTAAACGGAGAGGATGCGTTCGTTCTCATCGATGAGGTGCCGGAGTCCTTCGGTGCCGCAGCGGGGGTGGGCTACGAGCCCAAGGACCGCAAGAGCATCTTCTGTGGCATCGGTATGTACCGCGTGTCGGTCGATTCGTTTGCGGGCATGCTGGACCACGAGCTCATGGAGGCGGTCGGCCGCGCCCGCACCGACTGCCAGCTCACCTACGCCCCTGAGGGCGTGGTCCTGCCCCTGTGCGACGAGCAGAATCGTTCCTTGGGCGTCATTTATGCCCGCAACGTCTCGAGTGAATATGGCATCAAGCTGCTGGAGATCTATGCCCATCAGGCGGCGTCATCCATCAGCAACGCGTTCCTCCATTCGCTCGTCAACATCAAGAACGATGAGCTGCATGAGACATACGCACAGCTCAAGCAGCGTTATATGGACACCGTCGAAGTTTTGCGCCTGGCGGTCGACGCGAAGGACGAATACACGCGCGGCCATTCGGATCGCGTTGCCGCCTTGGCGGTTGAGATCGGGCGCGCAAGCGGGTTCGACGCGGACGAGTTGGAAGAGCTGCGCGTGGCGGGCCTGTTCCACGACATCGGAAAGATCGGCACGGCCGACGACATTCTGCTCAAGACCGACACCCTCGACGAGGCTGAGTATGAAGAGATCAAGCGGCATCCGGTCAAGGGAGCCATGATCCTTTCGGCCGTGTCCATGTTTGAGGGCATCGTCCCCGCAATACGCCATCATCACGAACGGTTTGACGGCAAGGGATATCCCGATGGCTTGGCGGGGGAGGATATCGAGCTCAGTGCACGCATCGTGGCGGTGGCGGACGCCTTTGACGCCATGACGTCCGATCGGCAGTATCGGACCCATCTCACCATCGATGATGCCATCGATCAGCTTCGCGACGGTGCGGGCACGCAGTTCGACCCGGAGGTGGTGGCGTGCCTGCTTCGCTTGATCGAGGAGAATTCCGACATTCTGGACATCATTCGCAGATAGCTGCGGGCAAGGGCCCCGGCGGAGGCCGTTAAGCGAAGGCTCATGTGGCGGACGGCCTTGGCGCACGGTCGGACTGCATCGGGCGTGGCCGAGGCTCCTTCAGGCAGAGGAAAACGACGTGCCGCTGTGCGAGTGAGGCGGCGCGCTGCACGAGTTTTGCGTGATGGGGAGCAAGGTGAAGGTAGGGCTTCCGATCTTCGTTGGGCGAGTTCAGCGGCGTGTGGAGGACGGTTTCCTGATGCTCGCCCTGTGGTTTTGCGACGCAAATTGACCGGCTGGATTGCCTGGACAGGCAAAACGCTTTATCATACTAAAGAATACGAGCAGCGTCTGACCCTTAAAACGCCGCGCACATTTGGTGCAGACGGGCGTGAACGGTCGGTCGCTTCATATGCGAACCGCTCCAACCATTGAAGGGGAAACTCCTCGCAACGCCTGTTTTGCGTGCGCGTGGGAGAGGGGCCGCATTGGCGGCAGGAAGGTTATACCCATGAGTGACGACAAAAAAATCGCCCTGTATGAGAACTTCAAGTCAATCAACACCGTCGACCCCGCGCTGTACGAACAATACGACGTCAAACGAGGCATGCGCAATGCCGATGGGACCGGTGTGATTGCGGGACTGACCAACATTGCCAACGTGCACGGATACATTGTCTCGGACAACGAGAAGATTGCCGACGAGGGACACCTCCGCTACCGAGGCTACGATATCTACGACCTGTTGGGAGACGATTTTTCTGATCGCCGTTTCAACTATGAGGAGGTTTCCTACCTCCTGCTCATGGGAGAGCTGCCCACGCGCGAGCAGCTTGACCACTTCATCGCGGCAATCGACGATCAGCGGGAGCTTCCCGATGGCTTCACGGCATCGATGATCATGCGCGAAACCTCGCCTGACCTCATGAACATGCTCGCGCGTACGATGCTCCTGCTCTATGCCTGCGATCCTGACCCCGAGAATCGTTCTGCCCAACAGGAGATACATGCGGCCATCTCGCTCATTTCCCGCTTGCCACGCATCATGGTGCTCTCCTACTACGCCAAGCTTGCCCGCTTCGATCATGAGACCATGATCATGCATCGGTTCATTCCGGGCCAGTCAACGGCCGAGACCATCCTTTCGATGCTGCGCGCCGATCGCCAGTTCACTCCCGAAGAGGCACGCATGCTCGATATCATGCTGTGCCTGCATGCCGAACACGGTGGAGGGAACAACTCCACGTTCACCACGCGCGTGCTGACCTCTTCCGATACCGATCCCTATTCAACCTATGCCGCCGCCATCGGCTCGCTCAAGGGACGCAAGCATGGTGGCGCTAACCACCAGGTATTGGCCATGCAGAAGGACATCAAGGAGCATGTGGCTGACTGGTCGAACGAGGGCCAGGTGGCCGACTATCTGGCGAAGATCGTGCGCAAGGAAGGGTTTGACAAGACGGGATTGGTGTACGGCATGGGACATGCGGTATACACGAAGTCCGACCCGCGCGCGGTCATCTGCAAGCAGTTTGCCGAGAAGCTGGCTGCGGGCACCGAATATGAATCCGAGTTCAATCTGCTCAAGAGCGTTGAACGCCTTGCTCCCGAGGTCATTCTCAAGGAGAAGGGAACGAGCAAGGACATGTGTGCGAACGTCGACATGTACTCGGGATTCGTGTATTCCATGATGGGTATCCCCGAGGATCTGTTCACTCCTCTGTTCGCCTGTGCGCGCATGTCGGGATGGGCAGCCCACCGCTTCGAGGAGATCGTGTCTGGCAAGCGCATCGTTCGTCCTGCTTACAAGTCAACGCGTCGAGACAAGCGCACCTATGTGACGATGGACGAACGCTGATCTGCTTCCGTTGCCCTTGATGCGGGACAGCTTGTGAGTCAGCAAACGTGCTGACTGGACGCCGTCCAGGTGTGTCGGGGGATGGCGTCAAGCCGCTCCCCTGATGAAAGGAGGCCGCAATCCCTCAGGGATTGCGACCTCCTTTTTGAGGGGCAGGTTGCAGGTGCTGTAGGATTGTCTTTGCGACGCGATGGCTCGTCATGCGGCGCGACGCAAGAGAAGACATGGCAAGAAAAGGGGATGTACGCACGGGGCCGGGAACGTTTGTGGGTCGTCTTTTGGGAACAGATGTTTCACGTGAAACATCTCGCTCTCTTCACTGTCTCTGGCGGTCCGCCAGGCAGCGCTCGGACTCGACATCCTGGCTTTGATCCGGCAGCTCCTCTCGGCGGTCAAGCTCCCAGCGGTTTGCGCCGTCGAGAGGGGAGGAGCGCCGTGGTTATCTCAGGGTGCGACTCTTGTCCGATCCCCTTCGAGCCATCGCTGGACGCCTGCCGACGAAGGCGGTGACGAAGCACACGATCGAAAGGACGGCAAGGGCGGTCATCAGGGGCATGATGCCATCGCCCGTTGCGGAAAGACGATTGCCGGAAGTGCCGTCCGACGGGTTCTCGACGGGGCTGGCTCCGGGGTCTGTCCCAAGAGAGAGGTGGTAGGTCACGGTGCTTCCCTGGTTGACCTCCGTGCCTGCCGCGATGTCCTGCCCCATGACACGGCCGGCAGCGATGGTGTCGGAATAGCCCGCTGCTCCGGCAATTCCCGACAGTCCCGCTTGTTCGAGGACAGCCAGCGCTTCCGTTTCCGTCAGGGCGCTCAGATCCGGAACGATGGATGTGTTGGGTACGGGGG
>JAEZDJ010000111.1 GCA_023429565.1 Actinomycetes bacterium
CAAGCTCGGCAACGGGATTCACGATGCCGAGAACGTTTGAGACATGGGTGATCGACACGATCTTCGTCTTGGGGCCGATCTTCGCGTCCATCTCCTCGGGGGTTATGACGCCGTTCTCGTCGAGGTAGAGGTAAACGAGTTTGGCTCCTGCCTCCCGACAGGCCTGCTGCCAAGGAATGAGGTTCGAGTGGTGCTCCATGATGGAGATGCACACCTCATCGCCCGGTTCAAGCACCGTGGGGGCAAACGATTTTGCCACGAGATTCAGGGCCTCGCTCGCGTTGCGGACGAGCACGATGTCGCGGGCGCTTGGTGCTCCGATGAATCGAGACACGCGCTCGCGCGCGACTTCAATGGCTTCCGTCGCTTCGACGGAAAGACGATAGAGGCCGCGCAACGCGTTCGCGTTCATCTCTTCATAGAAGCGGCGTTGGGCGTCGAGAACGGCCTTCGGACGCTGGGCGGTGGCGGCGCTGTCGAGGAAGGTGAGCTCCGGATGATTCGCAAGCAGCGGAAAATCCCGTTTGTAGGGATTGAGGACGATGTCGTCCGGTGTGGTCGGGTGGACGACGGCGCTTGAGCCGCTGGCCGCAGCGGCGGCGTCGGCTATGGCGCAGGCGGTTTCGCCCAGGCCGTCGTCGATGGGTCTGCAGACGGTCTCAGGTGCCAGCCCTGCATTTTCAAGCGAAGCGCTCATGCGCATACCTCCTCAAACTCTCCCAATAGTGCCTTTCCCAGACGGGTGACGCCGATGAGCGCAGCTTCGTCGGGTGCCGTGATGGCTGCTTCTTCAAGGGTTGCGCGGACGAACAGCTCCTCGGCCGCCTCGGGCGAAAGCCCCCGGCTTTGAAGGTAGAACAGCTGCCCGGGACGCACATGCCCTATGGTGGCACCATGGTTGCCTGCCACGTCGTCTTCGCCGCAGAGTATCACGGGGACCGTGCGATTGGAGGCATGGTCGTCGACGATCAGGACCGTTTCGGCCTCTTGCCCGGAAGCTCCCTTGCAACCGCGAATGAAATCGATGGTGCCGCGCAGCGTCTTGCCGCTGTCTCCAGCCAATACCCCGTTTGCATTCATGTTGCTCACGGTAGCTGCCCCTCGATGCCGCAGCGTGTAGTTGAAGTCTCGTTCCTGCTGGTTATGGCCGAGATACCGCGTGTCGATGGCGGTTTGTGACGCCTCTCCCCGCAGGTCTCCTGCGAGGCCGGTGAAAGACTTGCCCGCGCCAAGGACCGTGTGACGGACCTCGATCCGCGCGTGGGCATCGAGCACCATGCCCGTGTCGTCAAGCGCGGTCCAGGTATCGTCGAGCGTTTGAGTCGACACGATGGTCACCTGAGACCCACGACCGGCAAACACGCGCAAGCTGCTGCCGACGACGCCGGTGCCCGCATCAGGGGAGTCGAGGTCTAGGTAGACGGTGATGTCGCTGCCGGGTGCCGCAACCACGTCAACCGCAACGACGTTTGCGCCTCCGTCAATCCCGTTCACTTGGATGGCCGCCAAGGCCTCTCGCTGATTGGGGGCGGTGGCAAGCACGGTGGGCGTTCCCGCTGCGCTGCGAAGATAGTCGAATGCCTCGGTGCCCATGCCTGTCTCGAAGGCCGCCGTCACCGATTGCAGTGCCTCTCTTCGAGCCGAGATCGCTTGGAAGGAGGAAAGGGCTGACTGCTCGATTCCTTCCTTCGTCTCGTTTGGGGAGCTGAGGGCTTCCTCCGTGTCGTTCTCGTCTTTCTCTCCATAGATTTCCCGTTGCAGGCGATCCATGGCGAGGTCGAACGCGTCGGTATTCCCGAGCAGGCTTCCGTCGGCTTGCACGGAGGCTGACCGCGCCGGAACGAGGCCTTGGGGAATCTCGACCTCGGTGTCATTGACGTGCAGGCGGTTCCAGGTGGGCGCGGGCATGGCGTTCACCTTGTGCAGGATTGTCGTTTCCATTACCCAATCGCCCCTTTCATCTCGAGTTTGATGAGGTTGTTCATTTCCACCGCGTATTCCAGGGGCAATTCCTTGGACACGGGGTCGGCGAAGCCATTCACCACCATGGTTCGAGCATCCTCTTCGGAGATGCCTCTGCTCATGAGGTAAAACACCGTATCGTCGCCAATGCGTCCGATGGTGGCTTCATGCCCGATGTCGACGTGCTTGCAGCGAATGTCCATCGTGGGGATGGTGTCGCTGCGGCTCAGGTCATCCAGCATGAGCGACTGGCAGGAGACGCTTGCTGCTGATCCCGCTGCATCTTCGGTGGCCACGACCGAACTGCGGAATGTGGAGATGCCGCCATCCTTGGAGATCGATTTGGTCTCCACTGCCGCTGACGTTTCAGGTGCGCCCAACACCACTTTGCAGCCAGTGTCGAGGTTCTGGCCCGCTCCGGCAAAGGTGATGCCGGTGAATGAGCAGGTGCTCTTTGCCCCTGAGAGAATGGACATGGGGTAGAGGTAGCCCACGTGGCTGCCAAACGAGCCGCTGATCCATTCTATCGAGCCGCCTTCGTCGACGATGGCCCGTTTCGTGTTCAGGTTGTACATGTTCTTTGACCAGTTCTCGATCGTCGAGTAGCGCAGGCGGGCATTCTTGCCCACAAACAGCTCGACGGCACCGGCGTGGAGGTTTGCCACATTGTACTTCGGCGCAGAGCAGCCCTCGATGAAATGGAGGTTGGCTTCGTCTTCAACGATGATCAGCGTGTGCTCGAATTGTCCCGCGCCTTTGGCATTGAGGCGGAAGTAGCTTTGAAGGGGGAAGTCGAGTTCCACGCCCTTGGGCACATAGACGAAGGATCCTCCGCTCCACACGGCTCCATGAAGGGCGGCAAACTTGTGGTCGGTGGGAGGAATGAGCGTCATGAACTTCTCGTGGATCAAAGGTTCCCACTTCGGATCGAGAAGGGCTTCCTCGATGCCGGAATACACGATGCCCATCTTTGCGGCCGTGTCTTGCATGTTGTGATAGACCAGCTCGGAGTCATATTGTGCGCCGACGCCCGCCAGGTAGGCGCGTTCTGCCTGAGGAATGCCCAGGCGATCGAACGTGTCCTTGACGTTTTCGGGCAGGCTTTCCCAATCGCTTTTCATGTTGGTGTTGGGCTTGACGTACGTGACGATGTGGTCCATGTCGAGGCCGTCGATGGACGGTCCCCAATTGGGAGCCGGGGTTTGGTGGTAGATGCCGAGCGATCTCAGTCGGAGATCAAGCATCCAGGGAGGCTCGTTCTTGCGCTCCGATATCTCACGGACTATTTCGGGGGTGAGTCCGGCATCGAGACGCTCTGAGCCTTCCTCTCCGTAGGCGAAGTCATAAAGGCTGCGGTCGATGTCCTCGACCTGTGTGCGCTGCTTGGTCATGGTCGCTGCCTCCTAGCGGGCGGCTGCGACGGGGGAGGAAGGTGCGGACGCGGAAATCTCTCCTGTCGGGTCGTCCTCGCCTGTCGTGTCGCTCAAGTCGGGGGCCTGCTGCTCGAACTGCTCGAATCCGTGAGCGTCTATCTCGCTTACGAGGGAGTTGTCGCCATCGGTGACGATTCGTCCCTTGACCAAGACATGGACGCGGTCGATGTCGAGGCGTTCGAGGATGCGTGTGTTGTGCGTGATGATGACAAGCGTGCCGTTGCAGGTGCGGCGATACGCGTCGATGCCGCGTGACACCACGCCGAGGGCGTCCACGTCCAACCCCGAATCGGTCTCGTCCAGGATGGCGAGCTTGGGGGCGAGCAGCAGGAGCTGAAGCATCTCGAGCTTCTTTTTCTCTCCTCCCGAAAAGCCCACGCCCAATTCGCGGTCAAGGTAGGATTGGTCCATGTCCAATTCGTTTGCAAGCTCCCGGACGTGGCGGCGGAACTGCTTGCCCTTCATGTCGGTACCCGGGCGTCCGCTTGCGGCCGCACGCAGAAAGCTCGAAACGGGAACGCCTGGAATCTCGACAGGAGCCTGAAAGCTCATGAAAATGCCCGCATGCGAGCGTTTGTCGGGAGAAAGGGGGGCAACGTCCTGCCCCTCGAATTCGATGACGCCGCGTTCAACCTTGTAGGCAGGGTCCCCCATGACCACGTGGCCGAGAGTTGATTTGCCGGCTCCGTTGGGGCCCATGATGATATGCGTTTGGCCACGGCCGACTTCAAGGTTGACACCGTCGAGGATGGTCTTCCCGTCGACGGAGGCGGTGAGATCCCGCACGGTGAGGAGGTGATCGCTTGCCATGTCAGGTACCTTTCACTAATCATATAAATTTGATATGATTAAAATACGTCGATGAGAAAAAAAGTCAAGACTTAATCCTACTAGATTGCTAGAATTTACGAGGAACGCACGATCTTGAAACGAAAACGCGCTATGAGACAGTGTATCCCGTTTTCGAGCAAAGGGTGTGTCGACTGAGGAACCTTTTGGTACGCATGTTGGCTTGCCAGAATATCGAATACGCTTTTCAAGCGTTGAATGGTCGGAATCGATGTCCGATGGAAGGAGGGACCGATGCTCGTTTCGACAAAGGGACGCTACGCGCTGCGTCTCATGGTGCGCATCACCCAGGCAGGACCTGGGCGCAAGGTCCCCTTGCGTGAGGCGGCCGAGCGTGAGGACATATCGCTCAAGTATCTCGAGCAGCTGGCGCGTCCGCTGGTGCACGCTGGCCTTCTGTCCAGCGTCCGCGGCAAGGGCGGCGGCTATCTTCTTGCCAAGGACCCTGGGGACATCAGGGCGGGCGATGTGCTGCGTGTCGTCGAGGGCACGACCATGCCTGTCGCGTGTCGTGGGATTGAGGAAGGGGCGTTCTGCCCCCGCTCCGATGCCTGTTCGACGGTGGGCTTTTGGGTTGGCCTCGACGATGTCATCGAACGATATGTCGATGGCGTGACGCTTGCCGATCTGGCCATGCCCCCTTCCGACGACATGCTGTCTCGGGCCCTTGCCGACCTGGCCCTCCCGCCTTCCGAAAGCGAGAGTCCCCAGCCGGTGGGCTGAGGCCCTTCCTGTGCCTTCCCGTCCCGTGGAGGCGGGCGGGGCTTGAGGGAGGTGGTGGCCTTGCCTCCGCGCGGAATCGTCGGACGACGGACGCTCGCGAATCCTCGGATCCCTCCGGAATGCGACGGCCGACGACTCCCGCATCGCTCCTGCGGCCGAAAGGCGTTCCGATCAGACGAAGCCGAGGTCTATGGCGCGCGCCATGAGGTCCGGGTAACGCTTCACCTCAAACTTTCCGTAAAGGTGCGATAGGTGAGACTTCACGGTGCTCGAGGTAATGCAGAGCTCCTCGGCCATCTCGATTCGCGAATACCCAATGGCTGCCAGTTTCAGAATTTCACGCTCGCGCGATGTCAGGTCGACTTCGGCATGCGTGAATGGTGTCGTTAGGATGACCTGCTCTTTTCTGTCGACAGGAGCTGAGCGGAGCACCTTGCGCATGAAGGCGCGTTGCAAATGGTCGGGGGTTGCGGCCTCGAGGTAGGCTGAGAAGAGGGGGCCCAGCTCGCGTGTGCGCAGCGAGAAGGGGGCGATGGGCTGGTCGGGTATGGCTCGGACGATGGCATCATGCACGCATCTGAACGCCAAGGCCCGCTTTCCCTGGGAGAAGCGGGCCTTGGCCATCTCGATCTCAATGTCCAAGGCGAGGCCGCCGAACCCGAACCCATCGGCCTGACGGCGTAGTTCCTCGAGCGCTTCCACGTTCATGTCGACGCCGTCAAGGCTGTCGATTCTCATTCTGACGAGCTGCCACCCTATCCGTGAATAGGCGGTGTCGCTGATGCCGAGCAGCTTGAACTCTTCATAGACGGCTTCCGAAACACCTGGTTTTCCCCTGAGCAGGTTGATGATCGCCCGATTGAGGAACGGCATGGGCGCGATGCCGCGTGGCACGGTCAAGGGCTGTGACTCCAGCAGCTCGATGGGTTCCAGGAGCGCCAGGTCGCCCTGTTCGGCATCGCCTGCCGCAACGTGACTCCACGCGAAGGCAATGGCCCAGTCGAGATACATGTCGGTGTTGCGGTAGGGAGTGAGCAGCATGCGGGCGCTCTCAAGCTGCTCATGTGTCGAAGGGGTGCGTTCTCCCACTACGACCTTTACGAGGGCCGCGAGCGTGCGGGCAGCACCTGAGACGGGGTAGTCGGCGGGGCAGCTGGCAACGAGCGCCCGGCAGACTTCGGAAGCCTTATGGAGATGGCCCTGCAGAAAGTGGGAATAGGCAATCTCGTAGCGGTTGATGGAGGCCATGTAGGCGAATGGATATCCCTCGGTGACAGCTGTCATCTTGCGGTGGTGCTCGAACCCTGCCGCCAAGTCTCCCTGTTGGTCAAGGGATTCGGCGGAGCAGTTGAGCAGCATGATGCGCAGGGGCATATACGATGCGTTGTCCACCGAGGGCAACACGGCGCTTGCCATGCGGATGCCGTCGTCGAACCTGCTTTCGAGGCAGGTGCTCTTTGCTTCGATGACCTTGAGGGACAGCGTGAGCCCCGGCGGCTCCTCGCCTGCCGCTGCGGCTTGGCGTTTGGTGCGCTCAGCCCATGCCCGCGTGCTTTCCAGATCAGCTGACATGAGATAGGCCCAAGCAGCGAGCAGGCAGAAGTCCCACGGCAGTTTGTCGAGATCGGGGAGGAGCGTGCGATGGCGCATGACGAGGTTGAGGGTGCCCGAAGGTTGACTGGGGCAGGCGGCTCGCACCAGATTGACGATGTCGCTGCATTCGACGGCAAGGATCTGGTGTTTTGCCGCTGCAAGAGGCATGTCGTGACGGAGGTGCCAGTGGGCAGCCCGAGAATTCAGCTGCCGTGCCTCGTTGGGAGGGAGCTCAAGCATCTTCCCCTTCAGCCATTCGGCGAACAGTCGTTGGTAGGTGAACCATTCCCGCCGATGATCTTTGGGCTCCAAGAACAGGTTGTGCTTGCGCAGATCGTTGATGATGGCGGCGCTGCCGCCGCAGTCGAGCATGTAATCGCACAGACGCGGGCAGATTTCGTCGAGCATGGCCGTCCTCACCATGAAACGGCGCACATCATCGTCGACGGTCTCAAACACCTCGTGTTCGAAGAAGCTGTCGAACGGTTCGCTCATGCCTGAGAGGGCGTTGAGGCAGGTTGTCGGATTGCCTCCGGTCGCGATTTCCTTCAATGCCGTGGTGACGCCGAGCGGCCAGCCACCGGTTTTCTCGTATAAGACCGAACGCTCGGCGTCACCGAGCGTGTCACCGAGCCATGCCTCGACCACCTGCCTGCATTCCTCTTCGGTGTAGCTGAGTTCATGCGCGGTGACGGCAACCGGCATTCCGGGCAGCGGCGCTCGGGGAAAATCATGCCGTGTATAGGCGATGCGTGACGAGAGGAACAGATGAACGTTCGGTGAGAGCGCCGAGATGAACGAGAGGAGCGTTGGGAGGGTCGTCGTGCCTTCGAGCCAATCGAAACCTTCCAGGACGATGGCGATCGGCGGTCCTGCGTTTGCGGCGAGGCTGAGCTCATTGGCCAGGTGAAGGAGTTCCTCTTGGCCGCTGTCACATTCTTCTGTCCATGCGGATGCGTCGTCCCAGCCGTTCCTGTCCCGATGGGCCATGGGAAGGCTTGTCTTGAGCGCGTAGCGGAAATTCGTCCAGAAGCGGGAAGGGTCGGCGTCGGCCTCGTCTGCGGAGAACCACGCCGTGCCGCAGCCTGCGTCCTTCGCGTGCGCGAGCCAGTCGGCAAGGGCAGTGGTCTTTCCGTATCCTTCCGGAGCGGTGACGATGGTGATGCTTCGGTGCATCCCTTGGTTGAGCAGTTGAGCAATCCGTTCTCTCGGCG
>JAEZDJ010000103.1 GCA_023429565.1 Actinomycetes bacterium
GGTCATACGCGCACGCAAGCTTCGTGCCCACGCCCCAGGACGTGACTTGGGCTCCCTCGTCACGAATCGACTGGATCGTGCGCTCGTCAAGATCGTTTGACAGCACGATGCCGCAATCGGACAGCCCGGCGTCGTCCAACCGGGCACGGGCCATTTTTGTCAGCCACGCCAAATCTCCCGAATCGATGCGGATGCCCGCCAGGCGCTCCCCCCGCTCCCGCATCTCAAGACCGACCGTGATGGCATTCTCAATGCCCTGCTTCACGTCATAGGTGTCCACCAACAGCACGCAGTTTTTCGGGAACGCAGCGGCGTAGGCGCGAAACGAGGAGAGCTCGTCGGGAAACGACATGACCCACGAATGCGCGTGGGTGCCCGAAACGGGAACTCCGAACAACTTGCCCGCCAAAACATTCGACGTCGACGCACAGCCGCCGACGACGGCCGCGCGGCTGGCCCACAGCCCGCCGCCGGCTCCCTGCGCACGGCGCAGCCCGAACTCGGCCACAGGCGTCTGGGCTGCAAAGCACACGCGGGCAGCCTTCGTCGCGATGAGGGTCTGAAAGTTCACGCAATTGAGCAGCGCCGTCTCAATCAGTTGGCATTGCATGATGGGCCCGGTGACCCGCACGAGCGGCTCATGGGGAAAGACGACCGTGCCTTCGGCGACCGCATCGATGTCCACCGTCAAGGAAAAATCGGCCAAGCTGTCAAGAAACTCGCGCTTGAACAGCAGGCCGCCCCCGGGTGCGGGAAGCGACGCGAGGTAGGCGCGGTCATCCTCGGTGAACCTGAAGCCGTCGACGAGATCGGCCAGCTGGCTCATGCCGCACGCGACCGCATAGCCGCCCTCGAAGGGATAGTCGCGAAAATACATATGAAAACAGGCCTCGTCGTCTTTGCCGTTTTCCCAATAGCCCTGAGCCATGGTCAATTGGTACAAATCGGTCAGAAGCTCATATTCTATGTCCATCGATGCCCTCTTCCGCTATTCCTGCGTGCCCGTCGCTCCTGCCGAACCCGACGGTCCAGCGCCGCCAGCCTTATGGCTGCGGCGACGCGTGCGGCGATGGCCTCCCTGTCCCGGTGCGGCGGAAGAGCCCGTCGCGGCCTGGTCCTGAGAAGCCTGAGGACGCTGGTTGCGCTCGCCCTGGCGCAGGCCGGAGGATTTCCGACCGGGGCGCAGAGCCGGGTTCGGCCCCGAGGAAGAGCCCTTCTTCTGTTGGCCCTGCTGTTTCTCCGATCCATTCCCGGACGAGCCCGGCTGATGCCGCTTGGCACCCTGTTTCTTCTTTTGCTGCGGATGGCTTCCTCCGTTTTGGCCGCGCTGGGCACCCTCGGCGCCTGCCGGAAGCTCCGCCGCGTCTCCCTTGCCGCCGACCTTGGTCGAACGCCGTCGCCGCGGCTTTCGGCCCTCGCTCGCCGCCGCCTTGCGCGCACCTTCGCCCGATGGCTTGGCGCCTCCCCGGTCGCCCTTCTGCCCCTTGTTTCCGGTTGACTTTCGCGTGGAAGCAGGATCAGCCAGCTTGTCGGCGCCCGTGAACTGTGACGTGAGAAACGAAGACTCCCTGTCGAGGTCGAGCGCATCCTGGTCCGTCGCACGCTCCCACGCTTCGGCGTCGACCCGATTCGGCCGCCCGCCGCCCTCGGCGGGATCAAAGTCGGCGAGGGGCACCCTCACAGGCTTCTCCCCTTCAGGCTTCAACGACACGATTTCGCGAGGAACGTCGAAACCGATGACTTTTGCCGATCCGACAGGCGTCTCGACATGCGAGTTTTGCTTCGGGGCACGGCTCTTGAAATCCTTGTAGGCATCGTACTCATAGCGAAGGCAGCACATCAGGCGGCCGCATACGCCAGATATCTTCTGAGGATTGAGGGAGAGATCCTGCTCCTTCGCCATGCGAATGGACACCGGACAGAATTCCCCGCCCATGCGCTTGCAGCACAACTCCTGGCCGCAATGGCCCAAGCCGCCCACCATGCGAGCCTCGTCGCGCACGCCGATCTGCCGCATGTCGATGCGCACATGAAAGTGAGAGGCCAACTTGCGGACCAGGTCACGGAAATCGACCCGTTCCTCGGCTTCAAAGTAGAACACGGCCTTGTCGCCGTCCAACAGGTACTCGACCGATACCGGACGCATGTCCTCGCTCGCTTCCGCAGCCATCTCCTTGAAGACGGGCAGGGCCTCCGCCGACCGCCGCTCCATTTCTGCCGCCTTCTTCACATCGTCGTCAGTGGCAAGGCGTTTCACGGGCTTGAGAGCGCTCTTCAGCTTTTTGACTTGAGCCTCGTCAGCCTCGAACACCTCGGCCGCGGCTCGCCCGAACTCCATTCCGCGAGCCGTGAGCACCACGACTGCGTCTCCCTTGTTGATTTCCAAGTCACGCGCGTCAAACCACAGCGTCTTGGGATTGTAGTACAGGTTAACAGGCGCTATGCGTACCATGGGTAACCTCTCTTATCTCATCTATCGCTCATTCACGTCCCCCTGGGGAGGGAAGCGGTCATCGGTAAAGTGCATCCTTGACTTCAAACAGAAGAACATCGATGCACGTTTCTGGAGATACATTATACGCGATGGACTCGTCACAACGACGCACCGCACCCAACGCGCATGCCGCGCGTGCCTCGTCGGTCATCTGTGCCACCTCGAGAATCTGGGCTCGCACGTCGACGTTGATCACAAGCTCAGGCGTCTCGACGCACACCGCCATGACGTCTCGCAGCCACGAACGGACGATGGCCGTCAACTGATGCAAGGACTCGAACGTCTTTGCCGTCAGCTGCCGCTTGTTTCGAGCCTCGATCTGTCGGATGGCTGACTTTGCCAGAAAGTCAGCATTTTCAGCCAATTCCTCTTCCTGTGAAGCCCGCACGACGTCAAGCGGAGCCTTTACCCGCACCACAAGGTCGCTGGCAAACCCCACGATGTCCCAGTCGTCAGCACGGCGCAGGGAACCCAGCACCTCCAAAACGCGCGAGCGGAACACCATGCGCTCATTCGACTTGAGGAAATCGACGGCGCGGGTTATGGACCCGTCGCAGGCCTCCAAGCCCATCTTCGCCCTCTCGAGCGAAACCCCGGTGTTCTGCACCAGGATCCCGGCCGCCTCGCTGGCGGGAATATGCCTGAACGGAACCACCTGGCAGCGGGACACGATGGTCGGAAGCACGCTTTCTCGCGTACGTCCCAGCAGGATCATCACCACGTCTCCCGGCGGCTCCTCGAGCGTCTTGAGGAAGGCGTTTGCCGCAGATGCTCCCAGAAGGTCAACCCGGTCGAGAATGTAGACCTTCTTGTCGGCCTGAATAGGAGCCAACGCCGTGTCGGCCACGATGCTGCGAATCTGGTCAACCAGATATCCGCCGGCGCCTTCGGGGGCGAAATAGCGGACGTCCGGATGCTTGCGCCTCATGACCCGGCCGCAGACGTCGCACGCTCCACAGCCCCCGCCATGCGGCCCGGACGTTCCCTGAGGACAGAGCACTGCTTGAGCCAAGGCATAGGCGGCGAGCGTCTTGTTGGAGCCGGCAGGCCCGACGAACAGATAGGCGTGGCTCACCCGGCTGCGCGCGACGCTCGCGCGCAGAAAATCGCGGACCTGCGGCTGCCCGAGAATGTTCTCGAAGGCATCGGACACGTCACGCTCCTCGCTGTCCCGAGGCGCTTGCCATGCCCGCTGAGCCATGCCGGCCGCCGCCGTCACGTCCGACCGGCACGCGGGCGGCGTCAAGGCGGGCGAAGAATCCCTCATCGCACAGGGAAGCGTCCGCCATCCAGGGGAACAGGTCAGACAGGGCGTAGAACACCGAGGCAGCCGTGACCGATTTGCGATCAGCGGACTTCACGAGGCGGATGCGGTCGGGATCTTCCCGCGCGATATCCAGGAACGCCTCGTTCACCCTCGTGTGGAATTCCTCGCCTGCCCGCTCCAGACGATCCGCCCCATCGTTGTGCGTCGCCCGGCGCAAACCGGTCTCCGCCGTCCCCCCGGTCACGAGAAGAAGCGTGCGATCGGGGCGAATGCCCTGGCAGGCAAACGCGTTGGCCCGTGCGACGAAGTCAGCCGAGAGGCCGCGCCCATACACCTGATACGCCACCGTCGAGTCGGAGAAGCGGTCGCACAGCACGACGGCTCCCCGCTCAAGGGCCGGCTTGATGACCTCGGCGACGATCTGCGCGCGGGCCGCCTCATATATCAGAAGCTCAGCCTCGTCCGACAGGGCCTCGTTGTCCGGGTCCAGCAGAACGGCACGCAGCTCCTCCCCAATGGCGGTGCCGCCCGGCTCGCGCAGGCTCAAAACCTCACGGCCCTGTGCGTGCAGGGCTTCGGCGAGAAAACGGATATGGGTTGACTTGCCGGCCCCTTCGCCGCCCTCAAAGGTGATGAACACGCCCTTCTGGGCGTTTGATTTCGTTGAAAGTTCCTCTGTCACAGGTGTCTCCTGCATCCCTTTCGATAGGAGGACCGGATCGGTGTGCTCAGATGAGATCGTACAGATCGCGGCCTCGCGTGTCGATGCCGACAAACACGGGAAAGTCGACGACCTCTATGCGGCGGAGCGCTTCTGTTCCCAAGTCATCGTATGCCACCGTCTCAGATGATGCCACGCACTTTGCCAAATAGGCAGCTGCGCCGCCGCACGCCACGAAATAAACGGAACCCGTCTGCATGCAGGCGTCCCGCACCTCGGCGCTGCGATGGCCCTTGCCGACGGTGGCGGCAACGCCCGCACGATGGAGCGTCGGCGCGGCAAAATCCATGCGGCTGGCCGTGGTCGGTCCCACCGCGCCAAAGGGCCTCCCCGCAGCCGAGGGGGTGGGACCGGCATAGAAGATGGCCTGTCCGTCAAGGCCATAAGGCAGATGACCTCCGTCAGCATCCATCTGAGCCAAGAGACGCACATGCCCCGCGTCGCGCAGCGTGTACATTGACCCACTGAGCAAACAGGCATCCCCCGCCTCAAGCGTTGCAAGAAGAAGGCGATCAAACGGCAGCACAAGCCGCTTCGAGTCGGTCATCGCGCACCCCCTGCCCCTTCGCGGAGCCGAGCGCTCCCATGAACGGCGTCCTCCAGGAGTCCGGCATCCGGTTCATCGAGGAAGACGTCCGGACGCTTCCCCGCCTCACCGACCAGAGAAACCGTGGCGCGGCGCATGGCCGAACACCCCATGTTGATGGCGAGGGGCAGCGCGGCAATGTGACAGGGAGCCGTGGACACGCGAACGGCGAGGGCGGTCGTGTGTCCCCCGATGCCTCCCGGTCCGATGCCAGTTGCGTTCACTGCCGCAAGCAGCTCCTCCTCAAGCGCCGCAACACGAGGGTCGGACGCCGGCTCGTCCACGGGGCGCATGAGGGCACGCTTGGCAAGCCCTGCCACCTTGTCAAAGGTGGCGCCGATGCCCACCCCGAGGATGAGCGGCGGGCAGGCGTTCGCCGCCTTCTCCCGCACACAGCGAACAAGCTCGTCGACTATGCCCTGCCTTCCCGCACCCGGCACCAGCATCACCACCCGGCTGGCGTTGTCAGATCCGCCACCCTTGAGCATGATGTGCAACCGGGCCACCCCCGGCTCGTTCACCGGGTGAATGTCGCAGAATGCGGGCGTGTTGTCCCCGGTGTTCGTGCGGTCAAGAATGGCGTCGCGCACCAACGACGTGCGCAGGTGCGCCTCGGTGTAGGCACGGCCCACCGCGTCGTCCACTGCGGCGAACACGTCACCTGGCACCAGCACATCCGGGCCAACTTCCAAGCTGACCCACACTGTTCCCGTGTCCTGGCACAGAGGTACGCCGTCCGTGGCGGCAATGCGCGCATTTTCCACCAGCTGGTCAAGCACCGCACGGCCCCGAGGGTTGTCTTCCATGTCGCGGGCGGCGAGCAAGCCAGCCTCCACATCGGGCGGCAACACGCAGGCGAGCCGCGGAAGGGCCGCGTACACGGCGTCCGCGACCTGTGATTTCGTGATGATGGTATCCATAACACCCGATTATAGCGCAAGCAACGGTGTCCGACTCCGAAAAGAGAAGCGCCGGATCACCGGCTCCGCAGCCCTATCGGACCGCAGGCTATGCGGGCAGGTTCGCCAGACCGGCACGAACGCTTTCCGCAGATGCCTGAAGGGCCTTGAGCTCCTCTTGGTTCAGATCGAATTCGACGACCTCTTCCACGCCATCGCGGCCAAGACGCGTCGGGACGTTCATGTAGAGATCCTCGATGCCATAGGCCCCATCGATGTGCGCGCACGCGCTCATGACCTCATGTGTGTCGCCCAGTATGGCCTCGACCATTTTGGCAATGGAAGCGCCAGGAGCATAATAAGCGCTGCCCGTCTTGAGGTGAGCCACCACTTCGGCGCCTCCCTTGACACAACGGCGCACCACGTCCGCCACCTCGGCCTCATCCATGAGGTCGGTGATGGGAGTCCCACCGACCGTCGTGAACCGGGGCCAGCACACCATGCCTTCGCCATGGGCGCCCACGGCCCACGCCACCACATCGGCGGGTTCGCAGCCCAGCTTCTCGCATACGGCGAAGGACAGGCGCGACGAATCCAGGACGCCTCCCATGCCCATGAGGCGGTTCGACGGCAGCCCCGATTCCCGATACGCAAGCGTGGTCATGACGTCGAGGGGGTTCGTCACGCAGATGAACACGGCATTCGGAGAAGCCTCCTGAGCCTGGCTTATGACGGACTTCATGATTCCGGCGTTCACGCCCAGCAAATCCTCGCGCGTCATGCCAGGCTTGCGGGCGATGCCTGCCGTGATGACCACAACGTCGGAGTCGCGCGTGTCGGCATAGTCGTTGGTCCCGATAACCTTGACCGTGAACTTCTCAACGCTGCGCATGTGCATCATGTCGAGGGCTTTGCCCTGAGGCAGACCTTCGGCGACGTCGATGAGCACGACGTCAGCCAAGTTTTTTGACGCGATAATATGGGCAGCCGTAGCTCCGACGTTGCCCGCTCCGACGATGGTTACCTTAGACATGTGATTGCTCTCCTCGTTCGTTCCGTGCAGTTCTCATCAATTGTACTGCTTCGACGCGCTACTGGGCCTTCGCCGTGGATTTCCGCGACGTTTTGGCCTTTTTGGTTCCTTTGGCGGGTGCTTTTCGCGCAGTGCCTTTGGACGAATGCGACCTGCCCTTGGCAGGCTTGCCCCCTTCGTCCTTTTCCTTGCCGGGGCAATCGAAGTTCGGACACAGCTTCCACGGACCCCGATTGGTGGTGACCACGACCATCGGGGCGCCGCAATGCTCGCACACCTCTTCGGTGGCCTGAAGTTTCCCGTACTGCGGCAACGGATAGCCTGTTCCGCACTCGTCGTAGTTCTCGCAGCGAATGAACCTCTTGAGGGTGCGGGGATTCTTCTGGGCAATGAGCTTTGCCTCTTTGCCTGCGGCTTTGCATGCCGGGCATTCGCCCACCACCACATCGGGCTCCTGGTTGGTGGGGCAATGGGGATCGATGCAGAGCGTCCGCGGCTTTGAACGAAACGCCGTGACCTTGACCTGGGGCATCCCACAGGTTGGACAGAGTTCTTCCACGGACTCCACCTTGCCCTTCGGCAGCGGATAGGTCACGTCGCAATCCGGCCAGCCCGAGCAGCCGATGAACATGGACCGCGTTTTCTGAGACGCGCGGATCTGCAGGTCCTTGCCGCATTTTGGGCACTTGCCCACATATGCGTCAGCGGCCACGGCGTCAGCCAGCGCATCTTTGACCTCATCCGAATGGGGCATGAGCGAGGCAAGCTGTTCGGACAGCAGGTTGCGCGACGTCATGACCACCTTGTCCTTGGTCGTCGCTCCAGCCGCGATGCTGTTCATTTCCTCCTCAAGCTCCGCCGTCATGTCGGGATGCGTGATGTGCGGGGCGAACTTGTCAAGGGCGTCGCACACGGCCATGCCCAGCTGACTTGGCTCTATTGGGTCGTTCAACAGGTATTTCACCGCATAGAGACGCTCTATGATGGAGTGTCGCGTGGACTTGGTTCCCAGACCCAGCTTCTCCATTTCCTGAATGAGCTTTCCTTGGCTGTAGCGAGCAGGAGGCTCCGTTTGCTTCTTGGTGCAGGTCGCGCCATCGAAGGCAAGCTGCTGCCCTTCGGAAAAGGCCGGAAGCTGCTCGTCTTTCTTGAGGCCATAGGGATAGATGGCCCGGAATCCAGGCTTAACCAGCACATCGCCCTTCGCCACAAACGGCTCGCCGTTCACGTCGAGCGTGACCTTCGTCCCCTCGACGACCGCAGCCTCCGAAAGCGTGGCAAGGAACCGTCGCGCTATGAGGTTATACAGCTTGTAATCGGCGGGAGACAGGTCGTCGGGGGTCGCCTTGGCCGTCGGGTAGATGGGCGGATGGTCCGTGGTCTCCTTCTTGCCCCGCGTGGCAGTGAGCTTTCCCTTTGACAGGAGCTCACGGCAATACGGCGCATAGGCGGGGTTGCCCGAAATGGCCTTCACCGTGTCGGCCAGATTGAGCGAGGAGGGATACACCGTGTTGTCCACGCGGGGGTAGGAGATGTAGCCATCCATGTACAGGCTCTCGGCGATGCGCATCGTGCGCGCGGGACTCAGCCCCTCTGAGGATGCAGCCGCCATGAGGCTTGTCGTGTTGAAGGGGACCGGCGGACGCACCGTGCGCGTCTTCTTCTCGATGGAAGCCACGGCGGCATGGTCGGCACCCTCCACTTGAGCCATGACGGCCTGGGCATCGGCCTCAACCTTGAAACGAGCCGTCGCATGAGGCGCCTCGAATGCATCGGCATGCTCCCCAAACGCGCCGCGGATGACCCAATAATCCTCCGGGACGAATGCAAGGCGCTCTCGCTCGCGAGCCACGATGAGGGCAAGCGTGGGCGTTTGCACGCGGCCGGAACTGCGCACGTTTCCATAGCCGGCGAATTTCACCAGCGTCAGATAACGCGTGAGCGCAGCGCCCCAGATGAGATCGATGTCCTGGCGCGACGCACCGGCGCTCGCCAGGTTGTAGTCGAGTTCCACCAGATTGCCGAACGCATGGGTGATCTCCTCTTTCGTGAACGCCGAGTAGCGCGCTCGCGTGACGGGCGCCGTGGGGTTCACCTCCTGCATGCAGGAAAGCGCGTCAGAGCCGATAAGCTCGCCCTCACGGTCGAAGTCGGTCGCAATGACGATGGAATCGGCCTTTTTCGCCAGGTTCTTGAGAGATCGGATGATCTCCTTCTCCTTGGGAAGCTTCTCGATGGGCGCATACACCAAATAGGGCAATGCCTCCATCTTCCACGATTTCAGCTCCACCCCATCCTCGGTGAAGGGCTTTTTCTTCTTGAAAGGGGGTTTGGCCAACGTGTCGGGCAACGTTGCGGGAATCGTCTCGCCCTCCTCCGTGACGCCGCTCCAACCGCCTCGTTTTCCAAACACGAGCGTCGGCGCAAAATCAGGCTCAAGGATGTGGCCGCGCAGACCGATGGTCACCCATTCCTCACCATCCACCTCAAAGCGATACACGGGAGTCGAGTACACCTTGTCGGCCTTCGGCTTCGTGCCGCCGAGCAAGCCGGCGATCTTCTGGGCCGCGTCGTTCTTCTCGGTTACCACCAGCTTCACGCGGTTCCTCCTGTCCTCGAGGCCGCCTTGTGCGGCCTGCTCTGTTCACACGATGACCCCAAGCTTCTGTTTATTAACGTGTGCGGGGATGAGGCGTGACGGCACAATAACCCGCGCCGTCTGCGCACAACAGACGACAGCATACACGATTTTGCCGCAAGCCTCAAAAAAACAATAGTTTCGTAAATAGCATGGGGATTTCGTCCAGAGGCTCTGAAGACGGGACGGACGTTTCGTGGAGCGTCCGTTTCTCGGGTACCCTTGCTGAGGGGAACAAGCCGCCGGATCAAACAGACGAACCTCCCACCGCCCACACACCAAACGCAGCAGCGGCGGCGGCCTCCTCCCGTACGGTGTCCATATGCTTCCTCACCCGGCGCCTGATGCCGCGGCGCGAAAGAAAGGCACGCTTGTGAAAAAAGCACTCGGAGCGCTTTTCGGGCTCATCGCCCTCATCGTCATCGGCACGATCGGCGTCTTCGCCTTGGCCGACACCGACTCAGGTCCCGTCAGCGATGCTGCCAGCGACGTCAAGGCCGCCGCGACAAACGTCATCCTGGACAATTCCGGCGTGAAGGAGCAGGCGAAGGAAGCGCTTTCCCGGCACAGCGACGCCATTGCCGCCGCCACCGGCCTGACCACAGGCGAAGTGAGCGGACTCATCACGAACTTGAACATCGACGACTGGAAAGCGACCACCCTTCCTTCGGATGCCGCAGTCGCGGCAACGGTCGATGCCAACGCCCTCGGCATCGACGGAACGGTGACCCTCTATGACAACCCCGGCTACGTCACCCTGAATGCCTACGGGCAAAACGTGACGTTCGAAGTCCCCGAATCGGCACAGGCTTACTTGCCCTATCTCTCCAGCGCAAGCTGACAGCGGGCAGGGTCAGCCCGCGGGCAGGACCAGCCCGGAGAGCATCGGGCCAGCCCACGCGTTGAAGGCGGGGGCGAATTGGACCAGCTTGGTTCGACCGATCCGGACGGGACGCGGCGAGATCGCCCGACTTGATCCCCGGCCCGCTCAATCAACGAGCTCGATAGCGTCGGGATTGGGCGAGATCGCTCTACGGGACTGGGCGAGCCGCCCGGCGGGATTGGCAGAGATCGCCTCTTATGGGCAGCTTTTTACCGCCCGAACCGTAGCGCCGGCATAAAACCCCAGGCAACATATTTCACCGTGGCCCCCTTTTTCAAGAGAACTACCCATAAGAGGCGATCTCTGCCAATCCAACGGGAAAGCATCGTCAGCCCCTCGCCGTTTTTGGCGAGTGGCACGCTTCCACGACATTCCGGCGACGGCGTCCCGCAATGTCGGCCTTCTGCCGCCGGCCCTGCGCTCTCTATCCCAGCGGCGACCCTGACGGCGGCCCCGCCGTTGATCTCGCTGTTTGCCCCGGCTGCGGGTCCGGCGGGCTGCGGGTCCGGAAGCGGCACTCCATGGGGTGCCGCTTCCGCATCGACGGCGGACTCTCTGGCGATCCCCATTACAGTAGAAATCAGCCCGTATCGAGCGTAGCCAGGGGCTTGGCGGCCCCGGCTGGTCAACAGCCCAGCCAGCTTTTGATCTAGTATGGCTATGGCCCGTTGGGCCGCTGGCCGGCCGCCT
>JAEZDJ010000096.1 GCA_023429565.1 Actinomycetes bacterium
CATCATGCTGTCCAGGCCGATAACAAATACGTTTTCGATACGACCACCGTCTGCGAGCACAGGACGAAACGTGCGGTCAACGGTCACTCCCCCCAAGGGGCCCTCCATCACCTCGTGAATACGACCCAGATAGAATGGCGGAGTGGCAATGGGCTTGAGGTATTCAGCGTCCTTGCCAAACAGGGAATCCTTGCCAACCGCGCACAGCGCGTTATACTCATCTACGGCCTTTTGAAGAGCGGCAGCATCGATGCCGGCTTTCTCAGCGAGCTCAGCAATGCTGTCAGCCTGAAAAGCATCGTCGCCCGACTCAACGATGGCGTTCCACTGGTCTAAAATGCTTAGGTTCCACTCATCGGCCAATTCCTTATTCGCAGCAAGCTGCGCATCGAACACCGCCTGATCACAAATGCTCAGGCATGTACAGTTGGGCTGATTATGAATGGGCGTCGACTGCGTGATGATGTTGCCGACACGGTACATGCAACTCTCATCGACAAAGCGCTCCCCCTCCTCGTTGACCCACAAGAATGGTCCACCAAAACACAGAGCGCTCCAGAAAGGACCGAATTTCTCAATCATTCCATGGCTGATGCGGTTGTATTTGAGATAACACACGCCCGTGTATTCGGCAGAACCAGCAGCCAGCGCCATATTCACACCATCGCCATAATGTCCCGGCGTGCCAATGCGCTCAAGGGTATCCATATCAAAGCCATATTTCTTAAGACGTTTGTCGTCGTCGGCAAAGCCACCCGTGGCCACAATAACAGCTTTTGCTTGATAGTTGACCAAGTCTCCAAAAGCGTCCTGCGCGTAAACTCCGTTAACGGAGCCGCCATCACTGTAGCTAAACTCCAGAGCACGGGTGTTGAGATCGATGGTAGCCCCCTGCTTGCGCAGATGCTTTTCCATCGGCGCAACGTAGCCTACATAAGCCGCGCCATCTTTCCACCAGTGAAAAGTGTCGACAGCGCCTTCCACGACACCCATCGGATAGTTGTCGATAAGACCGCTCAGCTCACATCCGCAAGTTTCAACAGCCCATTCGAGGTTCGCCGCAGAGCGATCGAGCAAATCCTTATAGAACAAGCCGTTGGGAACCCATTGCGCCTTGCCCAATTCCTCCTGCATGACAATGGAGCGATCAACCTCGATGCCTTGTTCGTGTTGATATTTGGTATCAACACCCAACGTGCCCTCAACCCCTTGACCGTTGCCTCCAACGGCAGCTTGCGCTTCAAGAAGAATAACATGGTCACCGTTCTCGACAGCTTGCGCAGCGGCAGACAGCCCTGCCATGCCACCGCCTATGACAAGAATGTCACAGCTGATGGCTTCCGTTACCTTTGCCTGGTCGACAACGATGCCCGAACTGTTGATAGTCTCCACTGCACCCGATGTCTCAGAAGCATTCTTCGGAGCACAGCCCGCAAGGCCTACGCCCGCCAAAGCAGCAACGCCTACTGCACCCATACCCAAGAAGTTTCTGCGAGAAAGTTTTATTTCGCTCATATTCATTTCCTCCCGTCCGTCAGCTAGTTAGCGGAAAAGCTTTTTGTTTTGTCGTCATAGGCAATCGTCTTGCCATCGATCGTCACGTGGGCTTTCGTAATGCTGTAACGATAGTTGGTCTGAGCACTGTCCTCACGCGCCGTCGCGGCAGTAACGCCCTGGATGGCTATCGTGAAATCGCAGTTCTCGAGAACGAGATCCCTCACGCCTTCGGTCTGCTGCAACTCTTCAAAAAACCAGGCAAACTGCGGATCGTTCTGGCTGATGGTCGCAGGACTATCATCCTGGGTAAGCCCCGTGTCCTCTGCAGCAGCAAGCACGGTGCTCGCACCTTTGATGACAGCTTTTGCACTTACGCGATCATCGTTCGACACACTGTTGCCAGAACATGCGACAAGACCAAACATCGCGATAAGCGCCAACGCCGCGAAAACTACGGCCGCCATCCTTTTACTCGAAGTTCTCTTCACCCTGAATCCCTTCCTTCCTTTTGATCTACTCGTTGATGCCTTTTGTCTTCAAAATTCCTGCGCACGGGCATCCGCGCAGCTCGAAACAATGATGCGAAGATAGGTGGGCAAAAGCCACATCACAAAGAGGTGAATTCATGAAAGCAAGCAGCTCATCAGATTCTGATGAGCTGCTTTAACTGGTAGTATTTATGCCGTAGATAAAAGGTGCAAACCGCAAAGGCAGGGTCATTTCTGCATTCGTTTAGCCTTCATGGCATCGAGAAATTCTTGGCGATTATGAAAATCGCCTTTCTCGTAGATGTGCCGCACGTGAGTCTTGACGGTATTCTCGGAAACGAAGAGTTTCTCAGCAATATAGGGTGCGCTACGCCCCTCGCACAGCAACAGCGCGACATCCTTTTCACGCGGCGTCAATCCGCACACATGCGCCAACTCTTCCACAGCGTCCTTTGCCCCGTCTCCATGCGACGCACTCGATTCGCGCGGGAGACTGAAAGTGGGCCATCCCTTCAAGTAGCGGCCGAGCAACGCAAAGCACGCCAGCAACAGCGCATATGTCAACACCATCAGGACAATACTAAACGCGAGCGGACCAATGCCAGTGTTCTGCAGCAACAGAACAATAATGGCACCTAACAGAATACCCACCTGTTCAACGCCCATAGCAGCAGCCACAGAAACAGTGATGTTTCTGGAACGTTGTGCGAAAAAAGCAATCAAACACCAGATGAGAATGTCAAATCCAGCATAGCCAAGCGACACCAACACACGGCCCGGCACCTCAAGCTGCCCCTCGAACAAGGCGACAGTCAACACAATCGCACCCATAGCTACCAATGAGATTGCCACGCGAAAAAGCGCACTCAGCTTCTCAAACGGCAACAATAGACAGGCTGCGAAAAACACAGCAGACGCGACTCCACGCGAAAGCGACGCATCCATGCCACCAAAAATGAACGAGGGAGGGAAAGGCGTCTTATACTGCGACATCACTCCAAAGATAGTACAGGTCACCAAAACCACAAGCATAAACTGCAAGTCGATCCCCATGAAAGTACGTCCGGACACTTTGATTGAGGGTGAAGGTGGACCCACTGAAACGAGAGCCCGATCGTCATCGAGAGGCAATCGGTAAACAGGGCTGTCTTGCGCAGCATGAAGGGCCCAAAACAAAGCCAACGACCCTAAAGGCAACAAGCAGCCAAATATCCATTTAGCATCATCAGGTACGACATCGAGAGCAAGGTTTACAAACAGGCCAAGTCCCCAAGCACCCGAAACATGAAGCAAAGCCTTCTCAATCCCTTGAGCAACCGCAACCACACCCCACGGTACGATAAAATAGCCCATTGAAGCACCAACGAGTATACCCCCCAGATAATAAAGCACTGTAACATCCGCTCCACGCGCGAAAGCACATAGCACAGCACCGATCACCCCAATTGCGGCAACGAGTCCCAAAGCACCACCATGCCAGAGCCGCGCGACGTCTCTCACCCACACAGCCGCCGCAATTACGCCCACGATGCTTCCCGCAAGCATCCAGAGCGTCATGAACTGCGAAGCACTGATGTCGGCGACATCGTCAAGGGCAGAGCCAAACATGCATTGGTCCATCCACACCCAGAATAACAACGACCCCGTAATTGCCAACCACGAAGCCGATCCCGTCAGCTTTCCCTCTATACCCGCGCGGATCACGGAGTCCCTCCCCTCAAGCGGTTTCTCATTGCGACTAAGCCACATTCGACAACTATACCCTATGGGTGCCCATGTCGAAAATGAGTTTTCGCAAAGTGAGACGATAGGTCCCATCAAACCGATTGTCATTGCGATTCCACGCCATCGAATCTCCCGATTTCAACATTGAACGACGAATGCACATTTTGACGTACGGAAGTTTTATACTCTGGCCTCACGGGAGCCTCTGCCCCCGTTCGCACTACATCGTGCCTGATCGTAGTTTATATCGGGTGACTTGTACCAGGAAGGCGACCATTTATTTCTTCATTATGTCGCTCATTGCATTTGGAAAATTTTCGATAACATGGAAGAAATTGGCAGGGCAAGGCGTCGCACCCGTCCTATGGGCGGCGCGCAATCCCACCCCAAAAACCGCACCCATGCCACCAACGACGAGCACCCCTAGTCAGAGGGCTTTGTTTTCTCGGGCATCCTCCACAGCAGGACGAACCCAACCACAAACAGCACGGCGATAGACAGCACACCCAGCGAAGAGTTTCCGGTGATCTGCGTGAACACACTCACCAGAAGCGTTCCCATAACAGCGGCATACTTTCCGAAAATATCAAAGAAACCATAGTATTCGTTCGCATGCTCTTTGGGGATGAGCTTGCCGAACTCCGAACGTGACAGCGCTTGTATGCCACCTTGGAACAAGCCCACGCAGAGGGCGAGAATCCAGAACTCCACCGCCTCCCGCAGGAACAGCGCGGCGAACAGGGTGATGCAGAAATAGGCCCCTATAGCCACAAGCAGCATGCGCTTCGTGCCGAACCTCGTGGACAGACGTCCGTAGACGATGGCCGAAGGAAATGCCACAAACTGCGTCACCAGCAACGCCAGAACGAGCTGCGTCGCGTCGATTCCCAAATCCGTGCCGTAGCTCGTGGACATCTTGATGATGGTGTGCACGCCGTCAATGTAGAAGAAAAACGCCAACATGAACAAACGCAGGCGCCGATCCCCAAACATTCTTTTCAGCGTGCGCCACAAGCCAGAGAACGTGTCTTTGAAAAGATGAGGCGGCCGCTCTTTGTAATGAGTCTGATGCACCGTGCGAAGAAGCGGGATGCTGAACGCCACCCACCACGCGGCCGTGACCACAAAAGCTATTCTCATCCCCACATCCACAGGGATTCCGACAGACGGTCCCGCCAGCACGACCGCAAGACAGGCGATGAACGGTATGCAGGAACCGATGTATCCCCATGCGTAGCCCTGGGCGGAAACCTCGTCGTAACGGTCCTCGGTCGTGGCGTCTACGAGGAACGCGTCATAGAACACCATGGATCCGTTCAGCATGATGGAGGCCACAACGTAGACCACAAGAAACGCCAGCGCGCCAACCGGAACGCCCAGCGCCGCCAAGGCGATGGCACCCGTGCCGACGAAGCCGGCGAAAAATTTCTTCTTGTTGCCCTTGAGATCGGCCAAGCTGCCCAAGAGGGGCATGAGCAACGCCAAAATCAGCGAGGCAACCGTCTCGGCATAGCCCCAGGCGACCACCACCGACGAACCTGGTTCGGCGAGCGCCTTGAAATATACGGGAATGAGGGCTGTTGCCAACAGCACGAAGGCCGAATTTCCCACGTCGTAGAGCACCCAGCTCTTTTCCTGCCGGGTCAGCCTTCCAGCCATAGCTCGCCTCTCTGCACGGCGGTTCCCCAGCGGGAGACCGATGATCGACCATCCTTCGCCCATTGTAAACGACAGGATGCAGCTTCACCGGTAAAATCCCCGTCAAGAGCGCGGCCAGAGCACGCGATCGTTCGAAAACGACGCCCAACGCCGAGGGCCACGCACTCGCTCAGACGGCGAGCACGAACGGCCTTCCGCCGACGTCCGTCACCTCAAGCGCCACGCCGAACACCTCTTCGATGAGGGCAGGAGTCACGACGTCACAGGGATCGCCCTGCGCGGCAACCCGCCCTCCGACAAGCGCAACGACCTCGTCGCTGTAGCGCAACGCCTGGTTGATGTCGTGCAACACCATGACCACCGTCATGCCGAACTCCTCGTTCAGGCGCCTCACAAGCTGCAGGATATCCAGCTGGTAACGCACGTCGAGATACGTGGTCGGCTCATCCAGAAGCAGCACCTTTGACCCCTGCGCAAGCGCCATGGCAATCCACACGCGCTGCGCCTGCCCGCCGGACAGTGAGGACACCGACTGCTTCGCGACGGCGGAAAGTCCCGTGGTCTCCAGAGCCCAGCTCACCATGCGCTCATCCTCGTCGGAATTTGGGCAGCACCCGATGGCCCGATAGGGGAACCGCCCATAGCCCACCAGCTTCTCCACCGACAGATCGGCGGGAGCGGCGTTGCGCTGATGTACGATTGCCACCAACTTCGCAAAGTCGCGCAGACGCAGCATGCCGACGTCGCCACCACGCAGAAACACACGTCCCGCCTGGGGTTTGAGATTCTGGGTCATGAGGTTGAACAGCGTCGTCTTGCCCGATCCGTTGGCCCCGATGAGCGTTGTCACCACACCCTCGTGCAGATCGAGGCTCAGCCCCTCAAAAATCTGCTTCTTTCCATACGAAAACGACAGGTCAGAAATCGTGAACACCTTATTCGCCATAGCTGCTCCGGGCCTTTCTCAACAGCAGGATGAACACAGGACCGCCCACGATGGACATGATGACCGCTGCGCTGATCTCGTACGGCGCAGCGATGGTGCGGCCAATGGTGTCAGCCAGCAGCAGGCAGAACGCCCCCAGCACCACCGAATAGGGCACGAGAACCCGATGCGTCGTGCCCACCACAAGCCGCGCAATATGGGGAACGATGAGCCCGAGAAAGCTGATTGGACCGATGATGGCCGTGGAAATAGACGCCAGCAGCACGGCGATGGCGGAGATGAACACGCGATTTTTATTCACGTCGACGCCAAGGGAGCGCGCCGTCTTGTCCTCAAGCGCCAGCAGGTCGCAGCGTTTCGTCACGAGCATCGCCAGAATCAGGCCGATCACCCCATAGATGAGCAGCGTTTTGAAGTCGTCCCAGGTTTTCATCGTTATGTTGGCATCCACCAAGCTGGCCACGCTGCTGGAGGTCGACCCACCCCCGGAGCTGAAAGCCGACATGATGCCCGTGAACATCGCGCTCACGGCCACGCCCACCAAGATGATGCGCAGCGGAGACAACCCGTTTCGCCACGACAGGCTATACACCAGCAAAAATGCCACCATACCGCCCACAAACGCAAACACGGGCGTGAAGAACAGCAGCGCTGGAAAGAATGCCGTCACCAGCACGGCAGCCAACGAAGCACCCGAATTGATGCCGATGAGGCCCGGATCGGCCAACGGGTTGCGAATGGCCGCCTGCAAAAGAACGCCGGAGACCGCAATGGCCGCGCCTCCGACCATCGCGATGAAGATACGCGGGAAGCGTAGGTCATAGATGGTCGAAACGGTATCGCCATACGCGACGAACAGACCATTGAATAGCTGATCAGACGTCACTCGCAGGCTTCCCGCATTCACGGCCACCACGAACAGCGCGATGAGTGCCACAGCAGTGACGGCAAATGCCACTGCCTTGCGCCAGGTGCTTACCATCCAGATCCCTTCCTCTATTCTTTCTTGTCCATCGAATTGGCGGATGCGCCCGAAACGATGCTGCTCACGATGCTGTCGGCGTCAGAGGCAACTTCATCGGCATTTCCCGACTCTGACAAAGAACGTGCGGCCTCGGCTGCACCTTCGCCAACCACCGTGCCGTCGGACCCGGCTTCATCGCCATAGAGGATGGGTCGCAACTCCTCCAACGCCTCCGGATACGTCAAGTCCGCACTCATTCCGAACTGGGTCGAAGGCAGGTCGTACACTTTGCCTTCTTGCACGGCTCGGAAATGCTTCCAGATGTCGTTCACTGCGAACTCGTTGGCGAACATGGCCATGACCTGGCTTGGCAAAGCATGCGACGTGCGCAGTATGATGTCGGGATCACGCGCCTGCATGTCCTCGGTGTTCACATTGACGAATTCCTCGTCAGAGTCGGCATAGACATTCTTGCCGCCCGCCAGCTCCACAAGGCTGCCCACATAGCTGTTCGGCGTTGCCACCACATAGGAGCCGGGAACGCCCATCAAGATGAGCACCGTCGGAGCTTCCACGCCCTCGTTTTGGGCGCGATAGCTCTCAATGAATTCCTCATACTCGTCCACGAGCTCCTGAGCCTGAGCCTCACGGTCAAACTTCTCGCCCAGATAGGCTATGGAATCATACATGCCCTGCACGCTGCGCAGGTTCAAGAACAACGACGACACCATGATGGACGCGTACTTCGGCTGCAGATCGCTGACAAGGGAATTGGGGGACAGAACGTAGTCAGGGCGAAGGGATTTCACGATTTCAAGATCAGGCGACATGGCCGTGCCCACCTGCTCGACATCGGCGTACCGGTCGGGCAGGTCGCGCGAGGTGGTGGGCACGCCAGCCAGATCGAGCTCAAGCAGATCGCATATCTCGGCGACCGCAGGTGAAGTGGCGACGATGCGGGCCTCATGCGCGCCGGCTTCGTCAGCCGTGCTCTCGGGATGCTGATCGACGCATCCCGAGAACAACAGCGAACCAACAAGGCATACGGCAAGGGAAAGCGCGCCCGCAAGACGTGCTATTCCTCCGCATCGAATCGTCCCGAGAACGGGCTTAGCCACGGCCGGCATCCCGATGGGCAGCATCAGAGCGAGAATCGGAACCTTGCCCCGCCGCCGCAGCAGCGGCCGCAGCCGCCTGCCGGGCGCGCTTGGGACGCACATGCGCCACGTAGACCACGGCGCCCGCAAGGACCGCGACGGCGGCGGCACCGCCCACGATCACGGCGACAGTCCCGGAGTCGAGAGAGCCAGACGACTGCCTGTCGCCCGTCACCTCACGCCCTTCCTCGTCAAACTCCTGGACGCCCTCGTTGGAAGAACCGCTGGTCAAGCTATCGGCTTCAGATGAGGGCTCCTCAGCTGCACCAGCCTTGTCGTCGGGCGTTTCGGTGACCGCAGCCACATCCTCGACGCCCTCTCCCGGCACCACCGACTGCACAAACGTGCCGTCGACATCGCCCGCCTGCAAGGCACCGAACGAGACGAAGCAGATGACCGACCGTCCCATGGGAATCACGTCCATGGTGCAGCGGACGATAGCCGTCTCGCTGGGTATCGCCAGACGGTAATCGGCCGTGGCGGTGCCAGTCACGGCATCGGTGCCCGTTTGCATCTGCACGGCCTCAACCGAACCGTACGACGACCCGTCCTGAGACACCTCCAGCCTGATGCCGCTGATCTGGTCAGCCAGTTTGAAGCGCAAGCTGGCGTACATCGCGCCATCCGTATCGCGCTCGATGAGCGAATTGCCATAGATGATGCTCGAAACCATCGATTCGCCCAGGGCCACGTTGCTCGTGCCGGCAGAATCCTCTATGGCGCCCGTCACGGGATTCTCGTAGGTGGGATTCGTTGGCGCCGTATACACAGCAGAAACCGCGGCGAAAGCTGCTCCTGGAGAAACGACGCCCGCCATGAGGGCGAGCGTCGTGGCCAGGACACAAACCGCCGCGAAGGAAGAACGAATGCGCGTGGTCATGCCATACCTTTCAGTCATTACCTACTTGCGAAGAGAAAACCGGCGACGCGCTGCGACGGCCGCCGCAGCGCCTGCGACACCCACGCCAATCGCCAGGGCAGCCACGCCCGTGACAGGATCACCGGTCTGGGCGAGATTGGAAGAAGAGGCAGACAAGTTGCCTTGGTTCACACCCAAATCTTTGGCCTGCGAAAGATAGAGATGCAGGTCAGCGGTTTGCGACTGTCCGACACCCAGCTGCTGCATCAACGAAACGGACATCTCAAGAGGAATCACCGTGTCGCTTTCGGCAGCAGCAATAGACATCGTGAACTGGTTGCCATTCTGCGACAGCTGAGTGCCGTTGTACTTCAGCCAGCTAATGTACCCAAGACCCTCGTCCGTCGCGGCAATAGTCACCTTGAATGTGCCGTCGCTCTGCGGACGCACCAGTGCCGTGTCGCCGAAGTGCGCGGCAGCCATTGACTTCTCCGTGAGGCTTCCTTGTTTGAACAGCGTCATGGGCACCTGGTAGGTATGCCCCACCTGGAACATCACGTCAACGCTGGCATTGAAGCGCTCCATTGCCTCGCGCAGTGAGGCGGCAGCCCCATTTACCGCGTCCTGGGAGGCGTTCGCATCGTTCAGCACCGCGCGTGCGGCAGCAAGCGTGCTCTGGAAGCTCTCCCATGCCGCATCGGCCTTCTTGCCCTGCGCGATGGCGGCAGCCTGGTCAACGACAGACTGCAAGGCGGCCTTGTCGACAGAGGGAACCTCGCCGCCCGGCTCACCGGCCTTCTCCTGAAGCGTCGAGGTATCGACGGTCATGGCGTAGGTGATGTCCGCGTTCATGGACCCACCAACGTGCAAGCTCAAATCGATCGCCTGTCCAAGGGAAGGCACGTTGACGGTGTAGGTCTTGTCGGCCGACTGCTTGATTGCCTGGCCGTTGTACGTGATGTCACCGATGGCGGCGCTGAAGCCCGATGAGCCGCCGAAGTAGACGACCACGTTGTACGTGCCGTCATCGAGCAAAGACACCTCCACCGTGTTGCCGAAGTATTTGGCAACCATCTGGTTGAGCATGTCGCCCGCCGAGGCCGACGCCCCCGTGCCCGCATAGCTCACGGAAGCCGTGTAAGTCTTTCCAACCTCCATGCCGTACTCGTTCTCGGAGGGAGCGGGATCCTCGATGTCAGCGCTCTTCTTGAAAGCGGTGATGGCATCAGCCAATTTGTCAAGGGTGCCGTCCACGCCCACCTGAGGGACGAGATCGTTTCCGGCAGCCAGCTCCGCAGTGGCAATGGCCGCCTGCAGAGCATTCCACGCATCGTCAGACTTCTGGCCCTGCGTGAACGCCCGGGCCGCCGCAATCGCCGCATTGAGATCGGCCTTGTTCACACCAACAGCCGGCGTGATTGCCTCACCCTCGGAAGCAGAATCGGCGTCAAACGTCGCGTTGGCGCCATGTGTCATGGAAAGGCCCATGCCATAGACGTAATAGGTGAAGCCGACCTCGACGGAATCGTCGAGGCTGCCCACCGTGCCCGTGAAGACGTAGTTGCCCGCTTGGTCGTAGGTCTTCGCGGCTGCCTGACCGGCAAAGGTGAGCGCCTTGAAGTAATAGCCGCCCTTGGAGCCGGAATCAACCACAAGCGTGACCTGATACGATCCATCCTCCTGGGGCACCACGACGGCGTCCTTGCCGATCATCCTGCCAGCCATGGACTCCGAGCCATCCGCCTGCGTGAAGGAGACCGGCACGGAGTAGGTCTCGCCAACCTTCATGCCATCCTCCACTGCGTCGCCGCTCGCATCGAAGGCCGCGATGGCTCCCTGCAGGCTCACCACCGCAACATCGATGGCGGCCTGCGTGGCCCCTTCATCGGCCAGCGTCGAGCGAGCCGAGTCGATGGCATCCTGCAACGCGTTCCATGCCGCATCGGTCTTCTTGCCTTGCTCGATTTCCGCAGCAGACGCGACCAGCGACTCAAGCGCCGAAGCGTCAACTTCTTCGCCAGGAGTCGGATCGGCCACATCGCCATTGTTGGGCAGCTGCGTGTAATCGATCGCGAGGTTGACCACCGGAGTGAGGGGCATGGCGGCAACGAAGAGGCTCACCGCAAGCACTTCCTTCAAGCTTTCCACGCCCGTTATCGTGTACACGCCGTTATGTTGCTTAAACGCTACGCCGTTGTAGGTGAGGTCGCCGATCTTGGAATAGTTTTCAGAATCCTGGATGGTAAGCTTGACCGTATACGAGCCATTCTCGTAAGACACCTGGGCCTGCGTCCCGAGATACTTCGTCCCCATGCCGTAGTCGTCGCTCCACGTGATGTTGACGGTGTATTCCTGGCCTTCGACCATCTGATCGTCGACGGCTGTTTTCTGAGCCGGCGCCTCGATGGCGCTCGACACCCCGGCCTCGCCGCTCTGGGCGAGAGCCATGACGGGAGTCATGCTGCTCACCAACGTCACCGCAAGCATCGCCGCCGCGCCGCGCTTGGCGAAAGCGAATTTTTGCCTGTTTGCCATAGAAAAGGTTCCTCTCTTGCCGTTGAACACTGAATATCTGCAAAAGGACCGCCCCGGCGGCAACGCGGCCACCGGGGCGTTGGTCCTTCGCTTTATTTGACTTTCCGACGATGCCGGAGGGCTGCGACGGCAGCCACGAGCGCAGAGAGCGCGCCAACGGTGCCAACCGCCGCGATGGGAGCCGCGTCGCCGGTCTTGGACATTGCCTTGGAAGACGAGCCTGCCTTATCAACCCCGGTGCCCTGATCGCTTCCAGAGCCGCCGTTGTTGCCAGAACCGCCCTGGCCGCCGTTTGCGCCGTCATTGCCGCCCTGGTTCGACCCATTGTCCTGGCCGTCATCGTCGCCCGGATTGGTCGGATCAACCGGAGCGGTTTTCTCCGTTACCGTTATGGTCGCTTCACCGCTGCTCACCGTTGCCGTGTTTGTGGCGATGCCCAGCGTGTTGGTGATGACGACACGGTAGGTATGCTGGCCGACCTCGTCGGTGGCCGGGCTGTACACTGAAGTGGTTGCACCCTCGATCGGCTGCCCATCCTTGTACCATTGATAGGCCAGCACGCCGCCATCGGATGCCGTTGCGTCGACGGAAAGCGTCGTAACGCTGCCCTGTTCGACAGAAACCGAGACCAGGCTGGACGTGATTTCGGGAGCAGCCGCCACATCGTACACCGTGACCGTGGCTACCTGGCTGTTTGCCGTAGCAAGAGCGCCTTCCTTCTCAGCCGTCACCACACAGTGATACTCGTGCGTGCCCCGCTCCGTAGGAATGAAGCTGGCCGCGTTGGCACCCTCGATCGCCACACCGTCCTTGTACCATTGGTAGGTCAGCGTCGCGCCCTCGGTTGCCTGGGCACCCACGGTCAGCGTGACATTCCCGTCAACCGATGCGGCAGGGGCCGTGTCAAGATCATCGGTGATCGTGGGAGTCTCGACCGAGCCGAGCGTGTCCCCGACCGTCAGATAGGTGGCATCGCGTGCTTCGACGCGAAGAGGCGAACCGTTCTCAGGCACCGTCCATTGGAAGGTGTTCGAAGTCGTCCAATCCGTCAGCGCCTCTTCGGTGCCGTCAGCCTTGGTCTGATAGAAGCGATACTCCTTGTCGCCGTCCACGCCGCCTGTGGTGCTGGCCGTCACCGTGACGGTGGAGCCCGGCGCAGTGGCGTCGGTGGGGGTCATTGCGGCAGCAGCATCGATCGCGACGTCATTCATAAGATTCACCGAAAGCTGCGTGTAGTCCTTGAGCTGCTTGCCGGGATCCACGCCAATGCCCTCAAGCGCAGCTTTCGCCGTCGCATAGCCCGTCGTACCTGGAATGGCGTACACCGTTATATCGGTGGAATAGGTCACACGCGGAATGGTCAAGGCCGAAACGTCCGCGCCCACAACGAGGATCGAGGGGGCATGGGACAGGCTCACGGAGCTCATGCCGGGGCCGGAATACACGGTGCTCGAACCACGCCCCATGTTGAAGCCCTCATTGTACGATCCGCCGTTTCCTCCACTCAGGACAAGATGGTCAGGGGCTCCCCACATGAAGGCCCCGTCGATGGCCCCAATGGCCGAGCCAAAGTCGATAACGTCGACATTGGAGCCGTTGAGCGCATTGCCATACACAAACTCAAGGCTGTTTTTGGGAAACGTGATCTCGGTCAAGGCATCGCAGCCATTGAAGGCTCCTGTATAGAGGCCCTTCATGCCTTCGGGAAGCACGACCTTTTGCAGGTTGGCGTTGTTTCGAACCGCCTGCGAGTCAATGTATTCCGTGCCCTCTGCCACCACCAGTTCGGTAAAGTCATTTGTGGGCAGCGAGAGGATGAGGTGCTTGCCGCTGTAAAGAGGCTTGCCGTAGTAGTCGGTCGCGCCATCTGCGTAGGTCACATTGCCATAGAGCACATTGTTCTCGGCAGAATACACGGGATTGTCATCGGCAACCGTCAATTCCTCGACGTTGTTGCAGCCCGTGAAGAGCATGCTGAACGCGGCGGTCATGCCGGCTCCAATGTGTATGTTCTTGAGAGCGGCATTGTTGGAGAACACCGAGTCACCAATAGCAGTGAGCGTGTCGGGCATGACGACAGACACGAGCGGCACGCCATCGCCAAACGCCTGACCGCCGATCGATTCGAGCCGCGTGCCAAAATCGACATCCGACAAAGCCCGGTCAGAATAGAACGCGCTGGCACCCAGCGTCTTGGTCCCCCCAAGATCAACGCTCGTGATCTGAGCATCGTTGCTAAAAGCGTTGTTCTCAATGGCTTCCATGCCGTCAGGGAGCACCAGTGCGCCAGACAGGTTCGTGCAGGCGTTGAAAGCCAGCCCGCTGATGGTCTTCAGCGTCGTGGGGAACGTCAGCCCTGTGACAGAGCCCTGCTGGAATGCCGCCGCTGCCACCCGCACCGTTCCCTCAGGAATGGCGTAGGCGCCGCTCATGCCATTCTTGTAGAAGAAGAGCGTCGCCTTGTCCTTGCTGAACAAGACGTTGTCAACGACGGTGCAATTTGCCTCTTCGTCAGCCGTGAAGGTGGTGATGGCAGACGAGTATTGGAACAGGCCCTCAAGCGAGCTCTCCGGCACGTTCTTGCCGATGCTCACTTTGGTCAGGCTGCCCATCTGACTGAAAGCACCCGACCCAAGGCTCGTCACGCTGTCGGGAATGTCGATCTGGCTGATGCTCGTGCCCATGAAGGCAGAGCTGCCGACATACTCGACGTTCTGAAGGTCGACGCTCGAAAGGCCTGAAAGGGAGAACGCCCCCGAACCAATGCGCTTGATGGATGCGGGAAGATTGCCGTCCGCGATGCCCGTGCCGCTGAATGCCGAGTCCCCTATTTCCACGAGGCTTGAGGGCCAACCCTTCGTGCGCGCCTCGTCCCCGGTGTTGCTGAGGTTTATCTCGGTGATGCCGGTGTTGCCAAACGCGCCGGCGCCTATAGACGTGACCTTGTCAGTCATGGTCAGGCTGTAGAAGCGAGACGAGTAGTTGCATGCATTGACCGGAATTTCTGTGACCCCGCCAAAATCAACCTTCTCGATGTAGGTCGAGGCAAAGCAGCCCTCGCCCATCTTCTTGAGAGATTGAGGGAAGATCACTTCGGTCAGCTTGGATGTGCTGGCAAAGAGACCGGCGCCCACTTCCTCAAGCTGGCTTGGATTCTCTTGGCTGTCCTCAAACGTGATGGTCGTCAAATTGGTTGCCTGGCGGAACGCATAGTCGCCGATTTTCTTCACGCTTGCGGGAACGACGACGGTCTGGACGGGCGTCGCCTGAAATGCCTCATGACCGATTTCCGTCACGTTGTTAGGAATTTCCACGTAGGTGCTGTTGCCCTTGTAATAGAGCAGGACGCCATTCTCGTCGATCTCGAACTGATCATAATTCGAGGGACGCACCGCTATGTCCATTGTGGCGGAGTACTGTTTGCCCGTGGCGGTTTTAACCGTGGCGGTGACGGTCGCATT
>JAEZDJ010000106.1 GCA_023429565.1 Actinomycetes bacterium
GGTGATGTAGGCCTTTTGGATGCCCAGCACGCAATCGATGGCCGTGGGGCCCACGCCTGAACCGGTGGCGGCGCCGCCTGCACAGCAGGAGGAGGAGGTGACGAAGGGATAGGTGCCGTGGTCTATGTCGAGCAGCGTTCCCTGGGCGCCTTCGAACAGGATGGACTTCCCGTCACGTACGGCGCTGTTCAGCAACTGCGCCGTCTCCGCCATGTAGGGCTTCAGGATGCGGGCGTAGGGAAGATACTCCTCGCATATCTCCTCCACCGTGTAGGTGTGCAGGCCGTATATCTTCTCCAACACGGGATTCTTCTGAGCCAGTGCCGTCTCCACTTTCAGACGGAATATCTTCTCATCCAGCAAGTCCTGGATGCGGATGCCTTTGCGGGCCACCTTGTCCTCGTAACAGGGGCCAATCCCGCGTTTCGTGGTGCCGATCTTGTTCTCCCCAAGACGCTTCTCGTCGGCGCCGTCAAAATCCTTGTGGTAGGGCATGATGACGTGAGCGTCGCATGAGATCTTCAGGTTCTCGCATGAAATGCCCTCGGCTTCCAGCATGTCCATTTCCTTGATCAGGACACCGGGGTCAACGACAACCCCGTTGCCGATGACGGGAATGGCATTTTCATACATCACGCCAGAAGGCATGAGATGCAAGGCCAGTTTCCTGTCTCCATGGACAACGGTGTGGCCGGCGTTGTTGCCACCTTGATAACGCACGACGAAATCATAGTTTCGAGCGATGAGATCGGTGATCTTGCCTTTGCCTTCGTCTCCCCATTGGGCGCCGACGAGTACCGTGCTGGGCATAGTGTTTCCTTTCAAAATGGAACCTAGGTTTACTGCCGCAAATCAAACATTATATTACAGTTCCACCTCATTGAGCGACGGATCGGCGGCGCGCAGCGCCTCGACGACCTCTTCGTGAGAGGTGAACAGAACCACCTGGCGGAAACGAGCGAGCTCGGCCAGCGCAAGAGCCGCGCCCCGTCTCCTCGTCGAATCGAAGTTGACCAAGATGTCATCAGCCAGAATAGGGACAGCCCGTCCCACGTTGTCGGCCGCGAGCAACAGCGCGATGCGAAGGGACAGATAAAGCTGCTGGCAGGTTCCCAACGACAGGTGCACAGGCTCTCTCACCGTCCTGACAGCATCGGTGACCTGGAGCTTGCCCTCAGGAGCCATAGACACCTTCACCCATCGTCCGTCGGTCATGAGAGAAAGAAGCCGGCTTGCCTGACGATAGACTTCCGGTTGGCTCTTGCTCTCCCACGAGGCGATGGACGCCTCCAACATGCGCTTGGCCAGAAGGAGGCACGCATAGTCTTGGGCGGTCTCATCTTGCCGGGTGCGCACTTGCTGGTGGAGCATCTTCAGCTCGTCGAAGCGTTTCGCGCGTTTCGCATGCGACAGCTCTTGCTTCAATTCTCCATACCGGCGATTCAAATGCTCGCTTGCCTCCACCAGACCCGCCCGTTGATGGGACTTCTGGGCAATCGCCTCATCCACCGCTTCCAGCGAGGGCTCTCCGCGAAGGGCGAGACGCTCCGCCACCTGAGCGCGCTGGCGGCGGGCTTCGGCAAGGCTTTCCTCCAATGCCGTTCGCCGCGAGACGAGCGCCTGTCTCCGCTGAAGGAATAGGCCTTCCTCGGCGCGGGCGTCCTTCGCCTCGTCAAGGAGGGCGCGGGCCCGCCGAAGCGACCCCTGAGCATCCTGAAGGCCATTCTCGTCCAGCTGGCGGCGGACGCTGTCCGCATGATGGGCCTGGGCTTCACGGCAGGCGTCGAGTTTCTTGCCATCCTGAAGCATGACCCATTTCGCGTCCTGCTTGCGGGCCTCCAACGCCTCGGCCTCTTTGTCCGGGCGAAACAGCATGACCATGGCCGCGCCGGCCAGCATCAGCGAAAACACCACCAGCACCACGCCCAGTGCCGTGAATGACAGGCTGTTGATCTCCCGGCCATGCATGAACACCGGTATGCCGGCAATCACGAACACGAGAGGCAGCACGACCGACAGCCACACCTGCACTCGGCGCTGCCGGCGTGCCTTGTTCTCTTCGGCATACAAATCGTCGGCCTCGACAAGAGTCTCGTAGGCGGCCTTGGACGTCGAGTAGTCGTCCTGTGCCAGATCCACGGCATGTTCCCGCTTCGCCTGCTCGGTGGCAAGCATGTCTATCCGGTCGCGCAGGGCGCGCTCGTCGGAAGGCCGAAGGGCCACCAGGTTCCGGGGCACGTCCGTCGTCTGAAACCGGCGGGCGGCAACCAAATCCTCTTCGTCCGCCCGAAGGTCTGCACGTTTGCCGTCAGCATCCGCAATCTCGCGATCAAGCTTCTCCAGATTCGACCGATGGACCGTCAGGCTCTCGATGTCCGTGTTGAGGGAATTGAGGCGGGACAGCAGTTCGTCGCGCTGGGGAGACAGTTCGTGGAACTCCTTGTCCTGGTGCTTGAATCGTTCGGCCTCCTCGCCCGCTTCGGCAAGCTGCGCGCGCAGCGCATGCTCCTCGTCCGATAGGCGAACGAGGGAGCGCTCGGCCGCCGTGGCCCGGGACGTGTATTCGGCAAGCCGCGCCTGGACGTCCGACAGCGCCTGCGCCGGAGACGCTCCCGTGCCTGAGCCCGCGGTCAGCAATTTCGCCGTCACGTCTGTCGTGTTGCGCAAAGAACGGAGCTCATCGCTCGTGAGCGAAAACATAGTCAGGAACGTCTCTTTGTCGATGTCCTCCACAAGGGAGGCATCGCCAATGAGGCCATCCGCATTCTTCGCACGCGTCAGCTCGATCTCCTCTTCCGAGGAGGTGGCATCCTCCGCACGATCCGCACGGGCCATGCCGAAAAACAGGGATCCCGAACGCTCGGCATTCTGAGGCTTGTACGTGTTGCGGCCTCCGCGGGCCTCCTCCCAGCCAAACAGCACGCCGCCGACAAACGAGGCGAGCGTCGTCTTTCCCGCCTCGTTTCTTCCATACACGACATTGAGGCGGGGAGACAAGGGACCCACGGTCTCATTGGAAAACGCGCCGAATCCCACGATTTTTAAGAGCTTGAGAAAGGGCGTCCGCCGGTCAGAGGTGTGTCCGTCGACGATGTCCGCGGGTGTTCCGTCGGTCGTCGTCATCGATCCTCGTCTCTCGCAAGCAGGTCGAGCACATGGTTCTCGGCACGCTCGGCAAGATCGTCCACACGGCGGGCGCATGATCCCGGCAACTGCATGTTCTTCTTGAGAAACTCCTCTTGCAGATAGGCGACCATTCCCTCCCGATCCGCGCGGAGCGATTCGGAAACCTGAAGAAACACCGAAGGAAACAGTCCTTCGCGCCGGAGGGCATCCTTGTCTCGCGGCGCAAGCGTTTCATCAAGCAGCGCATCGCAGAAAAACAACGGGTAGGAATCATTGATATGCTTGCGCAGGTCCTCAAGGACTCCTGGACGCTCAAGAACCGAATGGAGGGAAGACACGCCTGTCAGCGTGACGCGAACGCACATCTCCTCACAGTGAGCTTTGCCGTTTTCCTTGAACAACTCACGCATTACCTTGTCGGTCACATCGGACAGGGTTGCGCAGTCGCCTACGTCAACGCCCACACGCTGCCACACGACGCTCGCCGTGGGAATGAATTCGAGGCGGTTCGGCGCCCCTTCCGACAAGGTGACCAGAAAAACGCCGCGTTCTCCCGTTTCTTTGATGTCCCGCCCTTGTATGCACCCCGAAAAAACGACACGGGGGTCATCGGGGGAAGGCACGATATGCCTGAGATGGATATGCCCGAGAGCCCAGTAGTCCATGCCCGTGCGTAAAAGGGCCTGGGGGTTTGTCGGTGCCTTGACCGGATCCAGGTCAAGGCCGGTATGAAGGATGCCAAGCGCAAAGGGTGCCTGCCCGGCTGCAGGGTTGCTTGCCCCAAGAGACTCCTCCGCAGCTTTCCTCGTTATGCCCTCGGCAATGTCCTCGTCAGCCGGCCATGTCTGGTTGTAGTAGCCCCTGCCTCCCACCAGGCAGAGCGGCTCGCCCTCTCTCTCGTAGAGCAAAAAGCCCGGCTTGTCCGCGGGAAGCATGACGGTGTTGCCGGGAAGGGCGAAAAAATCATGTTGCCAAGACGTGAGGGGATCATGGTTGCCCGTCACCAGATAAACGGGAATGCCCTCTTTGTCGAGTCGCCTCAGCCCTTCAAAGAAATGCAGGTAATCGCTATAAGACGCCCGCGCATTGTCGAATATGTCGCCCGCTATGACGACAAAATCAACTTTACGGGAGATGGCGGTTTCGACGATGCGGTCGTATGCCTCCGGTATGGCGGAGAGCAAACGATTAGCCCATGCGTCAGACAGCGCACGAAGCCCACGAAACGGCGCACCGAGATGGAGGTCGGCGGCGTGAATAAATGTGAGCGTTTTCGACATGGGCACAGTGTAACGCGAACCCTCCTCAAGACGGCGGTCTAAAAGCCTCCCGCACGCGAATCATCGATGAAATCCATGAAGCGGGTGTATTCGGGGTTGAATGCCAGGGGAATATCCCGCGTCGGTCCATTGCGGTGCTTGGCGACGATGAGCTCCGCAGCTCCAAGATCAGGACGGTCCTCGCTTTCTGCCTCCACCTCGTCCATGCTGCGGTCGATGAACATGACGATGTCGGCATCTTGCTCGATGGAACCGGATTCGCGCAAGTCGGAAAGCATCGGCCGCTTCTTGCCGCGCATCTCGACAGCACGCGACAGCTGAGAGAGCGCGATGACGGGCATGTTCATTTCCTTTGCGAGGACTTTGAGGCCACGCGATATCTCGCCGACCTCGACGGCTCGATTGCCGTCACGCCGCGTCTGCGGGGGCTGCATGAGCTGCAGATAGTCGACGATAATGAGTCCTTTGCCTTCGGTGCGGCGGAGCTCGCGGCGCGCCTTTGCACGAGCCTCGAGAATGGAGAGGCCCGGCGAGTCGTCAATGTAAAGGTCGAGTTTCGAGAGGGTGTTCGACGCATCGGCAATGGCGCCCCAGTCTCCTTCGGAAATGAATCCTGCGCGGATCTTCGAAAGGCTCACCCGAGCTTCGGCGCAAAGGATACGCTGGACAAGCTGACCAGCGCTCATCTCCAAAGAGAAGAACGCGACGGCTGCGCCCGACTTTGCCGCGTTGACTGCCAGGTTGAGCGCAAACGACGTCTTGCCCACGCCGGGGCGGGCAGCCAGAATGACCATGTCTCCCCCGCGGAAGCCATGGAACAGGTCATCGACGT
>JAEZDJ010000029.1 GCA_023429565.1 Actinomycetes bacterium
TTTTCTTAAGTTCATAATGATTTGCTCTGTGGTAAATCTTGTTTTCTTCATAGCGCAGTCCTTTCCCATGCATAAATCTTACTATTTCCTAGCATTGGGGTTGGACCTGTTTTAGGGGGTCAGGGCACATCAAAGCTTTGGTATATGTTTCCGATGCAGCCCTTAAACGAGTCGTCTTTTTCTGCACCGAACAAATCACCCTCATTTGCAAAGTGCATGCTTTCGATGAAAGCTCTGCATTCTTCGTATTCCAGTATGTAAGTTGCTCGCGTGCCCTTTGGCTTTGCAAGTGTTTGGCGGTCGTAATCATCCAATAAGGTCAATGCATCGGTATATGTTTTTAAGACATCAAGTATCTGCGTGGCTTGAAGGCTAGCTGGGATTCTGGCCATGACCTCAATCACGCGACCTAGCTGCGTGATCCGTTGGTCGTTTTGTGCATATCCTTCAATGAGATATCGCTTTAAAACATCTGTTGCCCAACGGCGAAACTCCACGCCTCGCTGTGATTTAACGCGGTAACCAACGGAGATGATGACGTCAAGGTTATAAACGTTCGTCCGGTATTTTTTTCCATCTGCAGCAGTTGTCAAGGATTCCTTGACAACTGAGTTTTTGGTAAGCTCGCCTTCGTTAAAGCAATTATTAATATGGGAGCTGACGTTTTGCTTAGAGGTGTCAAAAAGTGCAGCCATCTGGGATTGTGACAGCCAGACAGTGTCTTCTTCTATATTGACGATTAATGACACTTCGCCGTCAATAGATTCAAATGCTACCAGTGCATTCTCTTTCAATGTAGCTCCCAAATACGAAATTGCCGAGAAGTGATTCTTGGCGACTCGGTAAAAGCTCTTTCGGTGCCTTCGTGACAGTTTATACCACGAATTGGGTTCGTTGTTGAGTGCTTGCCAGATGCCAAATGAGTTTGAGCTTGGGCATTTCTGGCCTGCCTAGAGGCAGATGGTGTAAGTCTTCCCAAATTCAGGTACCTTCTTTAGATTGCCTTGGGACCCCGGACAAAAAGCTGGCCCAGAATTGGCCGAGCCGCTCAGACGCACCCAAGAAAATGCACGGACCACCGGATCGATATGTTCTGCGTGTCGCGAAAAGGTTCGGGATATGCCGTGAATGGAAAGGATGTCTGGATGAGGGGTCTGTCCCCTTTTCTCCGTGATATTGACTTCATAGCTCTGATTCTCCTTGGGCAGACAACGATCAATTGGTATGATTGCCAAGCGGAGTCAATGGAAGTGCGCGGAGCCGTAGTGTGAACGATCGGAGGAGCACGTTTGTCAGTCGCTTCGACAGCAATTGCCCTGCAGAAGCTCAAGGACGAGAATATCGCGTGGAAGCTTCTGCGTTCAAAGCGGGCACCTCTCGTTATCGCAATCCTCGACGCTCATTTCACCGGTGACGTTCGTCGCATACCCGTTCCGGAATTCATCAGTCTTGTTGACACCGACCTCGATGACATTCGATTCAGGACCACCGTCGAGGTGAAGCGTTCCGCACAGGCTTACTGTGACAAATGGCGTGTGGACGGATATCTGGTCAGAAGACCCGTGGCGCAATCACGACAGGAAACCTACGAGCTGTCCAGCGGCGCGTTTGCTGCTATCGAATATGCGAAGCGGCTGATGCAACCCCATCGGATAGCAACGCAATCGCGTTTGAGCACCATCATCGATCAGATAAATGGTTTGGCACTGGCCACCGACGAGAATGAGGATCGCCGCCGCAAGGCATTGCTCGATGAGAGAGCCCGTCTCGATGCACAGCTCGATCTGCTTGCCCGAGGGCAGATCGGTGTGATCGACGAGGCGCAGGCTCTTGAGCGTGCCCAGGACATCGTGAATCTGGCACGTGAGATACCCGTTGACTTTGTTCATGTGCGCAACGATTTCGAGGAGATCAACCGTTCGCTTTACGACACCATCATCAATTACGACGAGGGCCACAGAGAAATTCTTTCCGACATCTTCGACGGCGTCGACGAAATAGCGGAAACGCCGTCGGGACAATCCTTCAGAGGGTTCTACTCACTGCTGAGAAATGCCGATCTGTCCGAGACGCTGCAGGACGATATAGATGCCATCCTTGAGTGCCGCTTTGCCTCTGAACTGGGTGGAGATGACAGACGATTTCTTCGCAACCTCATGCAGATGTTCGTTGACCAGAGCCAGGAGGTCAACGGTGTGATGACCTCCTTCGCGCATGGATTGCGTCGTTTCGTGCAAAGCCAGAACTATCAGCAGGAGCGCGCTCTGAAGAAGCAGATAGATTATGCGCTTGGACGTGCGCACCGTGTCGTTGAACGTTACCCGCCCGCCTTCCTCATGCACAGGGAACTCAATTTGACTTCCATGCAGATCGCGCCGATCACGCGTTGGAAACTGAAGAATCCTGCCGAAAACCAGGCGGCTCCCATTGACAAGGTTCCCGCCGTTGAAACCGAGACCATGACCTTTGAGCAACTGCGCGCGATCGCGCGTGAAACAGAGATAGATTTTTCTGAGCTGGCTCAGAACGTCAATGAGCTTTTGAACTCGCGTATGATCCATATAGGCGGCCGAGCCATCAGCGATAGGGAAGGCGTTACCGTTGGAGAGGTGCTTGACGCCTATCCGCCGACGCAGGGCATTGCGAGCATTGTTGGCCTCGTGGCACTGGCTATCGAGCAAGGAGACCGCCATGTGGGTGACGAGACCCTCCATTGGCACACGAACGACGGGGTTCGATTCAGGACAACTGTGCCAAAGCTTGTCTTCTTCCGAGAGGTGACAGCATGACCGACGAGCAGATGAAAGACTTTGAAACATTCGACTTCGACGACGACGGCGAAGGGGGCGAGAATGAGGGGCTGTGGCCTGGGGACAGGGGCTTGCTGGAACTCAATTCACGTCGAGCATTGCTTCAACTGGTACGAGGTCCCATGATCAGTGCCGATAACGGCAAGGATCTTTGGCAGGCCCTGCTGAATGATCGCATGGCCATTGCTTCGCGCTTGGCGGATTTATTTCTGGTGCTCGTCATCAAGGAAGAAGACGGAATAGCTTTCGTGCAGAACGCACCGACCGCAGACCCGCGCGTTCCTAAGACGGTACGTGCGCAGCCGCTGACGCTCATCGACACGATTCTCGTGCTGATGCTGCGGCGTGAGTTGGTGGGGAGTGGTGGTCGTGTGATCGTCGGTCGCGAGGAAACCTATGCCACGTTGGCGAACTATCGACCGCTTTCTCAACTTGATGAGGCAGCCTATCGCAAGCGACTCGACAACTCATGGAACAAGCTTGTCAACAACGGCATGTTGATGGGAACCGACATAACGGAGCGTTTTGAGATATCACCCGTGCTCAAGCTTGTATTCAGCGCAGAGGATGCCGAGGCGGTGAGTGCGGCTTTCGACGAGCTGCTGGCGGATGCTGGAGAGACCGCAATCGAATCACCGCAAGATGAGGAGCGGCAATGAGCAACAAGCCCGAGATGGCTGTCGCCGGACAACTTGGCCTTGGAACGCTTTCCGAGGAATGGTCCGACAGCTCCTTGGTGGAGGAGGGATACCCGGGGCAGTGGCGCCTTTCGCGTATCGACGTGGCGAACTGGGGCACGTTCGGTGGATATCACAGTCTGCCTGTTGACCGGAAGGGACTGTTGATAACGGGTGCCTCAGGCTCGGGGAAGTCGTCGCTGCTCGATGCAGTGACCACGGTACTCACTCCTCCGCGTAACCGCCATCTGAACGCCGCGGCGCGAAGCGGAGCAAGCAAAGGCGAAGATCGCACGCTCGCAAGCTATATTCGTGGTGCCTACAAGCACGAAGTGAACGACGTGGGAGAGGTGTCCAGCAGTTTTCTCAGAGCCCGCAAGGCTACATGGAGTGGAATCATGTTGCGCTATGAGAACGGATTGGAGGCCGCAGCCGCGCGCACGGCAGCGCACGAGCGACCTCATGGGGCCGTCAACCTGCTCATTCTGTTCAATCTGAAGGCGAACAGCAATTCCATCGATGGAATATCGCAGCTCTACGCAGTCGTACGTGGGGATCATACCTTGTCGGAATTCGAATCCTGTGCCGTCAATGGTATCGACTCCAAGCGGATGAAGGCGGACTTCCATGATTGCGTGCAGATATTTCGTGAACATAGCGCCTTCGAGGCGGCGTTCTGTAGACAGTTGGGAATTGCGGGACCCAAGACACTCGAATTGCTGCATAAAACGCAGGCGGCGAAAAATTTCGGGTCACTCGATGAATTGTTCAGGAATTTCATGCTCGATAGGCCAAAGACCTTTGACCAGGCGGATGAGGCGGTGGAACAGTTCACCGCGCTTTCCCAGGCGTATGCCGGCGTGGTGAAACAGCGAGAGCAGATGTGCCATCTGGAGCCGTTGGTTGCTTTGGGAAAGCAGAACGCCGAGGCACAAGACGAGATCGAGCGGTTGCAACGGCTGGCAACATGTCTTCCGGGGTATACCGCCCAGGTGATTCTCGGCCTGTTGCGAAACGAGCACGTACGTCTGGGGCGTGCCTCGGAGGAGCTTCGAGAGCGATTCAATTCGGCGAAGGCAGAACAGCAATTCGCCAAGCAGGCACTCGATCAGGCTCAGCGATCTTTGGGAGAAGCGGGTGGCGGTGCCCTTGACATGGCCACCTCGCAGTTGCTCACCTACGAAAGACAGCTTGAGCAGGTACGCGAAAATCGGAGCCGCATGCTCGTTGACCTGAAGTGCGCAGGTGTCGGGGAGCTGCCGCGATCCTATTGGGCATGGCAGGACCTCAGACGCGAGACCGACGAAAAGGCTTCTGCCGCACAGGCCGAACAGGAGGCCAATCGTGTCTCGCAGTATCGCAGCTATGGTCGGGTTCCCGAGCTCCAGGAGCGTATCAAGTCAACGGAGAGCGAGCTGCGGTATCTGCGACGCAGGCAGACCAATATCCCCCAACGGCTCCATCGGGTGCGTGAAGACATCGCCCGGCATCTCGGCCTCGACCCGATCGAGCTTCCTTTTGTGGGAGAGTTGGTCAGTGTCAAGCCCGCATATTCTTCCTGGCGTGGAGCCATTGAACGGTTGCTGGAGAATCGAGCAAAGACCTTGTTGGTAACCGCACGCATCGCACCTGCGGTCTCGCGATATGTCGAATCACGGCATCTGGGCGTTCGTCTTGAATTCATAGCTGTGCCCGTGGACGCGGATGTTCCAAAGCGGTCATTTGGCGAGGGTTCGCTCGTCAGCAGATTGGCGGTCAAGCACCATGCGACACATCCTGAATACTCGAATTGGGTGAACCGGCATCTGCGAGAGCGTTTTGACTATGCTTGCGTGGAAACGCCCGACGAGTTATCCGATCATCGGTTTGCCCTGACCATTGGCGGTCAGATCAAACGTGACAATCGCTATGTGAAGGATGACCGTTTCAAGCTGGATGACCGAACGCGCTGGGTTCTGGGCGATGACAATGACGAGAAGGTCGGGCAATTTCTCGCAGATCTCAAACAACTCAAGGAGAATCTGATGGAGGCCGATTCGACAGCCCGCCGTCTCTCCGAACATACGCAACGGGCACGTGACTTGCTGCGCGCGAAGATACAGCTCGACGAGAGTGACTGGAGCAACTACGATATTGCAAGTGCGGAAGACGAGCATCGCAAGGCCTCGGAGTTTTGTCGCCAGCTCAGCCATGGCAACGTCAGACTCGAGCGCGCGGCGGCTCTGCGCGACGAGGCGCAAAAGCGAAACGAGGCGGCCGACAAAGCGACGAATGCCGCGCAACTCGATCTCGACCGCAATGAGCGCCTCCTTTCCGAGACTGAGGCTGAAATAGAGAAGCAGACAAAGCGTGTGAAGGACCTCGAACTGCCGAACGAGGATGAGGGTACCGGGTTGGTCAAGCTGTTCAAGCAGGCCAACAAAACCTTCGACCAAGGCGAAAAGGAGGTTTATCAGACGAGCTTGCAGGTTCAGAACCGCATTGCCTCGCTGCAGTCTCAGGCTCAGTCGACCGAGCAGAAAACCCGCAACCAGGTCGAGCACCTCGAGTATGAATTCGGTCAACGCTGGCAGCTGGAAGCAGCCGACCTGAGTTCCTCCTTCGCTGACCTCGATGCCTACCTTGCGCTCTACCATCAGATCAAGGCGACGGGATTGCCTGATTACGAACAGCGTTTCATGCATGTTCTGCATGACTTCGGGCAAGATCAGATAACGGTTATCGCCTCGACCATCCATGGGGCTTTCCGTGAGGTGAAAGAGAAGCTCATTCCTGTCAACGACTCTCTGAGGCTCTCGAACTACAGTCCCACCACCCATTTGCAAATCAAGGCAAAGGATGCCAAAAGCGTCCAGGTATCTGATTTTCTCAAGGTATTGAAGGAAATCACGCAAGGTTCGTGGGATGAGAGCGACATGGCATCCGCAGAGGCTCGGTTCAATAAGACAAACGCTGTTATCAAGCGGTTGAAATCCAGCGAGTATGCCGACACCGTCTGGCGAAGAAACTGCCTGGATACGCGCCAGCATGTCAGCTTCATCGCCAATGAGATCGACGCGAGCGGGACGGTGGTGAACGTGCATAGCTCAGACACCGGACTTTCGGGCGGGCAGAAGCAAAAGCTTGTCATCTTCTGTCTTGCAGCGGCGCTGCGCTATCAGCTAGCGGACGCGGACCAGCCCTTACCCCGCTATGGAACAGTGGTCCTTGATGAGGCGTTTGACAAAGCGGATCCTGCTTTTGCCCGCATTGCCATGGACATCTTTCAGGTCTTCGGCTTCCATATGATTCTTGCCACACCATATAAATTGATAACCGTCCTCGCTCCCTACATCGGGGCCATTGCTACGGTCACGTGTCAGGATTCGAAGTATTCCAATCTCACACTGATCGACATTACCGAGGATGGCGGAGGGGAGCAGAAAGAACGGGGGGATGATGCCGATGACGGCTGACATGGTGACCGTGGCTCAAGCCAGAAAGCGCGCTGAGGGCCAGTACAGCCGCCACTGCTGGGACTGGGCGTATCAGCTGTTCTCTTGTATGGTTGACGGGAAGCCGCTCGTGACGGATGCGGATTTCGCCGTGCCCTTGCATCCTCCAACGGAGAAGGTCGTATTGAGCGATCCGGGCGTTGCGCGGTCATGGGCGCAATCATGGCGTAACCTGCCGTTGCGTGAGCGCATCGGTTGGGTGGAACGCTCGTGGCCAAGCGTTGGGAACCAGATGGTGCCACAGAGGCTTCACCTGGTCGGTGCGAAGGAAATAGCTAAGTTCGCCAGTCGAACGGGCGAATGGCTGACGTTGCGTAATCGTACCCTCGATCTCGCAAGGCGGTGGAGAAGTCGCTGGCTCAGCATGAGCCCTGGCTGCGAGCCGGCAACGATGCGTCGTTCTCTCCGGTTGGCAGCCGCAGACTTTGTGAAACTCGACGAGTCCGATTGGCTCACGCTTCTGAGGGTGATCGATTGGCTGCTCGACCATAGGGATGTCTCCTGCTATGTGCGTGAACTGCCCATTCGCGGCATCGATACCAAGTGGATCGAGCAACATCGTAAAGTTGTCGCGCGTTTGCATGAGGCCTTCTCGGGACAGGCGGACACCGCCTTGCTTCTGAAGGCGCCCTCCCAGATTCGCATCCGGTTTCTTGACGAAGCTTTGGCACCAAGCGGACTTCGTGACATCTCGGCATCGGTTTCCGAGCTCAACCGATACGGCAAGTCACCTCGGGCTGCCATCATCTGCGAGAATCTCGTTTCGGTCATGACGCTCCCAAGCCTTCCGGGCGTCGTGGCGCTTCATGGGGGCGGCTATGGCGTCGGGGATTTGGCGGGCATAGGCTGGCTTTCACGTATCCCTGTTCTGTATTGGGGAGATATGGACAGCCATGGATTCGCCATTCTTAGCCAATGGCGACACCATCACTGTCGAACACGATCCTTGATGATGAACGCGGAAACGCTTTCCCATCATCGCGATCTCTGTGTGCAGGAAGCTCATCCAAGCACCGCGACGATTGATCGCTTGACCTCCGATGAACGGAAGGCATTGGCATTGCTCAAGGGAGAGGGCGGCTGCCTGAGGCTTGAGCAGGAGCGCATCGAATGGGAGTATGCGTTGCACGAGATAGAGGAGGCTTTGGCAGGCTTAAACTTCGACCGTTGAAGCTGTGTGAGAGGGGACTGACCCTTCAGACAGCAGCGACACCTTGATTATTGAAACCGCTGCTATAGGCGCGCTGCCCACTGCGGATGACGGAAGGCGGCTCTGTTTGTGAATGCTTTCAGCTTACGCCAACAAGACTGTCTGCATGAGCCAGCAGGAACTTGCTTTTCCGGCTGGCTCGACTTTTCAACGGTTTTTGTTACAGGTGCTATTCGGAGATATCGGCAACGGCGGCGTCTGCGGATATCTTTCCATAAGAGAATGCGATGGGCTCAAGGGGCTTCGAAGCGAGAGGGAGCGGGAGATGCCGTCGCATCCTTCGAAAGATCCCGGCCTCGCCGGCAAGAACGTGCTTGAACGGGCATTCGCGGCAGATTCTAAAAACCAGGCATGGGTTGGAGGCATGACCCATACGAAAGCAAGTCAAGGGTTTCTTTGCCTGGCAGCCATGGCCGACGCCTTCTCGAGGAAAATCGTCGGTTGGGCAGCGTCTGGCCGAATCAGGGAAAGCCCCGTGGTCGACGCCATGAGCCAGGCGATGCCCGAAGAGAAGCCTTCTCCCGGCCTGCTTGCACATGCCGGCCGCGGGCCGCAGCATGCCTCCTATGCATTCGATCGGCTGTCGATTGACAATGGGCTTGCCCAGTCAATGTCGAGGAAAGGAAATCCCCATGGCAATGCGGTGTCTGAGCCGTTTTATGAAACCCTCAAAAGAGAACTGGTGAGAGGAGCAAAGCACGGGACCAGAATCGATGGCAGGCAGGAGATGTTCAAATGCATCGAGCTTTGCTGCAACAGGAAGCGAAAGCACTCGTCACTTGGGCACATGAGTCCTGTCGATTATGAACGCCAGAACATCCAAAAAACCTTAACTTAGTGTCTAGCAGGGGTTGACCATACCACCAGTGAAAGAGGCGCACCCCCACCCTCCAGTACCAAGGCGTACGCACCTGTGTACAGCTTTGTAGAGATGTTGTGCTAGGACGTACCGAAACGACGAGAGTTCGTGTTAATTGGTGGAGTCATACTCGCGAAGAAACTGGCAGGGTAAACAGGTGTGTTTACACAACATATATAATGAACAGGTAATCCGAAGGGCATGGAGGCACGATGATTTCGCAGCTGATAGCCGAGTCTACCGACGCCGAATACAAAGCTGCCGTCGAGTGAAACGGCTGATACGGGTTCGAGTCTCTTTTTTTATATTGGTTCCTGTACAAGAAAATACCAGTTGTAGTAGTATAATCTTGTTTTGTCAGCAACAGGAGCTCATATGGCCATCAAAGACTTCATCGAGAATACCGCAGTGTTCACGCGCACGGAGCTGCTCGCGGCTGCTGGAGATTCCCAGACCAATCTCAATCTTCTCTCCGAAGCCGTTGGCAGCGGTCGGGTGCGAAGGGTGACCCGGAACGTGTACGTTTCCGACAGCGGACGGTATCGGGCCGCTGAGGCCAGCCCCTACCTTGTCGCCGACAAGCTGGGAGAGGGCGTTGTCTTCAACTATTCCTCCGCGCTCAACATCCTCGTCGGACTGCATAACGTCACGGGGCAGATCTCGCTCTATTCCGATGTGTCACGGAGGAAGACTATAGAGTTTCTCGGTAAGGTCTACATACAATACCCTCGACCTGAGTATCTTGCGGTTCGCACGCACGCGCTGCCCTCGCAGCAGATGATCACACTCACCGACAAGGAACAGACCATGGTCGACTGCTTGGCGCATCCGGAGCGTTGCGGAGGTCTCGAATCGTTCCTGCGGAGTGTCTCGGCGCTCAACTTCATCGACCCGGACCATCTGCTGGATCTCATAAGACCCGAGAGCGCGTCGGTTAGAGCACGATGTGGCTGGCTTCTGGACACCATGGATGCCCGCTGGTCTGTTCCCTCTGATGTCCTTGATCGGATACGGGCGACTTTGGGACACGGTCCCTATTATTTCGAGGGGAAACGAACATCGACGGCTGGCTGGGTCGGGAAGTGGCGCCTGTACCTGCCGGCACCGGTCAGCGAAGTGGAAGGCTGGCTGGAATGATCGACAGTCTGGAAGAGGCACGCCTGACCTTTGACGCCGAATCACTCGAAAAGGTCCAGCGCATCATGGAATACCTCAAGGTACTCGATACCCATCCCGCCGTGAAACACAAGATCGCACTTCATGGAGGTACGGCGCTGAATCTGTTCATTCTGCCTCCGGCGAGGCTGTCATTAGACGCTGACCTGAATTATTGTGAGCCTTCCGGAAACCCCGTGTCCTCTGATGACAAGAAGATCTTTGAGTCAGCGATTCGTGATGTCGCTGACGAGCTTGGCTATAAAATCGAGCCGGGTACGCGGACTCATGCCGGGCGAACCACGAAACTGGTGTTCAAATCAGCGGCCCTCGGTGCGAGAAGTTTCCTGAAGCTCGACATCGACTATATGAACAGAACACCCCTGCTGCATCCAGAAGTACACAAGAGCACGATTCCGTTCATAGACACGACGTTTCCGATAAACGCCCCGATTGAGGTAGTCGGCGGAAAGGTCAAGGCAGTTGCGTCGCGTGTGGTACCACGGGACCTGTTCGACATGACCAGGATTGCCCGAACCGCTGATCTCTGGACATGCGGCAGCGATGAGCTCGACCATCGGATTCTGACCTACTACCTTTCGGTGGCCAGTTCCTTTCCAAAGCGGTTTGACATCTTGGAGCGCTTTGACGATCGACAGGGCGAGGTCGAAAAGCAGCTCTGGCCAGTTCTTCCCATTGACGGCAGACCAACGGTTCGAGAACTCCAGAGCATGGCAGAAGAATTCGTCCATTGGGCGATGACGCCCTCTTTTTCGGGCGAGGCGAGATACCTTGAAGCGCTTTCCCGTGGTGAATACCTGCCCGAGATTCTGTTTCCCGAGAATCCGGAGATTGTCGAGGTCTGCGTCTGTGACCCTGCGATGAACTGGAAGATGCAGAACCTGCTTGCTGGAATCGCCGAAGGAAAGGTGGAGCCGATATCGTTCGACTGAATGCAGCGAGTCACGCTATAATCCCCTCATTCATTCGAGTTGTGAAGAAATGTCTCATTGCTTTTTGGGGTTGCGAGACAGGGGCTGCAGTCGATTATCTGGATTCCCAAGGAAGCTTTTATCTCTAACTTGACACAAGTCGTGACGCGGATTGGAAAATTCATCCGCCGTCATAGCTTGGATGAGATGCCTCAGCTCATCGACGTTTTTGTGAGTCAAATGACGCTCATTGGACCTCGACCTCCTTTGCCTAATGAAGTTATTGCCTACGATGAGAGGACGATGCAGCGCCTGACCGTCAAGCCCGGTTGTGACGGCATATGGCAAACAGCCTTGGGCCGGCACCATCCGCCAAAGGGGATGCATCTCGAGGGGGCGCACCCTTACTGCTTCAGGCAAGTTAAAGGCGCTACATAGACACCGTCTGGGCGGCGGTAGGCATAATGTGCCGGTGTGATCACCAAGAGGAATGACGGCTCGCCCATCACGCCATGATCGATTTTCTCGGCAAGTTTTATCAGGTTTGTTGCGCCTTCGTCAATTAACCTTGCAGACATCTTCACCTCTACGAGACCCCAACGTCCGTCTCGCAGCACGATGACGACATCCGCCTCGAGGCCTGTGTTGTCCCTGTAATGGAATACTTCACCATCTGACGATTCTGCATAGACGCGCAGATCGCGAATGCAGAGGGTTTCGAACATCATGCCAAAGGTGGACATATCTTTCAGTAATAACTCCGGACTCGCTCCCAGAGCTGCAGCAGCCAGTGAGGGATCTACATAATGTCGTGTCGGTGTTGTGGTAATTCTTGATTTCGCATGCAGCGAGGGTTGCCACGCTGCCAGATCTTCAAAGATGTAAAGCTTGCGCAGAGCACTTACGTAAGCATTTACCGTAGCACGTGATAGTTCTCCTTTCTGTGCCTTGATATTTCCTCGAATCGTGGACATGTCTGCCTGTGTCGTGCTGCATCGTGCGTAGGCCTGCATTATAAGGCGAGCATAGCGAGCATTGCGCTGTACCCCATCGACACGTGAGATGTCTTCTTCGGCGACAACATCGATATAATCGCGTGCGGCAAGGAGTGCTGCCTTGTCGTTCCTTGAAACCACGGACTCCGGCCACCCTCCACGACAGATCAGAAAAGCGATATCCTCTATGTCTCCCTGTGCGATGCCTGCTATATCATCAGGGCTATCGAAAAGATCTTTCAATGAAACCGAACCATTTGATTCCCGCGATTCGAATAGCGTCATTGGTCGCATATCGAGGAAGGAGAATCTACCTGTACCGGAATGAAGCGGCTCTTCACCCGGAGTGGCAGAGCCGGTGAGAATAAAGTGACCCGATCCATGATTTCTATCTACGGAGAATCGTACTGCATCCCATAACTGGGGAGCTACCTGCCATTCGTCGATAAGACGAGGTTGATCTCCTGCAAGCAGTAATGACGGCTTCACCTGTGCGATTGCAAGATTGTTCTCTCGCTCATCGGGATCTTGCATATAGAGAATGCTCTTTGCCCGTTGCAGGGCTGTTTCTGTCTTGCCGCACCACTTAGGACCACGAATAACGACTGCTCCGGCATAAGAGAGTTTTTCATTCAGGGCATTGTCGGCAATGCGGGGGAGGTACGTCACGGCACAGCCTCCTTGTTGTGCAGATTACAACGGTTGTGTTTTACGTATCGTAGCATTTGCGCTATACCGCTGGCAACATTTTTATCATACGTTTTGCAACCATCTGATTATACATTTTGCAATTCTGTGAGCGCCATCGCGATTGGAGCAATGTGACGATATCTCGATTTATCGGCGAGCTTGACCGCTCCATGCACTGCTGTTTCGAAAAGAGGGAGAAAGTTGCAACCGAACAAACCTTTGATTCACCGCCCGATGCTCCATGCACTGCTGTTTCGAAAAGAGGGAGAAAGAGTCGCTGGGCTGGCTCAGCCCTATGGATTACAGGAAGAGCCTGAGCTCGGCGGTTTAGACGTCTCCAGTGAAAAGGGCACACCCCCGCCACTCCACATAACCCATCCTCCGGCGATACTGCTCTAATAAGAGGGGTCTGACCCTTCGGGCGTCATGTATTGAGTGATTTTGTCACATGTGCCATAATCGTTCAACAAGATAACGTTTAAGGGGCAGACATGGACATCAAACGAGACGCATACCTCAATAGCCTCATCAGCAGGATGCACAACGGAATGGTGAAAGTTGTCACAGGTATCAGGAGATGCGGGAAGACATACCTTCTTTTCAACCTTTTCGGCGATTATCTGCGCGAGTCGGGAGCCGATGAGGCCCATATCATCGAAGTGGCCTTGGATACCGAGGAGAATGCACGCTATCGAGATCCTTCCATCCTGAACCAATACATCAAATCGCGCATCACCGACAAGAAGTCCCAATACTACGTAATGCTCGACGAGGTCCAGTACGTGATCGCCGACGAGGAGCTGGAGGGGTTCGAGCCTCCCCGTCTGTACGGCGTGCTCAACGGTTTGCTCCGCATGCGCAATGTGGACGTTTACGTGACAGGCAGCAACTCGAAGCTGCTGTCGTCCGACGTTATGACCCAGTTCCGAGGGCGCGGAGATGAGGTTCGCGTGCGGCCGCTCTCTTTTTCCGAGTTCATGCAGGGCTTTGAACGGGACGAATATCGAGGGTGGGCGGAATACGTCGTTTTCGGCGGGATGCCCTTGACGTTGTCCATGCACACCGACGAACAGAAGTCGCGCTATCTTGAACACCTTTTCGTCGAGACGTACCTGAAGGATATCATTGCCAGAAACAAAGTGGAGAAGACTCAGGAACTCGATGACCTGATAGACATCTTGGCATCTTCGATAGGCTCGCTTACGAATCCGCCAAAGATTGAAGCCACCTTCAAGAGCGTGCTGAAATCGAAGATAAGCGCCAACACCATCGCCTCGTACATAGGCTATCTGGAGGATTCATTCCTTGTTGAGGAGGCGCGCCGTTACGACGTGAAGGGTCGGAAGTACATCGGCAGTCCGAAGAAGTACTATTTTGAGGACATCGGCTTGCGCAACGCAAGGCTAGGCTTCCGACAGGTTGAAGAGACCCATGCCATGGAGAATGTCGTTTACAACGAGCTTCGAGCAAGAGGTTTCTGCGTCGACATCGGATCAGTTGAGAAGCGCGCGCGGGAAAACGGCAGGATAGTACGAAAGCAGCTCGAGGTTGACTTTGTGGCAAATCTCGGGAGCCGGCGCTACTACATCCAGTCGGCATTGCACCTGCTCGATTCTGACAAGGAGCGGCAAGAGAAGGCATCGCTGCTGGAAGTGGCAGACAGCTTCAAGAAGATCGTGCTCGTGCGCGACGTGGTAAAGCCGAGCCGCGACGAGCGGGGAATCCTTACCATGAGCGTGTATGATTTCCTGCTCGATAATGGCAGTCTCGATTATTAGGAAGACGGCGCTTGGCATTGCCGACCTTCGCTAGAACACTAAGTTAAGGGTTTGAATATTTTGGCGCTCAAAATCAACGGGCCTCAGGTAGCTGAGCGACGTATAAGAGGGATCTGAACCCCCAGATTCTGATTTCTCAGGCTATTGGGGCTTCCGTAAGTTGCCAATATGCAAAATCCATCGACCAGAGCAGCAAGGGCAATGAGAAAGCTTCTCGTTCCGATCGCACGGAAGACGGTAAGACCAAATGCGGCAAGTAGTAATTTCCCGTGTCGAAAATAATTCACGCACAGCAACTCATATAACTTCAGAACTTCTAGTGCTATCCATAATTATACTTTTTGCTATTTCGTATAATTAGCAGTGTTGTCTTTCTTGCTTTAGTTGTATTGGAGACCCGCATGGAATACAAGGAACTGTCCAAGCTGCTTCCCATGAGCTCGTCCCTTGACCGATTTGCAGAGGTTGATTTGCAGGCGGAATACAGGCGTTCCATGCCTTCATCCTTCGACATTGGGGTGGACGCTGCAAACGGTCGCTTGTTTGTGGCCATGCCGCGGGAGATGTCCGTGCTTTACGAGCGCGTTTTGAGAACCGAGCGCAAGGTGTCCACGATGATGCTGTCCATACCCCTGATCGCGCAGATGGCATTCACGCGCAGCCTGGTTCTTGAAGAAGTGGTAAACACCAATGCCATCGAGGATATCCACAGCACCCGCCGGCAGGCCAAGGAAGCCCTTGACTCTGCGGCCGGCGGCAGCGCCCATCTGCGCAGGTTCAAGGAACTTGCCCGGCTTACCTCGAACTCAGCAAGGCCGAGCACGAAGTGCCCAGCACCCCCTGATGACATCAGAGCCATTTATGACAAAGCTATGGACGGGGAGCCGTCGGAATCGAAGAAACCTGACGGCAGATTGTTCAGAGCGGAGGGTGCCGACATCACTGCCGGAGGCGTCAAGGTCGTGCACAGCGGGCTAGAGCCGAAAGATCGCATTATCGAGGCAATGGAGCAGATGCTTGGCCTGGTCCGTCGCGATGACATGCCGGAAGCCATCAGCGCCATAGCTTCGCACTATGTGTTTGAGTATGCTCATCCATTTTATGATGGAAACGGCAGGACGGGCAGGTACCTTCTGTCCCTCTTCCTGAGCGAGGCGTTTTCTGCGCCGACGGTGCTCTCGCTCTCACGCGCGATCGCAGAGAACCGCGATGTGTACTACAGGGCCTTCAAGACGGTCGAGGACCCTCTGAACCGGGGAGAGCTGACTTTCTTCGTTTACAATCTTCTGGAGCTTGTGCGCTTGGCCCAGATGGGCGTCATTGACAGCGTCGAACGCAGCAAGGCATCTTTTGAGGCCATGTCTGGAAAGATGAAAGACTTGGTGGCCCGTTTCAAGCTTTCCGAGAAGGAAGCGTGTCTCGTGTTCGCGCTTTCGCAATTCGAACTGTTCGGCATGTTTGGATCGGCCTCGCTCGACGAATTGGCGCAGAGCATAGATCTGGGAAAACAGATGACGAGGAAGCATATCTCGGCACTCGAAAAAAAGGATATTGTCCGCAAGACGGGCTATCGTCCTGCGGCTTTTGCCCTCACAGACGAAGCCAAGGATGCCTTGGGAAGAGATGGAAAGCAATAAGGGGCTAATCGCGCATCTGCTCCTGAACGGCGAGCAAAGAATTCCGGGGAAGTGCCTTGTGATTATCATAAGAGGGGTCTGACCCTCCAGAGATCATGCGGAGAGGTAAGACATCCATCCATATTTGTTTTGAACCATTAAGTTGCAATGGCCATCTTGCCAAGACGTTGCAAATACAACAGCAATCTTTAACCGTCATCGCTAGAATCCTGGATTGGTGAACATGCGGCGCGGAGGGTTCATGGCCGCATGCCCTGCCTGATCCAATCGAAAGAGAAATCGAGCACAAGGGAGGCGTGCGGGCATGGCGCAGACACGGACGCGTTCCCTGTCACCGCTTGCTCCATCGAGAATAGCTCGTGGTTCAAAGACCGCGCCGCCCGGTGGGTGAGCACGTGACGAGGGTGACAGCCCCAGCGGTCGAAAAGCACACGGCGGCCGGGGCATCACACCTTCGTCGTTTTCCATCTTCTACAGAGAGGCTCCAGGCACACCATGCTTCCTTTCCTTCCTCCATTCATCCCCAACCTCATCCAAGTCGCTCCGTTCGCGATCGCTTTCGCCTTTCTGTTCGCGGCGCCGCTGAGAAGGCATGCGGGGGCGTTCTATGCGTTCTGGACAGTTGCGGTAGTTGCGGTGAGCTGGCCAGACCCTGTCCTTTTGGCCATGGGGAACGCAGCGCCCGCGTCAGTTGTGGCGTATCAGTCATATCTCGATTCCCTGGAAAGCTCGCAACCGCTGATCGGGACGGTGACCACGTTGCTCACCTCCTCGTTTACCGGCGTGTGCTTCTATCTCATCGTCATGTTCTCGGGAGCGCTGGAAAAGACACCCGCCGTCAAGAAGCTCCTCTCCGTCAGGTCGGAATTGTCCGTGATTGGCGGCATCGTCATCATGGGCCACGTCGTCCGCGTCATCAACTTCCCGCTCCTGTTCCTCAGCCCGATGGCGCAACAGGTCTGGGGAAGCGCAGCCAGCGGCGCGATGTTCGTAGCAAGCGTGATTATCGGCCCTTTGCTCACACTCGTCTTCCTGATTCCCTGGATCACCTCGTTCAAGGTCGTGCGTCGACGCATGTCCCACGCCACGTGGAAGAAAACCCAGGTGCTCGCCTATCCCTTCATGGCGCTCATGATCGCGCAGGGCTTCTTCCTCGCATTGGGCCATTGCCTCTATGGATACCCCTACGACGGCGCCACGGTCACCATGGCGCTCATGGGCAATCCGGTCGGATGGCTTGGCAGCTTTGCGCAGAATGTGGCAACCGCCTGGATGTATCTGGCCTTGGGCGGTGCATATCTGACGTTGCGTCTACGCAAGCTTCACCACGCAAGGGGCAAAGAAGCCCACGATGGTCACGAGAGCCGGCGCATTCTTGGCACGAGCAGGAACCGCCGCGCTTAACCTTGGCTACTCGCTTTTCTAGGCCTCTTTTGCGACGAGACATTTGCTGTAGATGTTTCTTCCTTTTGGAAGTCTAGTCCTTCGCGTAATCTCTGGAAGGCTACCCCTCTTCGAGGCTCCGAAGTACGCGCCTTCCAAGGTTCAGGGTCTCTGTGGCGAAGTCGTTCCAGACCAAAAGCCAGAAACTTTCTTCCCCGCTGTAGAGTAATGGGTGAGCGAAATCACCCCGTTTGAACAGGTATCGCCCGTAATGGGCGAAGTAAAACACAGCCTTCGTTTCAATAATTTCTTGCGTTGCGATATTACAAAGCAAGGAGGAAACACATGAAGGAAACCACGGTGTTCGATAGACGTTCGTTTATAAGGGGTGGTGCGTCAATCGGTGTCGGTGCGGTTGCGATGGGCCTGTTTGCTGGCTGCGCTCCATCAAGCGAGGCATCCGCGAGCGGTCAATCTGCCAACAGCGGCTCATGGGATAAGGAATGCGATTTCGTTGTGGTCGGCTCGGGAGGCGCCTCGTGGGGGGCTTTGGCGGCCGTGAAGGCTGGAGCGAGCAGTGTGCTCATTGTCGACAAGGGCGATCTGTTTGTTGGGACGACGAGCCTTTCCGAGGGCATTACCTGGGTGCCGATGAATTATCTTATGGAAGAGCAAGGAATCGAAGACAATCGCGACGACGCCTTGCTTTATGTGACCAACATCGCCGAAGGAAAGGTGACGGACGAACTTAAAGAGGCCTATATCGACAAAGCACCTGAATTCGTCCAATGGTCTCGTGAAGCGTGGGGTTTCGAATGGGAGCGCTATTACGATTGGATCAACCAGGACTATTATCAGGTTGATGGATTTCGTCCCCGTGGCCGATCTATCAACATAGATGCTGCAACGTCCGCTAAGAATATTTAAAATGAAACATGGGAAAAGCCAGAAAAACCCTCGAATGCTCAGACGTTTCAGATAATTCGCAGCTTATGTGATTCTAATGGCGTCGAAGTCATGATGCAGTCTGAGGGGAAACAGCTTATTGTTGATGAGTCCGGCGCGGTTGTTGGGGTGCTCGTTTCTGACGAGCGAGGGAAAGAAATGCGGGTGAAGGCCACGAAGGGCGTCTTGCTTGGCACGGGTGGATTCGACTTCAACGATGAGATGCGACTGAGTTTCCTGAGAACGCCGTTTTTCGCGTCCCGCCATGTTGAGACCAACACGGGTGACGGACAGCGTATGGGCATGGCCGTGGGGGCGTCCCTTGCCAACATGGCCTCGGTATACGGGCAGTGCTGCTTTCTGCCGAAAGGCGAATACGAAGGCATGGAGCGATCGCCCGAATACACGGTTACCGACTCCTACCAGTTCCGTGGCAAGCCGGGCGCGATTGTGGTCAATCGGTATGGGAAACGCATCGGGAACGAATCAACCATTTACGCAAACTTTCAGCGCTGTATGGAAGGATGGGACTCGGCTCAGTTTAAGTTCCAGAACATCCCGGCCTTTTGGATATGTGACAGCACCTTTGCCGAGCGCTATAAGATGCCCGGCGGCGAAGCGGTTGGAGATGTTCCGGATTGGATCAATAAGGCGGAATCGCTTGAAGAGCTCGCGGCAATGCTCGGGATTGACAGCGGAGGCCTTGTGCTGGAGCTCGAGGAGTTCAACCGGCATGCGCAAGAAGGCGTTGATCCAATCTGGCATCGGGGTGAATTCAGCCACGATCAGCGATCGGTTGCCGATGAAACCAGGGACGATCTGAACAATAAATGCCTTGCTCCTGTTGCGGTTCCTCCCTTTTATGGGGCGCGCTATTATCCGGCCAGTTTGGGCACGGCGGGCGGCCTGGCGATCAATGCGAAGGCTCAAGTTCTCACTGCCGAAGGGGAGGTCATTCCCGGCTTGTATGCGTGTGGTTGTGCAGCGACGTCCCCGTTTGGGGCTGGCTATGCGGGAGGCGGAGCCCCTGTGGGGGCAAGCAGCGTTATGGCATGGGTCGCCGGACAGGCGGCAATGGCGGAGTAGCGCTTTTGACAGTGGCGTGAAATGCCAAGATTGTCAGACTGGGTTGGCGAAATCAGTTCGCCAACCCAGTCTGTGTTTCGTTGAGGCAGGATGGAATACAACTTTGAAGCCCGCCTGGCTTTTGCGGAAGGCTCATCCTATACTGCAAGAGGGCCGGAGACACGCTTGTTGACCGATGGGGAGCCTATGGGGAATGCGGCTACTGGCATGGCGATTCGTGTGCGAAGAGAAGTGCTCTTTGCCGTTTCGCTAGGATTGTGTTTTGCCTGGACGAGTGGTTTACATTATGCGACGTTGTTTGGATTTTTCACACAAGGTCAGGCATCATTGTCGTCAATTGCCTCTGTGTCGAGCGCGGTGTTGTATGCAGTAGTCTTCTTGCGGTGCCGCAGGAACTTGCCGGTGCAATTCACGGGCCGCAACAATGCGATTTTCCTGGTGCTTGGATTGTGCGGTATAGCTATGCAATCCGTTACTGGACTGCTTGTGATCGCGCCCGTTTTCACTGGTCTTTGGATTGCTTGGTATCGACTCGGCCTGGTGATATATTTAGTTTCCCTGCCACGAAACGTGATGGTCCGTTGTGTTGGCGGAGCATTTCTTGTGTGTGCTCTCGTCATTTTTGGGTTGCAACTTATCCCCCTCGAGTTTGTTCCGGCGATTTTTTGTCTGATTTTGCTCGTGCTGTTCGCCAGCCTGACATCCACGAAAAAGCTGCACGATGGGGCCGCGTTGCAAGTGCACCGTTTTGTGCCGTTTGGAAGTCTTTGGAAGATTGCCCTGTTTGCTTTTGCATTTTCATTTCTGTTCGATGTCACGGAAACCCATCTGTTCTTTACCCAGAACGAGTTCATTGCCTACGGGATTCCCCTTGGGTTCGCGGGTGTCTCTTTGGTCGCATTCGTGATTTCCGTCATCCTTCCTGCAAAAAGCGTTTCGATTGACGGACAGGCTTTTACTTTTGCCGTGATTCTTGCCTGCATAGGATCCATCGGCTTTTTCATCAGTGGTGTTTCGGCAGCCCCTCTCGCTCAATCCGTTGTGCAGATAACGTGCGGCTACAGCTTTGTGAGCCTGTTGATTGTAGTGACCGCTGAAATATCGAAACGGTATTCCGTGCAACCGTGTTTGCTTTTCAGCTTGGTATTTTGCATTCAGCGAATAGGAAACTATCTTGGCGAGCTTGTTGGGTTCGGTTTCATGGTGGACAATCCCCTGTCTGCGGAAGGGATGGATGCCATTGCTGGCATTGCCATCGTACTATGCTTCGCTGTTGTCTTGATTGTTTTTGTGACCCTGAATGGAAGACTTACGCTGTACGAGAAGGGGCTTATTGGAGAAGGTGATGACGAGGGGCGCGATTCAAGGCTGGCGGAAATGGGGCACGTTGCCCGTGCCTATATGTTGACCGGGCGTGAGACGGATGTGTTTTTTCTCATGATCAACCGGTATAGTCGCAAAGAGATGGAAAAGGAGCTGTTCTTGTCCTCAAATACCATTAAGACTCATGTACGAAATATTTATCGGAAATTTGAGGTGCACAGCCAAACGGAACTTCTTGAGGTGGTCAAGGGGCTCAGTAGCGACCAGCTCATTCCTTGAATGAATATCGAGCTTTCGATAGATGTGTCTTCATGCGTTTTTGCGGTTCCGTTGGCAATGATGAGTCGCTGCTCAATTGCGCCGATGAAGTTCTTCTAAGCAAAAAGCAAAAGCGCCTCGCTGTTTTCATTTATGCTCAAAAGGAGGACTGAGTCCTGACGATAAGTTGACTGTCAGGACTTAAATATCCAACCAAGATATCGGTTCATTGTTGCTTTCGCATAGTTGCTGACATGCTTTTCGACGATTAGATGATGCCTGTGGTTTGACATCGACGCCCGATCATTTGTTGATCTCGGCGCAGAACCCTAGGCGTCAACGTCCGGTTGATTGGCGAGCTAAACTCCTGCCTCTTTACCCAAGAGCCATTCCAGTAGATTCATGTGGTGGATCCCGCTGAAATCACCGGTACCCACCACATCTAGCGATAACAGGGTTTTTGGATAATTATCTTTAATGTTTTGCAAGGGTTCGAGTTCTCGCTTGAGCGTATTTTCGTCGAGCACCGTCTGCGCTACCTGAAAATAATGTGGGCCATCTTTATCCGAGGCAACGAAATCTATTTCCTTTTCACCCTGCTTGCCAATGTCAACTCGTAAAAACCTTCTGAGAAGTTCCAGATAGACGACATTCTCTATACGATGCCCAATGTCTCCTGCATCTTTGCCAAGCAGCCAGAAGCGAAAACCGAGGTCTCCCAAATAATACTTTTCAAGAGTTTTCAGGTGTGCCCTGCCCTTTAAATCGAAACGTCGCGCTTTGTAGATAAGGTAGCACTCGAGAAGAGCATCAACATACTCCCTCACCGCCCCTTCTGACACCTTGCTACCCGTCCCCGCAAGTCCAGAAGCAATTTTTTTCAATGAGCTTATGTTCCCGATATTGTCCGCCAAAAAAGATGTTGTCGCTTTGAAAGCCCTCATGTCCATTCGGGGCCTTCTGCTGAGGATGTCAGTGACAAAAATTGTATTGAAAACACCGTCCAGGTATTCAACAAGTTGGCGTTCATCAAAAAGCAAGGCCGCATAAGGAAGGCCGCCATACGTCAAGTATCGGTTGAAGGCTTCTTCCTTTGAGAAGGCTGGACGACCATAGTCATGGGGATAGTCGAACCCGCCCCGGTCAGAGTTCACCGCATTAAAATACTCTTTGAAAGAAAGCGGTTGAACCTTGATCTCCACATAGCGCCCAGTGAGCAGCGTGGCAAGCTCACCGGACAGAAAATAGGAGTTTGAACCCGTTATGTACAGATCGACATCCTTGCGCACAAACAGGGCATCTGCCACGACTTCAAAATGTTCAATGCGTTGGATTTCATCGAGAAAAACGTAGTTTTTCTCGTTAGGTGACAATCTAGAGGCGATGTAGCTATAGAGTTCTTTTGCTCCCGTAGGAAAATTCTCCTCAAGACTCTCGAAATTTAATGCGATGAGGCACTTTTCTTCTATCCCTGTTGTCTTGAGCGCGTCTTGGAACATTTCGAGTATGGTTGATTTTCCGCAGCGTCGCATCCCTGTAAGGACCTTGATGACGTCTCGATCCTTCCAAGCTTGAAGACGCTCTAGATAGGATGGTCTTTCAATCATGTTGGATGCCTCCTTCGCTGCGGTATGATCATATTTCGCGTAATTTATTGTTCATATTTAATATTTTATTTAAAAATGAACAATTAAACAAGAGTTTTAAAGAGAAAGGGAGATCGGTATCTTCTCCTGTACGTGTATTGGCTCCATGGCGTTTGTGCCACGGACCATCCGTAACCCCGTACCCGACTTATCCTTTTCTCTTTATCATGCGTTGTCCTATGCGTTCCAGGATGCTTGTTGTTCGGCGGGTAAAGATGGGTGGCTTCGACGTATGAAGAGCTATGTTTGGAGATGGGTCTGTTGCTTCGGATGCGCAGCATGGCCTGCCTCCTGCATAGTGCACGGGGTCTCTTTTTCTTTCCGCCTCTTCCCGCACAAACACCTCCCCATCTCCACCCTTACGCAGTCAACCATCCACATCGGTTCGCTCAAGCAGCGCGAACAACTCATTCCTTGAATGAATGTCGAGCTTTCGATAGATGTGGCGTACGTGCGCTTTTGCGGTTCCGTTGGCAATGATGAGCCGCTGCTCAATTGCCCCGATGGATTTCCTCTGGGCCAGCAGCAAAAGCACCTCGGCTTCCCGCACCGAAAGGGCATACTGCTTCGAAATGCTCGCGCACTTTTTGCCAAGCACGAAGCTGCGCATGGATTCTCGATTTGCCGCGGGCGCATCCTCCTGCTTGTTCTTTTCGGCCAGCGCCTCGATGCCCCAGTTGCTGGCAAGATCCTTCTCTGACAGCAGGATCATGGTGAACACGATGATCAGCAAGACGATGACGACGTTTATGATGACGGCCTGGTTCTCAATCAAAGGTTCTGCCTGGGTGAGCAGGTGATTGATTTTGCCGCCGCACAGCATGACTGCCTGGCGTATGGCCCGCTCGATGCCGAAGAGCCATAAAGCGGTGACGCCGTACCGGTACGACAGATTGCTTAACAGCAACATGATGAGAATGGAGAACGCCGTGTAGCTCAGGGAGGCGCAGAAAGCCGACACCGCTTCCACAGGGAATCCCAAGGCGGGAACAATGAGGAACGAAGCGACCATCAGCGGCAATCCAAATCGGTATATCAACCCGAAGTTGAATTTCTCACCTTGGGCAATAACCCCTATGACAACTATGGCTGCGGCAACGATTACGCCGAACGACGAGTGGGGTCCCGAAAATGCCAGTATTGAACTTTCTTTAAGCCCGTAGGCAAAGCTAAAAACAGCCATCAGCAAAACGGGCTTCCAGGGGAAGGAGAACCGCGTGCTCATAGGCCGAGGTCGTTCGGCTTCGGGCACGTGCCTGAAGCTCAAAAAAGCAAACAGAGCTGACAAGACGGGAAGAAAGATAATAAACCACATGCGGTAATCGGCAACGAGCCCTTTCGTCAGATAAATAACCAGAGCTCCTACGATTATAGAGGTGGAATAGTAGAGAGCCACACGCAATGGGTTCAGGCATCCGTAGAATTCCGACCAGATAAGAATAAGAATGGCTATTCCGACTCCGGACCCGATTGAGATGGGGAGTGCCAATGAGGATGCGCTATCAGGATGCGCTGCGGCATAGTATGCGGCTGCTGTGGCAAGGGCAATAAGCCCACCGGATACGATAAAGGAGGCCTTACTCTTGCTGAGGGGGGACAAATGTCTTGCGAAAAGAGCGCCGAGGACCCATGTCGCGATAGCGGAGATCTCAAAGATGTCGACTGCAGAGAATGATTGAAGGGGGAAGGCACCGGGAACGCTGATGGTGGAGACTTCAATCCATGCACGGTAGAGCCCCAAGCCGATAAAAACCAAGGGGAAATGAGCCAGTATCCCCCGAGATTTTTCAGGCAATTTAACAAAATCGTTTTCGGACAAAGCGATCCCAGCTCCCCTAGGATTTTTATTCATGTACGTGCCCTCCCGTACCCATCCCTGTAACAGAGATTATATTTCATAGGGGCGGAACCCTGAATATTTGTGATGCAGTCGGCATTTGGGAGAGGGGTGTTAATAAGGGGTGTTATAGAAATCAGCCTAGAGATTCTGGCTGAGCCGATGCTTTGAGATAGGTCAGAGCCTAATGTGGGGTCCATGAGGGACCGTCCGACCTTTTGATTTTCTGGGGGTAAGAGAGCGAACGGGTCCTTCCTGTGTGTCGGTAACGACTTCAAGGAGGAAACATGGGCAAGGAATTATCACGGAGAAAATTCATCAAGGGTGCAGCGTTTGGCGCGACAGGCGTCGCTGCTGCCAGCTTCCTGGGAGCTTGCTCCACAGGAGCTTCGGGGAACGGCTCCTCGGCCGGTGGCGGTTCCAGTGTCACGTGGGACGAAGAATATGATGTTGTTGTATTGGGCTATGGTGCCGCAGGGTCAAACGCATTCGTTTCAGCGATCGAGAACGGTGCCTCAAAGGTGCTCTTGGCGGAGAAGGCCGTTGAGGGTCGTGAAGGCGGAAACTCTTCGGCTTCCGGGCAGTTTGTCATGGCGACGGACAATCCCGACGAACTCTATAACTATCTGACCGCCATCATGGGGAAATTCAATAACTGGGATCCGGACGCAATGCGCACCTACTGTGACGGATGTGCCGAGAATTTCGACTGGATGACGGGTCCCATGGGCGGCAACCCCGAGCTCATCGCGCCTCGAGAGAGGCCGACGATGGGCATGGAGGCGGCCATGACCAAGCCGGGGAACATCTGGCTGGAAAGGGAAAACCCCTGGAATCTTGGACGGAGCGGGTGGGTCTACAACTGGCATGAGTTCCCCGAGCTCGAATCTGGCCAGCACTGCCTGTGCCTCAGCGCCTCCGGCACGCGCTTTGACCGCAGCTACTACAATTTATGCCAGGCGGCCGTAAAAGCTCATGAGGACAAGGGCCATGATGTCTGGTTCAACTCACCTGGTAAAAAGCTGATCGTGGACGGGAATGGCGATGTCATCGGCGTTGTGATTGAGAAGGAGGGCGTGGAGACCAAGGTCAAGGCCAATGGCGGCGTCGTTCTTGCTATGGGTGGTTTCGAGAACAACCAGGAAATGGTGTCCAGCTATCTGCAGCAGCCCTATGTGCATCAACGCGGCGGGCTCTTCAACGAAGGCGATGGCATCAAGATGGCCACTGCCGTTGGCGCCGACCTGTGGCATATGTCCAACAGCGCAGGCTTTACGTGGACCTACCAGAATCCCGAGATGAATGCCGTTGGGCTCACGGGTGTTTCCGTCGCCCTTGGCTGCATTGTTGGCTTGGGCGGTCCTCGCTTCATGAACGAGAGTGCGGAAAACCGTCATGGGCGCATGGAAATTGGAGGCCGATGGATATCCACCCCGATGCCCCTTCCCGCCTATGCAGTCCATGACGCCGACCAGCTTGCAACTAAATTCATGGCCAGCTTCTCCGACAACTACGTGAACGAGCTGGCATCGGGCGAGATCATCAGCGGGGCAACCCTGGAAGAACTTGCGGAGAACATCCGCAAGTCAAAGGACGGCAAAGACGCTCCCGATTTCAGCACGGAAAAATTCGTTGCCTCCATCAACGATTACAACAAGCGATTTGATGCAGGCGAGAATGCTGATTACGGCCGTCCCATAGCCACCATGAAGCCCATCAAGACAGGGCCTTTCTATGCCGTGAAGATTGGTCCGACCTATTTCAACACCATGGGAGGTCCCCGTCGAAACAAAGATGGCTCGGTCGTAAACGTCGACGGCGTTCCTATCAATGGGTTGTTCTCTGCTGGCGAACTCGGCTCTGTTTTCTGCGACATGTACAATGGCGGCGGCAACCTTGGGGAGACCATGGTGTTCGGCCGCATATCGGGCAAGAACGCCGCCCTGCGCGCTCAAGACCAATTTACCGCCTCGTCCGACAAGCCGACCCAGTGGGTGGGCGAATCAAATGAAATACCGCCGGTTGAGATGGTTTCTGGCCCTTACAAGGATGGCACGTACGAGGGCTTTGCGGATGGCTTTATCGGTCCGATGGTGGTGAGCGTCACCGTCTCGGGAGACAAGATCATCGATGTCGCCCTCACCGAGGTCTCGGAAACGGCAACGCTTGGCGGCAATGCGCTCGTGTCCTATGTCATGCAGATAACCGACACGCAAAATTTCGAAGACATGGACGTGGTCAGCACCGCCACCAACACCATGTATGGCTTCCAGCGTGCGGTCAACGATGCTCTGAAAAAAGCCAAGTAGTTTAATTACCCGTAATGTTCTAGAGTATGCTTTTCCGGCGCACGTCGAAGTCCCATCGCGTGCGCCGGGAAGTTGTTGCATAGTGAAGGGCGTGGCTCATGTCGGATGTTGAGAATGCTGAAGTTGAAGGTTTTGACCCGACCATTTTTTCTCATGTTTTTCAGCTCAGCACCAACCGCGAGACGGGGCTCACGACCGCCTTCTTCTTTGCCTTCAACACCACCATCACCCTGAGCGCCTTGGCTCCTGAAGCGCACTGCGCGACCGTCTTCAAGGAGATCAGAGAAGAATGCAGGCGTTATGAGCGGCTGTTTTCGCGGCATATTCCCGAATCGGACATAGCTCGCCTGAATGCTGCCCGGGGAGACGAGGTCGAAATAGATGCGGAGACGTATGCGCTTCTCCAGGCAAGCCGCCATTACTGTGCCATGAGCGGAGGAGTGTTCGACATCAGCGTCGGTCCAGCCCTGCAGCTCTGGGACTTCGCGCGCGGCGTCATACCGGAGGCAGCGAAGCTTGCCCGTTCGACATCTCATATTGACTGGCGGATGCTGCAGGTAAGGAACGAAGCTGCAGAGGAGGGAGATTCGCCTGATGAAGGTTTGCGCTCCAACGCGCTCGAGGGCGTGGATGGGCGGCATGGGCATTCTCCGCGGTATTATGCGCGATTGACTGACCCTGAGGGCGTTATCGACGTGGGTGGAATTGCGAAAGGCTACATTGCCGACAAGCTTGCGGCGCGTCTGGATGCCTGCTCGATACAAAACTACGTCATCAATTTGGGAGGCAACGTGGTTGTGAAGGGGCGGAGACCTGATGGCGAGCATTGGAAGGTTGGAATTCAGGACCCGCGGAGGGCGCGGCCGGCTTTACGGGCTATAGAGGTTGTTGATGCATCGGCGGTTACCAGCGGCACCTGCGAACGAAGCTTCACGAAAAACGGGGTTCTCTACCATCACATTCTCGATCCAAAGACTGGCCGTCCGGTGGATACGGACGTTGCAGGCGTAACGGTCGTTGCGGCCCGTTCTCTTGATGCTGAAGGATATTCAACCACCCTGCTTGCCCTCGGAATCGAGAAGGGCTGTTCTTTTGTGCGAGAGCGCAACGAAATCATCGCTGCCTACTTCGTGGATAAGGAAGGCGTTGTCACCGAGGCCTGATTCGAACGTCATGACATACCATTGCAGCTCCCACCCTTAGCGGGGCATCCGGGTTAGATTGCGGACTCCACTGAGGCCCTAGGCACACCACCGGTCTTCATCGAGGTCGTGCTTGAGGATGCGGCGGCGATACGCCTTGATCTCGCAGCGGTTGTCCCAGAGCTTGAAGACTTCGGCCACCAAGGTGGGGATGATGCTCAAACCGATGACGACCAACCAATCGGTAAGGCCAATGGGCTCGACGCCGAATATCGCGCCGAAGGGTGGTACGAGTGCCATGAGTGCAAAGAGCACGATCATGGCGACGGCGCTGTAGAACAGGGTCATGTTGTCCCGTATCGGGTGCCTGAACACCGACTTTCTCGTTCGCACGGTAAATATGTGGACGACGCTGGTGAACGCTATCACCAGAAACGCCATGGTCTGTCCGACTTCCTGGGACGGGTTTGTGCCTCCCGGAATTTCGACGAAGCACCCCAGGTAGTAGGCTACCAGCCCGACGATCGAAAACGCGATGGCTTGCTGGACGATGACCTTGAGCAGGCTGCCGCCGAAGAAGCTCTCATCGCGTGCGATGGGCTTGCGCCTCATGAGGCGGTCGTCACCCTGCTCACGTGCCAGGCCGAGGCCAGGGATGCCATCGCCCAGCACATTGATCAGCAGCAACATGACGGGCGTGAGCGCGATGCCCCATCCTGCCAACTGCGCGAACAATATGATGACGATTTCAGACAGATTGCACACCAGCAGGAAGTAGAGCGTTTTTCTGATGTTTCCAAAGACGTTTCTGCCTTCTCTGACGGCGGCGACGATCGTGGCGAAGTTGTCGTCGGTCAGCACGATGTCCGAAGCGCTTTTTGCCACCTCGGTGCCGGATTGCCCCATGGCAATGCCGACATCCGCTGCCTTGAGGGCGGGGGCGTCGTTGACGCCATCGCCGGTCATGGCAACCACTTCGTCGTGTTCCTGCCACGCCTCGACGATGCGAATCTTGTCTTCGGGAGACACCCGGGCATAGACTGAGTAATTCGAGATGTTCTCAATCAGGTCCTCGTCGCTCATTGCGGAAAGGTCGCGTCCCGTGATCACCGTGTTTTCTTCTTCTATGAGCCCCAGCTTGCGGGCGATCGCGGCAGCCGTCGCCGCATGATCGCCCGTGATCATGATGGTTCTGATGCCGGCTCGCTTGGCCACCTGGATAGCTTCGGCAGCCTCGGCACGTGGGGGGTCGATAAGGCCGATGAGCCCTTCGAAGCACAGGTTGCTCTCAAGGCTTTCGAAATCCTCCTCAGGCGGCAGGGCATCTACCCGGGAGCTTCCCAGCGCGATGAGGCGCAGGGCTTCGGCGGCAAGGGAATCGTGCATGTCGACCCGCTCGACGGTCTCGTTCTCCTCCTGGTCGAAGAGGGGAAGGCGATCGAAGGCACCCTTGGTGATAACCAGATAACCACCCTTGGGGTGCCGGTGGATGCTCGTCATCATCTTGCGATCGGACGAGAAGGGCACTTCGGCGACGCGCGGCCAGGAGGCGCGCAGGTCTGCCAGATCGATGCCCTGGTCAATCAGCAACCGCATGATGGCGCTTTCGGTGGCGTCGCCGATGATGGTATACGGGAGCCCGTCGGCGCTTTCGCCCTGTTCGCTGATGCCGTTTCTGGCGTCGCCGCCGGTGCCGGCATCGTTGAACTCGATGGTTGCATTGCTGGCCAGTGCAAGCATCTCAAGAAAGCGTCGCTGCTCATTGTTGAATCGTTCCTGGGGTGCGAAGGGGTCCCTCCCGGGCATCCAGAGCTTTTGGATGGTCATGTTGTTCTGTGTGAGGGTGCCCGTCTTGTCTGAGCAGATGATGGACGTGTTGCCGAGGGTCTCCACGGCGGGCAGCTTGCGCACCAACGCATGCTGCTCGACCATCTTGCGCACGCTTTGAGTCAGAGACAGGGTGATGATCAGCTGCAGGGTCTCGGGCACGGCGGCAACGGCCAGCGCCACGGCTGCAAGCATCATGACCCAGAGATCCTCGCCCTGTCGCAAGCCTACGATGACCAAGACGATGGCGGCTACAATGGCGACGGCGGTGATTATGCGACTGACGTTGTTCAGGCGCTTTTGCAGCGGCGTTTGGATTTTCTGCGCGTTGTTGAGATAGCCTGCAATTTTACCCATCTGGGTATTCATGCCGGTTGCAGTGACCACGGCGGTCGCGTTTCCGGCTGTGACCAGACAGCCGGCGAACACCATGGAGCACTGGTCTCCCAACGGCGCCTGTTCCTCCACGGCAACGCATGAATCGTTCTTTTCCGCAGGCTCGCTCTCGCCGGTGAGCGACGATTCGTCAACGAACAGTCCCGTGCTTTTGATCAGCCGTGCATCTGCGGCGACATAATCACCTGCGCTGAGGAGGAGAATGTCGCCGGGCACGGTCTGCGTGGTTTCGATTTCGATTTTTGATCCGTCGCGCAATACATAGCAGGTCGGGTTGCTGAGGCTCTGTAGCGCCTCGAGGGCCTTTTCGGCACTGCGCTCCTGAGAGACCGCGAGAGCGATGTTCATGGCGATGATGCCGAAAATGACGATGGGTTCAAGGTAGCCATGTCCTTCGCGGATGGCGAGGGCGAGGGAGAGGATGCCGGCGAGGAGCAGGATGACGTTAGCAAGGTCTTTGAACTGATACAGCACCATCTTGAGGATGCTGTCGCTCTCGACCTGAGTGTATTCGTTTGCGCCATAGCGGTTGAGGCGCTCTCGCACTCCCGTTTCCGACAGTCCTGTCAGGGGATCGACATCGAGACGTTTGAGGACATCGTGAGCGGATAGGTTGTGCCATGTGTTCATGGAGGCTCCTCACGTCAATCTCGATGCATGATTCTGTCAAGCGCACTACACGGGTCGGTTTCATGAAGATAGCAGATTATAAGAGGTTCAGCTGTAAGCGGTATCCAAATGTCAGAAGTCTTTTGCCAGGGATGCCGGAGCCCTGTCTGACGGGAAAGAGAAAAGCCCCTCGGCCGATGAGGGCCGAGGGGCCTGGAGGGGGTTCCCAGCGTTTCTCCGAAAGGGCAGATTCTTAAGGCGCTTATGAAACGCCGAGTGCGTGGCGAACCGCAACCCAGCCCATGACCGAACCTGCGCCGACCGTCATGCCGCCATGGCAGTATGCGCCGCCGGATACGCCTGACGAGCAGTTGCCTATGGCATACAAACCTTCAATCGGCTCACCCGTAAGTGAAACCACCTGAGCGTTTTCGTTGGCTTTCAAGCCTCCGTTCGTCCCGCACGTGCCGGGCACATAAAGCGCTCCGTAAAACGGACCAGTCCCGACGGGGGAAAGGCAGGGGTTCGGGATATCGGTTCGCGACCCGGCATAAAGACCTGAAGTGTTGATATCGATCTGCTTCGTTCCGCGTCCAAACGCCGGATCGATGCCTTCTTTCGCATTCTCATTAAAAGTTTCAATCTCGTCGGTGAGACCTGCTGCATCGATGCCGAGCTTGTTTGCGAGCTCTTCGAGAGTATTTGCCTGTGTGATGAACTCGGGAATCGGGTCTTCCTTCGTTTTCTGGCCGGGCAATGTGTAGGCAGCCGTGTATGTTGAGTCGCAGATAAAGAATGCTGGAATGTTCGGAAAGTCGGCGATAGCCGAACTGAACTGTCCAAAATCGCGATTGAAAACATCGTAAACCTGGGCTTCGTCTCCGAATCTGCGACCAGCCTTGTTGACAACGAGCGCTCCGGGCTTACCGCGATACATCGCCCAATCGTTGCCGGTGAAATCGGTCACGATTTCATTGACTTCAATCATCTCTTCGGGGTTCTTCCCTGCGGGCAGGAAGCACGGCAGTCCCCATGAGCGATCCATATTCGAGACGGCGGCGCCGATTGCCATGCCCATGATCTGGCCATCTCCAGTATTGCCCTGAGCGGCATTCGTGACGAACAGCGGGTAGGGCAGGTACTCTTTGCGCATATCGTCGTTGTGGTCAAAGCCGCCTGTCCCCAGGATGACTCCCTTCGTGGCGTGGATGCGCAGCTCATCCTTGCCACTGGTTTTTGCCACAACGCCAACGACACGGCCACTCTCGTCGACGACGAGCTCGGTCGCCGCCGTGTCCATGAGCAGCTCCGTCTTCTCGTTGTCTTTCACGCTCTTTTGCAGAAGCGTCCACACGCCTGTGGCACCTTGGTTTTTCTGCCCGTCGATTTCCAGCACGCTGATGCTGCCGCGACCGTAGGGGAGGAATCCCTCGCAAGGCTCGTAATAGTCTTGGAATGCTGGAGAGGTGAATCCCCATTTGAAACCGAGCGCGTCGCCTGTCCAGCGGAGGAATTCGTTGCCATTTTTGATATAGGACTTCACAATGGCCTCGTCGGCACGTCCGCGTGATGCCGCCTTATAATAAGCGAGCACTTTTTCTTCCGAATCCTCCACCTTGGCTTCCTTCGCGGCATCGGTCAGCGGAATCCCCACGCCGCCTCCCGAGGTCGCGCTTGTCCCACCGAACATTGAAGAAGATTTCTCCAACACAATGACCGATTCCGCTCCGTAGTCGGCTGCGGCTATAGCCGCGAAAGCCGCCGTGCCCGTGCCGACGACGAGAATGTCACACTCCTTATCCCATGATCCGCTCGTTGCCGATGAAGCCCCTTGGCCTGAAGTAGGCTGCGAGCAGCCGATCAGCCCAAGCGAGGCACCCGCTGCAACGATGGCTGATCCGGTGAGAAAGGTGCGACGACTGACATTTCCCCTTGTCTTGTTCATGATTCCCTCCTTTTTGACGTGATCGTCCGGCCGAGTGTGGCCGACTGCCACGAAGTATGGCGCAGATATGCCTGATAGGGAAAATTCCAATTGACGCCACGCATCCCCGTTTTGAAGATCCCGCATTTGCGAATTACGATAGCGGCATCAAGAAATGTGATACCTCCACGTGATAAGTGAATGTGGCATCCATGTGCCGATGAGGCGCTGCAATGTCGGCATCTCGTCATCACCAGCGGCCCCGTTTGTTCAACTGATCGTGTCGCCATGTGTTGACCCGTCTCGACACCCGCCTTGCCCGACTGCTCGTTTCAAGAGATAATGCGTTCATGAGGGAGGGGATTCCATGAAACTCGAAGCGCTGCATGAGTTTGTGATATTGGTGAAATGCCAGGGGTTCAGCCGTGCTGCAAAAGAATTGTTCTTATCTCAGTCGGGCTTGAGCACGCACATCAGCGGTCTTGAGCGGGAAATCGGCTTTCAGCTTGTCGATCGTACGGAAAAGGGATTCACCTTGACGCCAGCGGGGACATTGTTTCTCGATTATGCCCAGACCATACTGGGCACGTATGAGGAAGCGATCAAGAAGGGATGCGAGATATCCCGCGGCTGTCCTCCTTTGCGCTTGGCAAGTGTATCGCTCAGGTCAAAGTACTATTCGGTGCTTTCGAAGATTGACATTCCCTTTCTATTCGTCGATCTGGGGTTCGACATGACGATATTCAATGCTCTCGAAAGACGAACAATCGATGCAGGGATATGTCCTGATTATTCAAGCACGTCTGCGATCGGCGAGGTGATGAAGCGTGAGAACATTATGTTCGAGCGGATCGGGTTTGAAAAGGGCGCCATCTGCATGATGAAGTCGAATCCTCTCGCGCAGCGCGAAAATCTTTCACGCAGCGATCTGGCTGGTTGCATGGTGAATATCAGCAGCGGTGCACATTTTGACAGCTGGAAACAGACGGTGATAGACATGCTTGGTGGAGAAATCGGCCTTAAATTCCGTCTTACCGCGGTCGAAAGCATGGCAAACATGGCCTTCGCCGATCTGGGTGATGCCGTTCATATTTGTGGATACGAATCCATCGATACCTATTTTTCGCAGCGCGATGACATCGTGATTGCGGAGTGCCTTGATGGCAAGGAAATCTGCTACCCGATAGGAGTTGCCTATCGGGTAGATTCGGCGAGCGATCAAATCCACACGCTCATCGAAGCCCTCAAAGAGTCGTTCGGCACACGGTCGTTTCGCAAGGGCAACGAGTCTGAAAACCTTACATGAAAAAGTGAAGCTGGACGTTTTTTGACAGAAACGGCAGCGAAGTTTCGGTCTTGCGAAAGTCGAGAAAACTGTCCAGATTTTTTCGCGTGGTGGCACGGCTATGGGGTGCCGAACATTGGCGGACAATGAGGACGATGCGTGGCGGCCGGGACGCCGGAAAGGCGTAACGAGCCAGCCAACGCTCCTTGGGAGCTGTGCATCGGCTGAAGTGGTACAATCGTTCGGTTGCTGCAACCTACTTGGACGGATGTCCCCTTGGTCGCAAGCGACAATGCCTGACAGAGGACTGTCATCGATGACGTCTCTGGATGCAGGGGAAGATGAAGACGCATCTTCCTTTCACCTGCGCGTAGCTTGAAGTCTCAGGCGGTCAAGCTTGGCATCTCATCAAACCAGGCTATGCGGTTGCATGCCAGAAGCCAAAAACGAAAGCGGGCGGAAAGAACCTTGATGAACGGTACATACACGACCGAATACTTTGACATCATCGACGGCCTTCAAGGAGATATTCCGGGCCGCGTGGTCGCGGCACGCTTCATGCAGCAGTCAAGCGCCATCGTGCATGGGGAAGTGGTGCCCTCAACCTTTGTTCCCCGGCTGTACGGAGTCGAGACCCGTGCCCTGTTCACCGACGCAACGAATATGATCTCATCCATTTTGGGCAAAGCCATGGATCGCTTCGTGTCCGACGAGCGGTACCGGTCGCTGTTTGGCTTCGACGACAGAATTGTCGAGCTCGCTCTCGCACCGCGTGATTATGCCAGCCACATACCGATTGCGCGATTCGACCTGTTTCTGAACGAGGAGACAGGAGAATGGCACTTCTGCGAGTTCAACACCGATGGAACATCGGGCATGAACGAAGACCGGGAGATATTCAGAAGCATTGAGAGCTCACCCAGCTACCGGACGTTTTCCGAACGCCACCACACAGAATCTAACGAGCTGTTCGACTCATGGATAGACACGTTCCTGTCGGTCTACCGGTCAAGCTCGAAAGCGGTTTCCCATCCGACGGTGGCGATATGCGATTATCTTGACCATTCGACGACGCAAGAACTCGAAGCCTACTGCAATCGCTTCAACGAGCGAGGAGTGAGCTGCCGCATGGTCGATGTGCGCGCTCTGCGTTTCGACGAGGGATCCAACATGCTGCTTGACGGCGATGGCACGCCGATCGATGCGGTATGGCGTCGCTTCGTCTGCAAGGACGTTTTGGAGCGTTGGGATGAGTCTCAGGCGCTGGTTTCCGCCATCATGCAGGGCGGCACCGTGCTCATAGGCGGATTCTTGAACCAGATCGCGCATGACAAGCGCATCTTCAAGGTGTTGAGAGACCCCCTGACGCAGGAATTCTTGTCAGCGGAGGAGCGGGAATTTGTGGAGCAGCACATACCCTTCACGGAGTATCTCGATTCCGATCTCATTGACATTGAGGATATTGCGGCAAACAAGGACTCGTGGGTGATCAAGCCAACCGATGACTACGGTGCTTCCGATGTGTTTGTAGGTCCGATGTACTCAGAAAACGAATGGCGCGATATTGTGTCCGCCCATGCCGACGCAGCCAGCGGCCGCCCCTTCCTCGCGCAACGCTTCGTCTCTCCCTATGCCACTCTCACCATGCCTGCCGAGGTTCTGACCGATGCGGATGCGTCAACGCAGTCTGGAAACTCGCTTCCTCAGCAAGCCCCTCGGGCTCCTTATAACAACCTCACGGGAATGTATGCCTTCGATGGGAAGTTTTCGGGGGTTTTTTCGCGCCTGGGACCCCATTCCATCGTGTGCGGCCCCTATGGCGGTGTCACGGCTGCCACCGTATGGGTTGATTGCTAGAGTTCTGCAGCAGCATGATCCATTGCGGCAAACACGATGGAAGCCTTGCTGCCAGCCCCGGAAGGGACATCATGAGATCTTGGAAGCCTCAGGCAAGTTTGCCCTCACGATAACAATTTCTCTGCATCCCGCATATCTGACGGGAAAACGCTATCATTTTCGCAGGTCCAGAATGAAGGGCCTGCAAACATCGGAGGAGATTGGAGAGGCGATGGACAAGACTCTCAGGCGTACGAAAACGGGGATTATCATCACGGGCATCGTGTTGACGCTTCTCGGCATCATCATGTTCATGAGGCCCATTGTCACGCTCACGGTGATCGTCCTCATAGCTGGCTGGATGCTTCTCGCCCTTGGCGTGGTCATGATCATAAATAGCGTGGTCCATCGCAAGGATGAGTCCTCGTCCTTTGGATTGGGCATTGCGATTGGAATTGTCGAGGCCGTCATAGGACTTTGCATTGTCATCTGGCCCGCTTCGTTCTTGCTCTATCTTTATATCGTGCTCGGCATCATCGTGATCATCACCAGTGTCGGCGATATCGCTGAAGCCTTCGCCATGCGGAGCGTCGGCTTGGAGAGATGGGGGCTTCCTCTGGCGTTGGGCATACTCACGCTCGTCTTTGGAGCACTGGTGGTCGTTGCCCCGTTTGTCTTCATTGAATTCGTGGCCATCATCACCGGCCTTGCCTTGGTGTTCGGCGGTGTCACCGAAGTGGTTGTCGGCATCATGATGCGCTGAGTTCTGATCCTCGGCTTGGAGGTTACGAGTGGGGAGGGGTCCAATCGGTTGAACGCGTCAAGGCCCCCCCATCTGTGTTTTCAAAGTTGAAAAGAGCGCTTTTGCCTTGATCGATAAGGCTACTTTACCAAGTCACGATGCTCTGGAAGCAGAGCGAAGACAATATCGCAAAGGTCATGCTTGCGAGTGTTCCTATAAGATAGCTTTCCGCAAAGGCTTGGTCGTCCAATTGTTTGAATCGTGCGATGCTTTTGGCAGCAAGCACAAAGGCTATCGCGCTGAATTGGCCGCATAGGGTTAACACGACAACCAGCATACGTTCAAACACGCCAATCCATCGACCGGCCCTTTGTTCTTCCTGATGCTGGGTGTCGTCGGAATTGGTTGTTAACCGTATTCGCGTAAAAATCAGTTGAATCAAGCAACTGACAGGTCGTCCGTTAAAGAGAAATGCAGTGACCACGACCGCTAAAACAATAAGCGTATTTCCTCCACCCATCAGGTCTTGCAGGGGGATGAATAACCATGCTTCTGGAACAAGGGTTCCTTTGGAGGAGGCGATCGCGACAACTGCTGCACACAGTGCAATATGGGCAATTTGGTCGAGGCAAAAGCAAGCCAGTTCGTTCGGGTGTTTTTCGTTGCTGATCGAAGTCGTGTCCCGGTTGATTATTGTTCTCTTTGCCAAATCTATAAGAGCATGGGTGAGAGAAATGACTATCCAGCTTATGAGAAAGCTGGACCACCAAGCAAAAACAATGAGACAAAACGGCAGCATGCAGAGAGCATAGAGAACTCCATGCAGTGCGAAAGCCTTATTGTCCGAGTTCTTCCTCTGAGCGATTGAATTTGTTTGGACATAAAAATCTGCGAGCAGATGCCCCATGAGAATAAGGATAAATCCAAAACCAAAACCGATGGTCATTGTCCCACCGGCCCCTTCATGTATTGAGAGACGTAAGCCACAGAAATCCTCTCCTGAACAACCCTTGACTCAACAATCTGCCTATTTATACCCTGCTTGGTCATTCCCAGCAAATTGGCGAGCGTTTGAGTAGGCAAATATGCAATTCTTTCCTGTTCTGAAATCAAGCCGGAATGAGTTGACGTCCATTTGTCTAAGGCTATTTCCGTCTCGCTCGGCCACTGGAACTGCATCGTTTTTATACCCTCTCGCAATTTTTCAGATAAGCTTGACGCTTGAGAAAATGCTTGTTTGAATCGGCAAAGAGACTCCACTATGCTCTCCGAATCGTTTTGATTGACTCCTTGTAGTCGCGTGGGTGGATAGGCTTTTTCTCTCAGAGGGAAAAGAATTTCCACAATGAGAGCAAACTCATTTTGCTTGGTCGTTCTCATCCTGCCCGTGCCCAACGGGTAGTCCATCAAGACGGTAGTGTTTTCATCGGACGGCTCGCGGGAGACGAGAAAGAGATTATAGTATCTGTTTGATTTTGCTCGATTCACGGCTTCTCGCGCATGATGGTAGACTGGCCCATCTTGTGCCGTCGACGCAGCGTCATCAAGCTTCACTTTCCAATCCCCTACGCCAATTCCTCCACGGATAGTGATCGGATCGAGGAGCATATTCAGAAATCTGTAGTATAGAAAGGCGTTAAGGGGATCACGAAACAACCCTTGAACCTCATCGCCACCACTGAACACAACCGGCTTTTCAATACTTTGGGAGAAGAGGGCGTTCAAATATTTTTGCGAAACAGAGAGATGGCGCTGAAGTTTTTCTCTTACGTCATCCCCATACTTCTTGGAGTTTTTTATATCTACGATAAGCGCAGCGTATTGAAGCATGAGGTCCTCTATTCCAGCGGCTATGCTTTGCTTAGTTTGCTTTTCAATCATTATAGCAACAAATAGTGTTGTTATTTCATTATGAAACAAATTTTGTTTCATATTTTTAAAGCAACGGTTTTTGTTTTTGCTTCCCGTCTCGAATTTCTCTTTGGGTTGCTTTTTCCTTGAGTCAGAGATGCCGGACCTGCCCCAAGATGGTTGCCGGGCTTGGGACCGTGTCGCATGCGGCGGTTGATCTTATCTACAAATTACATCTGAGTTGACCAAGGCAGCGTTTGTTGTACTTTGCCTCGGGGCCGATGGTAGGGTGAGCTGAGGGTTTTCAAGGAAAGGGATGATCTTATGAAATCGAATCAGAACCACCAATCGCCGTCCGCTGATGTGCCGAACGTGCCGGCCAGCCTTTCGCGCCGTTCCTTCTTGGGGATGGGCGCCATTGGAGCAGGCAGCCTAGGCGCACTCGCGCTGCTTGGCTGCACGCCCCAGCAGGATGCGGCACGCAAGGGTGACACCGACGCTGCCTCGGTACCGACACAGGAGCTCGCACCGGCTGATCGCACGGAAGAATGTGATGTGGTCGTGGTTGGCCTTGGCACCAGCGGGGCTGTGGCCGCTGCGGCGGCAGCCCGTGAGGGAGCCAGCGTCATCGGTCTCGATCGTGTTTCCTCAATGGCCGGGACAAATGCCGCCATGGTGTCGGGCGTGTTTGCTGTGGAGTCAAAGCCCGAGCTGAAGTATGACAACCATCTCACCACGCGAGAGGCGTTTGACTTCATCTGGTCAAACACGCACTATCAGGCAAACGCTGCTGCCATGCGTACCCTTTTGCCTGCCACAGGCAAAGCCATTGACCTCATGGAAGAGGGCGGCGTCGCGTTCATGTACGCCTTCGAGGGCGTTGATGAGACTGCCCCGATGCTCTATCGCGGCGGACACATCTACGCCACCAGCGGAAAAGAGCGCGCGGACTCCCTGCAAAACATGCTCGACATCAACGGTGTCGATGCTCGCTGGGATGTGCGGGCGACTGACATTCTCACCGAAGAGGGCAAGATCGTTGGCGTCCGCTATCAGGACGGGTCCGATGCTGTCGATGTTAAAGCCGCCAACACCATCATTGCCACGGGTGGGTTCATTCACAACGAAGAGATGCTCAAAAAGCACTTCAGCGGTTCTCTCATGTACTGCACGGGCAACCTGTACAACGATGGTTCCGGCATCACCATGGCTCAGGCGGCCGGAGCGCAGATCGGCAAGAACTTCAGCACCTCCATCAATGAATCCGGTGCGTGCAACATGAGGTCATCCGATCAGTTCGTCAGCCTCACCGACAGCAATGCCACTCCTGTGTTCAGTTTGCCGTTGTTCGGCGGTCTGCTGGTGAACAAGCAGGGCGTGCGCTTCATGGATGAAGGCAAGATGGCAAAAGAGACCATGTATTGCGGTGAGCCGCTTCTGCGTGAAGGCGTCTATTATGCCGTTATTGACCAGGCGATGGTTGACAAGCTTGCCACAACGCCGGTGCTGGACTTCATCTCAGAAGACGCCTTCAACAACATGGCCCCTGGCGTGCAGGCGGGCTTCCAGGGCAAAATGCTCAGCGCTTTGCCGGAAAAGCTTGAGGCAGGCATCGATGAGGGCTGGATATGGAAGGCCGATTCTGCTCAGGAGCTTGCGGAGGCATCCGGCTTGGTGGACCTGGCAAAGACGCTCGAGGCCTACAACGGATTCTGCCAAAGTGGCGACGATGCCGAGATGTACAAGGAAGCGCAATTCCTCAAAGAACTTTCATCCGGTCCTCTGTATGCAATAGAACTTCAGATTGCAGCATGGATAACGCTCGGTGGCATCAAGACCGACGGCCACTGTCGGGCGGTGGACGAAGAAGGCAATCCTCTTGAAGGCCTCTTTGTCGTCGGTGCTGACGGTGATTATTGGACGGTTCCCTATTTCCAGGGTGGATCGTGCCAAGGCTTCTGCATAGGCTCGGGATATGTGGCAGGAGTGACGGCAGCTCGGAAGACGGGCGCCTAGACGCCTCGTTGCGTTTGCCAAGCTGGTCAGGCAGAGCGCGTGCCGGCAGAACGGTCCTCCCCTCCAAACCGTTTTGCCGGCACCTCTTTTTGAATTGTCCTGTAGGCCTGGCTCTTGTAGCTTCGGCCTTGCCAGACGCGCATCGCGCGCTATGATGTCAATAAACCCGGGGAGGGGTGATTGCATTGGAACTCAGACAGCTGGAATACTTTCGTCTTGCGGCCCATGCCGGATCGTTTTCTGCAGCAGCGAAGACGTCGTATGTCACGCAGCAGACCCTTTCGGCGGCCATCGCCTCGCTTGAGGCAGAATTGGGCGCACCGCTATTCCTCCGCACCAAGCAGGGCATCGAGCTTACGCGCTTCGGCATGATTGCCCTTGATCACAGCATCGGCATCATGCAAGACGTGCAGACCTTCAAGGAGAGAGTCGCCCGTTTTCATCAAAACGAGGAATCCTCTGTCGGATTTGCCTATGCGACGGCAACATTGCCGATGGAGGGGGAGGGGTTTACGATTCGGGACGTCAAGCGTTTTCAGGCGCTGCATCCTTCCATCGATGTGCGCCTCTTTGAACTTTCAAGCGACGCCTGTCTCGCTGCCCTTGATCATGGAACTGCCGATCTCGCATTTATTGCGGGAAATCCCAATCCGTCGCACTATGAATTTGTAAAGCTGGCTGACGCGCACTTGCTCGTTGCCGTTGCTTCAGATTCTCCGCTTGCGCAAAAGGAATGCGTCAGGTTTGTCGATCTTGCTGAGTTCGACATTTTCCCCGTGCCTGATCTCAATCTTTCCTATAGAAAAATCGTAGAGGGCTACGAGCGATCCCAGATCACTCCTCGTTTTGCTGCCATGCCTTTCAGCTTGGAGCGCGCCCATGAATTTGTCCGTTCGGGTTCGGGCATTGATTTTTCTCCCGCGTGCTACGCTGCCGATCATCCCGAAGGCATTTCGTATGTGCCTCTGGCTTCTGAGGATTCCTTTACGGTTCCGCTTGGACTGGCGAACAGGCTTGGGCGTCCCCTGAAGCTTGCGACGCAAGATCTGCGTCGCTTCATTCTGGATAGATACGAAACCACCGGTAGGAGATCATCTTTGTCGGCAAAAGCAGACTGAAGATTCCGCTTCCCTCGGTCGGCGGAACCCCCTTGTCTACGAGCTGTAGTGCGTTTGCCCTTTTACCTTGGCGGGTTGCACTTGCTGCAGGGCGTGTATCCTTGGGCGATAGCGCTGTCCAGGTCTATTTCGATGCGGCTCTGTCTCAGATACTGGCATCCGGACGAGTGATACTTTTCGCCCGTGTTGGTCACATACACCGTGATGGTTTGGGGTTCGGTCACGGGAGCCGATGCCTCTGGTTCCGGTTCTGCCGGTGGGGCGACGGTCACGCTTTCGGTGGGCGCCGGAGCTGCGGCAGCGGGTGCCGGTTCTTCCTGCTTGGCGGGCAGCTTCCACGTGGCTTCGTGATCCCAGTTATTCCAGCGCAGCTCGGTGAGTGTGTCGCTGTCGAGGGTGATTGTACCCGTGACCTCGGAATTTGCTGCGCATGATATCTCTCCGCCGGGGAACGAGGTTTCCAGTTCCGAGGCGCTTTCGGTTTGCAGATACCTGGTGGCGAGCTTCTGGCTTTCGTCGTGAGCCTTTATTTTGAGTGAGACGACGGTCTTCCCGTCTGCCGCACTGACTGACACGATGGTGACTTCATACGGCTCGAACACGGCCGTTTTTCCCACGTCGAGCGCCTTCAGCGCTGCTTCGGAGGTGGTCGTGTAGGTGGCTTTGGCCGGCTCTTGCACCGTTTGGGTCTCGGTGGACGTGTCTCCATTCGTCTTGCTGCACGCGCTTGAAACCGATCCCACAAGCATCAATGCCAGAACGATCGAGATCACTTTTCCCCATGCAGGCAGCGCCCCGAACTTCGATACTATCCCCTTCATGTTTCCCTCCGTCTTGTATCCCCCAGATATCACCACTATACTGATAATAAAGATAATAATTATCAGTATAGTTCATTTTTGCAGGTGGACAATTGATAATCTCATCAGTTAAGGATGCAAGAGTAGCGATGGGGGAAGGGGCGGGGCAACGTACGGCGCAACGAGTCACGAGTTGCGCAGTGGAA
>JAEZDJ010000001.1 GCA_023429565.1 Actinomycetes bacterium
GCCTGAACAGGCGACGGTTGGTGTATGAGCCAGCTCTCCGCCGAGGAGCACCGTCGGCCGATGCCCTATGCCACATTATCGTCGCATTGGCAAACCCGGCCGGTAACCATTATCAGTGTTGGTGTAAAGGGTCATCGTCCCAGAATCATTACGCATACATCATAGCAGTTCTATGCAGCCCTCCTTTTCTGTCCGACTGATTCCATTGCCACCGCTATCAGCCTTGTGGCTCTCTGCTTGTCTTCCTCGGTCGCTTTGGTTGGCTTTGCCGGCTTGGATTCCTCTTTCAGCACGGCCAGCGAATCGGGTTCGATATAGCAGCGCGACGACCAATCCTCATCTATCTCGCAGCATACGGCACCGACCAATCGGATCAGTGATTTCGTCGATGGAAACACCTGCACGACGCGGCTGCGGCGCTTGATCTCGCGGTTGGCGCGCTCCTGCACGTTGTCGGTGCGCAGACGGCGTCTGTGCTCGACGGGAAAGTCCAGATAGGCAAGCGCGTCTGCCTCGGCTTCTTCCAGCAGTTCCGCAGCAGCGGCGCCGAACTTGCCTGTCTCGTCGATTGCCACATGGTAGGCCTCGCGCACTATGACCGGATCGCTTTCCTTAAAGACGGCCTGCAGTGCCTTGCCTGCCATGGCACGCTGCGTTCTCGTCTTCAGCAACGAGCAGACGTTGCGTTCCAGATGCACTATGCAACGCTGCCAGGTCGCGCCGGGAAAGCACTCGGATATCGCTTTCTTCAGGCCCTCATGGGCGTCTGTCGTGACGCAGCGCACGCCCTTGACCCCACGTGTGCGGAGATCTTTGAGAAAACCCTTCCAAGATGCATATGACTCGGTGTCAACGCAGTCGAATCCCACGAACCGGCGGATGCCATCTGCACCACAGCCTATGGCCGTGACGGCCGCCATCGAAGATATGTGGGCACCGCTCCGCGCCTTGATATAGGTCGCGTCGATCCAGAGGTAGGGAAACTCGGCATCCTCGAAGGTCTGGTGCTGCAGGTCGGCCACCTCCTCATCCAACACCTCGCAGATACGGCTGACCTGGCTGGCGCTCATCTTGGCGACACCGAGTTTTGCCGCCACCTTCTCGATCTTCCTGGTCGAGACGCCTGTGGCATACATCTCCGCCACAGCTGCCACCACGGCACGGTCTGTGCGGGAATAGCGCTCGATGACGTCGTCGGGAAAGTAGCTCCCCATGCGCAGCTTGGGTATCTTCATCGTTATCTCGCCGACGCTGGTGACAAGCCTGCGCTGGCGGTAGCCGTTGCGGGAGTTGCCGTCTTCGCAGAGCATGTCGGCCTGTGCGGCCATGACCTCGTTGACGAGCGTCTCCACGAGCGTTCTTCCCAACTCTCGCAGATCAATCATTCCGTCATCGTGTTTCGGCATCGCATCGGGTAAAGTGTTCATTGCGGTCATCGCCTTTCCTTGAATCCGTTTTCTTGGTCGTTAACAGATTCTAGACGATGACCGTATTTTCATGGTTAGGCTATTTCAGCCCTCAACTCAAATTTTTCCTTACACCAACATTCGGCACGCGATCTCTCATCGTTCCTGATCAAGCACCAAAAGATTTTTCTTCACGTGACATTTTGCCCCCGTATGGCGCTCGTGCGCGATCAGAGAACGTCAGTCCGGGACAGCCGCTTGCATGACAGCAACACAGGAGATTCGCATGCGACTTTTCTTATACAGCCGACATGTTCGTCTGGAATTTGGAGGGTCTCTGGCATCATCGCGAGTTCTCAGCATGACCGAAAGTCCACTCTCCCACAGTCCACTCCAGGAAGAGAGCCACCCAAATGGAGGAAGCACCCTTTCTGCACCGCGGAAAGAGGAATTACTTGATCCCTGATCCGATGTTTCACGTGAAACATCGGATCAGGGATGAAACTTGGCAGAAATCACTGCGGACGTGCAACATTCCCAACACCAGTGCTTGCCAAACAGGCGGGCACTCAGCATTTGAGGGATAGAGCTGGTCTTCACTTCGCCTAATCTTCTGTAAAAAGCCCAATGTTTCACGTGAAACATTGGGCTTCCTCCCTAAAAAGGCTTTGTCGGCTAGTTTTCTTCGAGAGCCAATTCAACCAGCTTTGTGCATAATTCTGAAAAAGACATTCCTGCAACACGAGCTGCATCAGGAAGAAGAGAGGTGCTCGTCATGCCAGGAATGGTATTGGTCTCTAAAATCCAGCTGACACCTTGATCGTCCAAGATGAAATCCGATCGAGAAACACCCTCGCATCCAAGAACTCTATGCGCGCGCTGGGCATAATCCATAATGAGCGCAGTGTCTTCATCCGACAAGCGAGCAGGACAGATATGCTGTGATCCACCAGGCTCATATTTTGCCTCGTAGTCATAAAACCCGCTTGAAGGAACTATTTCAATAATTGGAAATGCCTCAGGATCTTTATTCCCAACCACCGCAACCGTTAATTCCATTCCCTTGACGAACTTTTCCACGACAACTTCGCTGTCGTACTCAAAAGCTTTCCCAACAGCCTCGGCAATGTCATGTGCTCCTTCAACGATGAACACACCAATCGTGCTGCCCTCTTTGGCGGCCTTCACGACGCAGTGATCGCCAACAATGTTCACGATCTCCTCAACAGCAACATCGTCCCCCCGAGATAGGACCACAGAGGGCGGTGTGGGTATATTTGCCATTTTATAAAACAGCTTTGCCTTCGCTTTGTCTATAGACAAAGCGCTCGCCCATATACCAGAGCCAATATAAGGAATTTCAAGAAGCTCGAGAAGGCCCTGAAGAGCACCATCCTCGCCATATTTTCCATGGAGGCAAATAAAAGCTACATCGAACGGCCCATCGATAAGCTTTTTAAGATCCTCCTTTTCTGCCGGATCAAGAATCGTAACAGGGAACCCTGCTTCCAAAAGCGCTTTCTGGGCGCCTTCACCAGACGCAAGCGAAACTTCCCGCTCTCCGCTTTTTCCTCCAACAAGCAATGCCACTTTACATTGTTGAGGATCGAAGCGATTTGTCATAACTCCTTCTTTCGTCTCACTTGCCACACCATGCAAACGAAGTATAGCAAAAACAATCGGATATACGTCGCGTGAACACGTCTAGACGATGTTTCACGTGAAACATCGTCTATGGTTCCAATTCAGTCCAAGCAGCCATGACAACTTGCGAACTACCAAGAGTGTTTCACGTGAAACAATGGTGCGATCACGTATAATGAAACGATTATGGAGCAACCAATTAAATCATATTCTATCGAAGGCCTCCAAGATCTCATGAAGCATCTTGGACAGCCATCCTTCCGCGCGAAACAGCTGTTTGAATGGCTTTATCTTCACCATGCCCTTTCGTACGACGAGATGACCAATCTGCCAACATCGTTAAGAAAAAAACTAGCCAATGAGTATCCTTTATATCCCTCAAATATTACTGACAGGCAAATATCTCAAGATGGAACCCGAAAATACGTCATTGAGTTTCACGACCATTCGCGTGCCGAAGCAGTTGCCATTCCTTCCAATTTGACCCATGAAAGAATGACAGTATGCTTTTCGACACAGATTGGATGCCCTATTGGCTGTACGTTTTGCGCAACAGGTAAAGAAGGCTTCACCCGTAATCTCACTCCTGGAGAAATTGCAGATCAGATTCTCATTTCTCAAAAAGACACAGGAAAACGCATAACCAATGCAGTTGCAATGGGCCAAGGAGAACCCTTTTTAAATTATGACAATACCTTGGCTGCGCTGCGCATACTCAACAGCTCGCAGGGCTTAGCAATTGGAGCACGGCATATTACGATATCGACCTGTGGAATATCTTCAGGAATAGAACGGCTCGCTTTAGAGCCAGAGCAATTCACTCTCGCTATTTCACTTCATGCTGCTCGACAGCAGGTAAGAAACCAACTCATGCCCCATTTATCTTCAAATCCTCTCAGCAAACTGCGCCCAACCATTTCGCAATATCTCAGTGCTACAAATAGGCGAGTCACATTCGAATACATTATGATCAAAGGGGTGAACGACTCGCTTGCCGACCTCAATGCTTTATTGGAATTCTGCAGCGGCCTTCTTTGCCATGTCAATCTCATACCTATAAACACGGTCGAGGGATCTTTATTTCAACCAAGTTCAAGAGAAACTATGGAATCTTGGGTTCAAATGCTTCAGAATCAGGGAACTGAAGCCACTATCAGAAATTCTCGAGGAGACGATATCGCAGGCGCCTGCGGGCAGCTTAAGAATAAACTCTCCAACTAGGGGCAACTAAAAGCAGGACCCAATGTTTCACGTGAAACATTGGGTCCTCTAAGCTACCTCCTCCAACATCATAATGTTTCACGTGAAACATTATGATGTTGAGGCAATAAGCTCTTCGAAGAGCCTTTCGAGCTCTTCTTCGTCCTTAAACTCGATTTCGATCTTATTTTTTCCTTGAGCTGATTTCACTTTTACATTCGTATGCAACACGTCTCGCAATGCGCGCGCAACGGTTTTAAATGATTTCGGAACCGGCTGGCGCGTTACGTTGTCTCCACTGATGGTTTTCCCGGAAAACAGTCGCGCGATTGCTTCGGCTTCCCGTACGGTCAATTTCCCCTCAACCAACTTCTCAGTAAGTTTCTGCCGGCCTTCCTTTGAAGGAATCGAAAGAATGGCACGGGCGTGACCAGCGGTTATTTTCTCCTCGAAGAGCAACTGCTGAGCTTCTTCAGGCAATTCCAGCAACCGGAGCGCGTTGGCGACGGTCGATCGGCCTTTCGACATAGCCTGGGCAACCTCTGATTGAGTTAAGCTCCTCCGTTCCATCATACGGCGGTAGCCATACGCTTCTTCAATGGGATTCAAGTCAGAACGTTGGATGTTTTCAACTAAAGCCAATTCCAGAGCCTTGTCGTCATCAGCATCTTTGATGCGGACAGGAACGGTAGCTATTCCAAGCAAACGACAGGCTTGCCACCTGCGTTCCCCGGCAATGATTTGGTATTCATTCAAGCCAACAGAACGTACCAGGATAGGTTGGAGGAGGCCGTCTTTCTCAATCGAAGCCGCCAACTCTTCGAGCTCTTCCTTTTTAAAGTGAGTCCGAGGTTGGTCAGGATTAGGGCTGATGCATTCGAGAGGAACTTCGTCAGTCTTTCGCTGCACAACGCTTTTAATCGTGATATGGTCCTCTTCATTGGTGAAAGAGTCCTGTTCAGGAGCTTTTTCGGGGAGGGGACGCTCAATTTCTCGCACTCTTGGAACAACAGCTTCAACAACATCCTCTCGCTCCACCAACATACGTTGTGACTGCGGGGTAGGATCAGGAGGAATGGCTTCCTCATACGACCCTCCCAACAACGAGTTCAAACCGCGTCCAAGTCCGGTTTTCGCAGCTTTAGCCACGTTGTATCACTTCCTTTGCTAGATCCACATATGACTGAGCACCTTTTCCCGACGGATCATACTGAGTTATTGGCTGTCCAAAGCTCGGAGCTTCGGACAGTTTGACCGTACGGGGAATAAGCGTATTGAAAACAGTTTTATCAAAGTAGCTGCGTACTTCAGCAACAACTTGCTTAGACAAAGTCGTTCTTCCATCGTACATTGTCAGAAGAACGCCAAAGATATCAAGAGTTGGATTAAGCCGTGTTTTGACACGTTTCATCGAATCAAGAAGTTTTGTCACACCTTCCAATGCATAGAATTCGCATTGGATAGGAATAAGCAGCTTATCTGCAGCAACAAGAGCATTCACAGTAAGCAACCCCAAAGACGGGGGACAATCTATGAAAATATAGTCGTATTTACCCCGCAGACTTCCTGCAGCGTCTTTAAGCCGATTTTCACGTGCCATCTCGGAAACCAGCTCAACCTCAGCTCCTGCAAGGTTAATTGTTGCTGGAACGAGGTCAAGACCTTCTGAAACATCAGGAATAATAACATCCTCGACATTAACCTCATTAAGTAGCACATCGTAGATACAACGTGAAACCTGGCTTTTTTCAATTCCTAAGCCGCTTGAGGAATTACCCTGGGGATCAAGGTCTATAAGAAGAACCTGTTTTCCTGCTTCTCCAAGAGCTGCTGAAAGGTTGATAGCAGTGGTTGATTTACCGACGCCGCCTTTTTGATTGATAATCGCAATGACTTTCGTCTGGCCAACCACATGTCTGACCGGGTTTTTGTCTTTGAAAGACTTTATGGGCTTAGGAACCACAACGTCCTCCACAACAGGCGTGACGTCTCGTTCCACGATCTCGATATGATCGATGCTTATCTCATCTTCATATTCCTGATCCTCGCGCTCACTGCTGTGTTTGACAGTCTCAGCCACTTTTTTGTCTCGTTTGAGACCATCGAATAGCCCCACAAAGACCTCCCTTCATCATGCTGACAGTATAGCCTGTTTTATGTTTCACGTGAAACATCAATCAATTGTTTCACGTGAAACAATTGCGACGTCGTTGACTATTCGCAAGAAAAGAACGAGACAATCCTGCTTGGCTTCTGCCAGGATTAGGGAAGAATCTCTCCAATTGCTGCTAGAACCATAGTATGTATTGGCTTGATCATGAAGTTAGTATAAAGGATAAATGATCGGTTGATAATAAAGGATGCTTGATGGATAGAGAAACGAGAGCATTATTGGCACAAAGGGCAGCCTTGATGAGAAGAAACATGACCACTGCCGAGAAAAAGCTTTGGCTTCTATTCTTACGAGAATATCAGGTCCCTTTTGTGGCACAAAAAGTCGTTGGAAACTATATCGTTGATTTCTATTGCAGGAAAACCAGGCTCAGCATTGAACTCGATGGATCACAACATTACGAGCCGAAAAATCTTGCCTACGACCGTACAAGAACATCTTATCTAGAAATGATTGAAATCAAAGAATTGAGATTCCCAAACACAGTTGTCTTTGAAAATTTCGAAGGAGTGTGCGAAGTTATTCATAATGAAGTTGAAGCACGAAGAAACGACAGGGTGTCAGTACCTTTAAGCTTAGTGAAAGATAAGCTTTAGAGTGTTTCACGTGAAACACTCTAAAGAAATCAGAGCGGTCGTTTTTGAGCCATGCCGACTTTTCTTGGAAGCGCTATTCGCGGTTTGGCCGTCTTTTCAAAGCATACAATACGCCTGAACGTTATATTGTCACTCAAAGTGAAGGACCGGTCAGACACAAGGGTCATGCCAGTCTTTTCCTGCAGGGTCAAAGCATGGGACAGTTCATCTTCGTCAATGTGTGACTTATAGCAAATCAACCGACCATGAAGCATCAAGAGGGGACTTGCAAGCTCCATCAAGATTGACAGTTTTGCTAGCGCACGTGCTGTGACAACGGCGAATTCATTTTTCCTCTCCCGGGCGAGATTCTCAATCCTGTCATCATAAGATGATATCTGATCCTCAAGTCCCAGGGTTGTAACCATTCTATCAAGGATAGCGGCCTTCTTCTTCACCGAGTCAACCAAGACAGTCGTTCGGCCAGTTGAAATTGCAAGGGGAATCCCAGGAAAGCCTCCACCCGTGCCAAGATCTGCATAGAGACCGTCTGGAGCAGTGTTCATTTCTGGCAGTCCGGCGAGGGAATCTTCAACATGAAGCAAAGTTCCCTCTTCATATGATGAGATACGTGTGATATTCGTCGTCTTGTTTTCCTGAATGACAAGCTTGAGATGCTGCTCTATCAGATCTTCATGCATGTTAACGTCCTTCTCTGAAAGCTTTTGCAATGTTTCACGTGAAACATTGCACTACAAATAAAAAATGCCACTACTGAGAACGTAGTGGCATTCACAAGAATTATTCCTTCACTGGGGGATGATCACCACATGCCGAGCGCTTCCTTCACCCTCAGAAGCTGTTTCCACTCTTTTGTCGCTACGCAACATGATATGAATAATGCGGCGCTCATAAGGCGTCATCGGGCGAAGCTTGATGCTGCGATTCTGGTTCACAGCACGGTTAGCAGAAGACGTGGCTATTGATTCCAACTTCTGCCGCTGGCGGCTCTTATATCCCTCAATATCCACGATGATAGGGTATCTAAACCCAATCGTACGAACAGTGATCGCTGAAACGAGGAACTGGAGGGCATCGAGAGTTTTGCCGTGGCGTCCAATGAGCACTGCAAGGTCGCTTCCCGTGATATCAAGGATAAGCTCCCCGTCATCACCCTCATACTCATCGATCGTCACTTCCCCAACATTAAAGTACTTGAGAATATCCTGCAGGGTTGCTATGGCAGTGTCAGCAATCTGATCGAGCTCTTCATCGCTTATCTCTGTCGTCTTGTCTTCGTCGATGGCCTTGTTTTCCTCATCTTGGACATCTTCAAGACTTTCATTAGACATAATTGACTCCTTCGATAGTTATTCACATGACGACAGATACATGTTTCACGTGAAACACTGCCGTCCTGTCAAGACTGCTTCACTAAAGACGCCACCTATCTAACTTTTTTTAGTAGGACGCTTTTTCTTCACCTTGCGGGTGACGTCTACTTCAATCGGCTTCACCTCAATGGTTTCAGCTACTGCAGCATCCCGGTTCTTCATTATCCGCAACGAAACCTGTTGCTGCGCGAGGCCCATCAGTGACGAAGCCCCCCAAAACAAAAGAACGCCGGCGGGGGACCCCCATGAAATCCAAAGCATGAAAACACTCATGACTGCAGACATGATCATAGTCTGCTTGCGCTGAGGATTTCCTTTATTGCCAGCCTGCATCAAGATCATAGGCAAGAAAGTTGCACCAGCAAAGACAATCATAAGAATCAGATAGGGAACAAATGTTCCCATTCCCTGAGCAAAGGCCTCCGACGGACGCATGACCAAGCTGGGAACTAGATTATAAAACTCATATGTGGTGCCTTCGGTGCGGTTTCCCATCTCACTCAAGACTTGGAACAAGGCCATGAAGATAGGCATCTGCAGGAGCATGGGAAGACATCCGGCTAGGGGGTTGAATTTCGCTTCGGCATAGAGCTTCTGCATCTCCTCCTGCTGCCGGACAGGATCATCGCTGTACTTTTTCTGGATCTCCTGCATGAGCGGCTGCACTTTTTGCATTTGAAACGATGATTTCGTCTGCTTGTGCATCAAGGGCGATATGAGGATACGGAAGATGACCGTGACGACGATGATCGCCAGGCCCCAGTCGCCACAGAATTCATAGAAGAAGTGAATGATATTAAATATCAGGTCTTTAAATGCGTCCCACATGTACGTTCCTTCCTATACGCCGAAGAGACATGCGATAGTCCTGGTCAAGGAACAGGATCATAGCCATGCGGGCCTCCCGGACGGCATCGCACTATGCGCTTCAGCGTTAACTTCAAACCTTTGCCAAAACCGTATCGCCGGAACGCTATTATGCTGTATTCCGAACACGTCGGAACAAAGCGACAACACGAGGGGAAAAGAGGTGAAATCGCAGCTCTATAAAATGTCACGAGAAACACCGCTATCTTACAAGGCAGACATTTTATAAAAACCGCAACTTTGCTCACAGATATCTTCACCGCACTCCAGCACGATTCAGCGTCTCATTGCATGCTGTTAGCACTTTACTATAAGTGACCCTCCCAATGCCTGATTTCGCGAGAAATATTACATCGAAGTCACCCCAAGGACCCCCGAGATCCTTGCAAAGAGCCCTCATTCTTCTTTTCGCATTATTCCTCCACACCGCATTGCCGAGTTTTTTTCCAGCAACAAAAGCAACACGACCTGGGCGGCCGTGCTGCTTTTTGGGTGAAACTATGAAAATGAGGTAAGGGGTATGCAGCCGCTTGCCGTGTGAGAACAGAGAGGAGATATCAGAACTTGATTTGATTGTCTCCAATCCTGTCACTCTTTACACGCAAAGGCGCTTACGCCCTTTGGCGCGGCGAGCAGACAGTACTGCGCGGCCGCCCTTTGTCGACATACGAGCACGAAAGCCGTGACATTTTGCCCGCTTGCGAGTGTTAGGTTGGTAGGTGCGCTTCATATCTTTCCCTTTCATGGCTTTAAAGAGTAACTTCGAAATTATAGCTCACGATGCGCTTGAGTCAAGAGTGGAGAAAGAAGAGGGGAGAGGAAACCCATAGCATCCTGCCTTTGAGACCGAAAACGAAGCCCACTGACGAAGCGATGAGTGAGGAATTACCCGGAAGGTGTAGTAGACGCCTTCTCCCACCAGCGCTGAATACAATGTGCTGCATGCGGACGCCCGCATCGTCCATTACTCACCCTCTAGAGAACCCAACAGCGCCAAAAGCATCCTCCTCCGTCTCAATTCGACGGCCAGGAAGCCAGACGTGGTGATCATTTGACCATGATTGGCTGAAACACGGTCGCTTTCATGTAACAGCAAGCAAATTCACCACAGACATGGATTTCGGCAAGAACTGCACCGACAAAATAGTCTCATGAGGGAAACACTTGTTCCAAAGACTGAGCATTTCGACTGAATAACTCGATAATTTCGAAATTATTGTGCAAAACTGTCTCTCTTTTACAGCTTCTCACCGCGCCAAGCCAGGTATAAATGTGGAAAAAGTTGAAAACTCGAATTTCACTCATAAACGATGGTGGAAATCTTCACCCGTCTTTGTTTGTCAAGATTTTTTTTCTTGGGTTTTACAAAGCTTCTATCAGGGCATAGTGTTTTTCTCATTTTTAGTACCCTTCTGAACTGGTATTTTAATGATAGTCGAATAATGAAAAATTTTGAAGCGATAGAGGAAAGGATATTTTTTACCGTTTCTCAACTAATGCAAAATACTCGGCTCGACACCATGAAAAATGTGCTCTGCAAATAAAAGAGCTTTCATTTTTCAACAAACCGAATGAATTTTTCACTCGCTTTCTTAAATGCGTTCATACTGCTTTTCGACTTTTCCACATTTTATGAATAAAAAGTTGAAAACTATGAAAACGCCTGTTGATGAATGATTCATTTTCATTTTCTTATGAATAGTTGCAGTGAATGAATTTGAATTATGCAGGTCAATAGATTCAATGGCTGAAAAAAGGTACAATGCGACTAAATACTATTGAAAAATGCTGAATATCGAATCTGAAAAACGGAATACTATTGAACAACCAGATTGAAAACTTACCTCAGCACGAAGAACCCGCAGCAAATCAAGCGGGAACGTTCGACTACACCCAAGTGGAGACGACTGCTCGCATTGCACTCTATGACGATCTCAGAAGCGCCCCGCGCATCACGGAGATACCTCCCGCATCGACGGCAGACTTCATAGAGCATCTCGCATCTAAAATATATGAACAAGCAAAGATGTCGGGAGGAACGATTCCCTACACGGTCATCCGTGAGGTTTCAGAGAATTTCATCCATGCGCGTTTTGCTGAAATCATCGTTTCCATCCTCGATGCGGGGAACACTATAAGGTTTGCGGACCAGGGACCGGGGATCACCCATAAAGAAAAGGCTCAGCTGCCAGGATTCACCTCCGCAATAGAGCCTATGAAGCATTACATCCGCGGGGTAGGGTCCGGTCTTCCTATCGTAAAGGAATACCTCGACTTCTCCCATGGGACCATCTCCATCGAAGACAACTTAGGAACCGGAGCGGTAGTCACCATAAGCCTGAAGGAAGAACCTCAGGTAGAACCGGCATGGGCATCTCAACCACCAGGCAACGGACGCAACCGTCCAGGCTCTTTTCAGCGGACTCCCTCACCTTCCCTCGCGCCGCCCCTTTCTCAGCGTGAACGTGATTTCCTTCCATTCTTCCTCAGCGAAGGTGCGTTGGGCGTCACCGACATAGCGCGCCTGACGGGAGTCCCTCAGTCGAGCACCTATGTCACCTTATCAAAACTGGAAGAAGCGGGTTTGGTCGAGAAAACAGTGGGCCAGAAGCGTATTTTGACCGATTTAGGCTATCAAGTAGCAACATCGATCTAACGCCACTTTACCGAGCCCCCTCGTATTATATACAATCGACGTCATGGCGAGACACCGCTTAGCGACATGCGAGCGAACCATGTCCCTCGCAGGAAAGCAGTAGCATGAACAGTGACAAGCTAAAAAAGACCTGGGAAGAGATTTGTGTCCAGGTAAAGAGCTACAACAACATAGACCCATCGCAGATCAATGCCTTTTTCTCGCGCCTGCACCCCCAGGCGATGAGCGAGGGCTTTCTCATGCTCACTGCAGACAATGATTTTATCAAGACCTGGATAGAGCGCCATTATGCCGACTTCATCAAACAGGCCCTGCTCGATTTGTTCCATGTGCCCTTCACTCTCATTATCGAAGTCGACATCACCGCAGCGGATGATTCATCCCCCGGAGAGCTCGTGGCCCCGCAAAGCGCGGCTGACGAGGATTCATCCTCCGCGCCAGCTGCGGCACACAGCAACGACATACCGAGCCCTTGGCCGGAAGGAAGACAGTCAGACACCGCTGCGTCCCCCCAGTTGGCCGCTGAAGCCATCCTCGCCTCCCGGGGCGCGATGGATGAAAAGAGTTACGCGACGAGCACGGGGGCAAGCATCGTAAGCACCGATGGGCCAGCATCGACTCTCACCTTCGAAAACTACGTCATAGGCGATTCCAATCGCATGGCTTACTCGATGGCAGTCGCCGTGGCTGAAATGCCGGGCAAAGCACACCTGAACCCGCTTTTCATCTACGGAAAGTCTGGTTTGGGGAAAACCCATCTCATGAGGGCAATACAGAATTACATTTGCGAGAACATGCCGCATTTAAGCACTATCTACGTCGACTCCGCCGAACTCCTTTCGGATTATATGGAAGCGAGCGCCGCCCACGACAAGGAAAAATCAAGCTATAAGAACTTCAAAACCAGGTATGAAGAAGCAGACGTTCTCCTCATCGACGACGTCCAATACCTTCAGGGCAAGAAGCAGACGCTCGACATCGTTTTTCAGATATTCAACAAGCTCACAAGCCAAGGTCGGCAAGTGGTTCTCTCAGCCGACCGGGCACCCAAGAACATCGACATCGACGAACGCTATAAAAGCCGTTTCAATTCGGGAGGGACCTTTGACATCCAGCCCCCTGAAATAGAGACGAAGCTCGGAATCGTGAAGAGCTTCATCGAGGAATATCGGATGAGCGAAGGCAACCCCGCCTTCTCCATATCTGATGACATTCAAATGTATATCGCCGAAAGCTCAAGTTCCAACATAAGGGAACTTAAAAGCGCCGTGACCAAGGTCATCTACCAAATGACATTCTTCAATAGGACAAACTTAGGTCTTGAGGATGTTCGGGCGCTGCTTGAAAACCATTTCTCCGGAGGTCCTTCAAAAAGATTATCGGTCGGCGACATCCAGAAAGAAGTTGAGACCTTCTATAAGGTCAGCCATGCGGACCTTATAGGAAAAAAGAGAACAAGAAACATCATCTACGCTCGCCAGATCGCAATCTATCTCAGCAGACAGATGCTCGACCTCCCTTTTAATGACATCGGAAAGAAGTTCAACCGAGATCACTCCACGGTCATGTATTCGGTCACCAACGTCGAGGAAAAGATGAAGGAGAACCGCGAGCTGAGGGAAGAACTCGAAACGCTCAAGCAATTGATTCGTGAAATATAGAGATACATGAGCTTTGGATGCATGGTATGAACAGGTGTTCGGAGGAAAGAGTCCTGAGAAGAGGGGCACAGATGACTGATAACCCCGCAAAAGGGCTGGAAAGATAATAAAAGCAATAATTAATGTTGAGGGCGGGTACTTCGTATGCACTGTCGAAGAAGTATAAATAAAGAGAGATGAACAGGTATAACGATTGTTTTCCACCTTTCCACCGCCCTTATTATTACTACTATTAAAACCATAGATATATATTAGGAAGCCCTTAAATAAAGACCAGCAGACCTTCAGAACATGATTTGCATTCGATCCCCTTTCTTTTCTTGCCGCGGTTCACGTTCAGGAAGACTCTTCCGCACATCGGAAGACACCTCGGGCTCAGTGCCTAGAAAGAAACAGGGAATAAAGGCAACAGGGAGCAAAGGTAAATCATCGGGATGATGTAGCTCTGAATGTTTCACGTGAAACATTCAGATTGAATGGGGCATGGAAGCCATAACGGTTTGTTCTCTATGCCATACTATGCGGAGCATGGAAAAGAAAGGGGTCATTTTGAAATTCAGCATCAACCAGTCCGAGCTCCAAAGCGCACTGTCGGTTGTTCTCAAGGGCGTTGCCACCCGATCGACGTTGCCTATCCTTTCGGGAATCTACCTCGATGCGAAGGGTGACACCCTGACACTGCAGACGACCGACCTCGAGCTTTCAATCCATTACACGGTTTCTGCCTTGATCGAAGAGGAGGGCCAGGCTGTCGTCCCAGGCAAATTGTTCTCAGAGATCGTGAAAAACCTTCCCGATGCTGCAGTTCATGTCGAAGCGGAAGACGAATCGGTCCTCATCACCTGTGATGCGGCATCGTTTTCGATCAAAACACTCAACCCCGAGGATTTCCCCGGCTTTCCCCATGTTGACGTGCAGCAAACCATCTCCATCCCGTTTGCGAACTTCTCATCAATGGTCAGGCGCGTCTCCCGTGTGGTCTCCAAAGACGAAAGCCGAGCCATTTTGACTGGCGTGCTGATAACCCTGGAAGGGTCTCAACTCAAGATGGTGGCCACCGACTCCTATCGCCTTGCCATCACCGAAGTCGATCTCGAAGATGCCGGGGCCGATGACTTCCAAGCGGTGATTTCGGGAGGATTCCTTCAGGAAATCGCATCGCTGCCAAAATCTGACACCGCCGTCAACCTCGCCCTCGCTGAAAATCAGATAGTCGTCACCTATCAGGACACGGTTTTCATCAACCGCCGCATTGAAGGGAATTTCCCGAACTATCGCCAACTGCTTCCCGATTCCCATTCCACGCGGGTGAGTCTGTCGGTTGAGCACCTGGTTTCTGCTGTCAAGCGCACGTCGTTGCTTGGCCAGACGAGTTCGCCCGTGAAATTCGACATCGACACGTCATCCCAGGTTGTTCAGCTTTCCAGCACAGCGCAGGACGTCGGCTCTGCGCAAGAGACGCTTTCTTGTTCAGGGGAGGGCGAGAATGTCGAGATTGCTTTCAATTACGCCTATGTCCTCGATGGATTGTCTGCGGTCGGCACTGACGAGGTGTACCTTGAGGTCCAGTCGTCGCTTAAACCTGGCATCTTCAAATCGGCAGAACCAGAGAATTTCCTGTATCTGGTCATGCCCGTTCGGATTTCTTGATGGGAGTTGATGGATCCCCTGCCGATGGGCCTGATGCTTTCCGACATATCGTTTCGAAACTTTCGTAATTACGAAAGTTTCATGCTTGAAGACCTGGGTCCTTTGACGATCCTCGTCGGTCCCAACGCCGTTGGAAAGACCAATGTGATCGAGGGCATCCAGCTCTTGACCTCCGCCGCCTCTTTTCGCCATCCCAAGGTCGCGCACCTGGTTCGCAGTGGTACAGAATCAGCACAGGTCGAGGGCATGGTGACCGATGGAAGCCGCGAGCTCGCTCTCTCCCTCGTCGTTTCCGAAGGGAAAAGGCGGCATGCGCTCAATGGGAAAGCGAAGAGACCGGTGGACCTCAAAGGTTTGATACCTTCCGTTGTGTTCACGCCCGACGACCTTGGGTTCGTGAAAGGCTCGCGAAGCGTGAGGTTGTCTGCGCTCGACAACTTGGGGTCACAGCTGTCTCCCAACCATTATCTCATCAGGCGAGATTACGAGAAGGTTGTCCGGTATAAGAATCGGCTGCTCAAAGAAGACGCGTCTGATGACCTCATTGCAAGCATCGATGAGATGTTGGTGACGTGCGGCGCTCAACTCACCTGCTATCGTTCCGCGCTCTTCGAGAAATTGGCTCCCTATATAGCCAGCTATTATTCATCCTTGTCGGAGGGGAGGGAATCATTCGCTGCCTTTTACCTCCCTTCATGGAAGGCTGTCGAGGCTCCCGTCCTCCAAGAAGGAATCATGGCGAAATGCGACGCTGGAAAAGGTGGCTGCCAGGAATCAGTTTCGGGTGGTTTGACCTCCTTGTCTCGCGACGCTGCACGGGAGGCGATATCGCGTGACCTCGTAAAACGTGCAGGTGAGGAGAGGGCGAGACGTCGCGCGTTGGTTGGTCCCCACGCCGATCAGCTCGGTTTTGTCATCGACGGGCGTGATGCGGCGACCTTTGGAAGCCAGGGTCAACAACGATCGATCGTGTTGGCGTTTAAACTCGCGGAGACGGCGCTCATCCACGAACTGATCGGACAAAGTCCCTTGCTGCTCCTCGATGATGTCATGAGTGAGCTTGACGAACATCGCCGCGCCGCATTGGTTTCGTTTATTTCGGCTGGCATGCAAACGTTCGTCACAACGACGAACCTGTCTTATTTCAACCGTGACCTGCTTGCCGGCGCCCATGTCGTCGAGCTGCTTCATGGGACGGGTGGCGTTCGGAACATGCCCGATGAGTCACTGTGCCCAGACTCGTTTTCCCCAAGCGTGGCACAAGGGTTCGTAAGCCGCCCTGAAATGGAAAAAGGAGACGAATCGAATACCTCGGGAGAGAATGAGGGAGATTCTCCCGCTTCTGATGAGCGGCGGCAATGTGCTTCCTCTCCTGCTTTTCATGAAACCTCCGATGGACCTGCCCAGATGGCTCGAAACGATGAAAGCGGGAAGGAAGTGGATTCATGAAGAAGCTTGGCGACGGTCTCACCGAAGCGCTGTTTCATCTTGGTGCCACCGACGCGGACCGAATAGCCCGCCGCACGGCAATTGTGCATACTCGCTGGAAAGAGGCGGTGGTCCTCGTCTACAAGGACGCGGCGCAGCTCGTCCTCGACCATGTCAACGGGGTGGTCATCAAGAAGGAAGAGGGGTTTGACACGCTGATCATCTATTCGGATGACAGCTTGATACGCTCCGATCTCGACACGCGCCAGGAATTTCTCAAAATGAAACTCAAGGTTTTAGGGGAAAATGTCGAAGTGTTCAAGATACTTCCCTCTAAGTTCGACATGAAGAATCGCCATCCCTTCAAACCACGGCAGGAAGATTTCTGCCAACATGAACGTGCAACCGGTGAAACGTCTTCGGCTCAGCGTGACGTGGAACTGTCCGGCGAGCAGAAGGACATGATTGCCACACACGCCGCCGAGGTTGAGGATGAGCGTGTTCGCCGCGCGCTGGTTGAAGCGATGGCTGCTGATATGCAATGGAAAAACGGAGATATTGATAAAAATAACTCGTAAAAGATAGATCGTCTCTTATAGGGCTTCTCCACCCCTTTAAACGAAGTGTAAACTGTTGGTACCTAAGACGGCTTATGGTATAATTTTCAAGTTAGAATTTCCCTGTTTGATAGGCGCGCACCCTGTTGGGTGATACCATCGTCGCGCACTTGAAGCCCGCCCAGCAGACGGCGGTGCTTTTTTTGCAGGGACAAGATCTTTTCATGCAACAGAAGTAAGAAGGAGCATGTCAGTGGCAAACAAACCTGACCATTACGACGGTTCTGATATTCAGGTCCTTGAAGGCCTGGAGGCGGTTCGCAAACGTCCCGGCATGTACATCGGCTCAACAGGCCCTCGTGGTTTGCACCATTTGGTGTACGAGGTCGTGGACAACTCCGTCGACGAGGCGCTCGCTGGATACTGCGATCAGATCGAAGTGTGGATACATCCCGACAACTCGATCACGGTCACGGACAATGGCCGCGGCATTCCTGTGGACAAGCACCCCAAGGAAAAGATACCGACGGTCGAAGTCGTTTTGACCATCCTCCATGCAGGCGGCAAGTTCGGCGGCGAGGGATATAAAGTTTCCGGTGGTCTTCATGGCGTCGGTGTGTCTGTCGTCAACGCGTTGTCCTCTCATATGGAAGTCAACGTCAGCCGTGAGGGGACCGAGTATGGGATCGCGTTTTCCCGGGGAAAGACGTCGGAAAAGCTTCACGAGATAGGCAAGGCCAAGCATACGGGCACGAAGATCAGCTTTTGGCCCGATCCTGACATTTTTACCGAGACGACTGTCTATGATTATGACACGCTTGCCAATCGTTTTCGTGAGATGGCCTTTCTTAACAAAGGCTTGAAGATAGTCCTCCACGACGAGCGCGTCACCGACGCAGAAGGGCAGCCTCGCACCGATGTCTTTCAGTTTGCTGGCGGCATCGTCGACTTCGTGAAATACCTCAACGAAAGCAAAGAGACTCTCAACAAACCCATCTACTTCGAGGCCAGCAATTCTGACGGCGAGGTTGAGGTTGCCATGCAATGGTCCACCTCTTACTCGACGAATTCCGTGTTGGCCTTTGCAAACAACATCAACACCCATGAGGGCGGCACCCATCTTGACGGCTTCAAGCAGGCCGTCACACGCACCGTCAATGAATATGCCCGCGCCAAGGGGATACTCAAGGAAAAGGATTCAAACCTTTCCGGCGACGACACCCGTGAGGGCCTTGCCGCCATCGTTTCTGTGAAGCTGCATGATCCGCAGTTTGAAGGCCAGACAAAGACGAAACTGGGTAATACGGAGATCCGCCCGCTTGTGCAGAATGCCGTCACCCAAGGTCTCGCCGAATATTTAGAGGAAAACCCTGCGCCGGCAAAACGGATCATCAGCAAAGCCTCCCAGGCGCTGAAGGCACGCGAAGCAGCGCGGAAGGCGCGTGAGATGACACGCCGCAAAGGGGTGCTTGACTCGTTTGCGCTGCCTGGCAAGCTGGCCGACTGCTCGAGCAAGAACCCTGCCGATTCTGAGATATTCATCGTAGAGGGCGACTCGGCAGGCGGCTCTGCCAAACAGGCCCGTGACCGCAAATATCAGGCGATCCTGCCCTTGCGTGGCAAGATACTCAATGTCGAGCGCGCAGGACTGCATCGGTCCCTGTCTTCAGACACCATCAGCTCGCTCATCACTGCCATTGGAACGAACATCGGCGAAGACTTCGATGCCGATCAATCACGCTATCACCGCATCATCATCATGACCGATGCCGATGTCGACGGCGCGCATATCCGTTGTCTGCTCCTGACGTTCTTTTATCGCTATATGCCAGAGCTCATCACCCGTGGGTATATCTACATTGCCCAACCTCCCATCTATGGGCTCAAGAAGAAAAATTCACGCACCACCAAAATCGAACGCTATATCTATGACGAATCAGCTTTGGGAACGACTTTAAAGGAGTACGATGATCCGGAAAAGTTTGACGTTCAGCGCTACAAGGGCTTGGGCGAGATGGATCCCGACCAGCTGTGGGAAACCACCATGGAACCAGCTACTCGCACGCTCCTGCAAGTGAACATCGACGACGCAGCCGAAGCGGAACGAGTGGTGTCGGACCTCATGGGCGACCTGGTGGAACCGCGTAAGGAATTTATCCAAAAGCACGCCCGTGACGTCCGCTTCCTGGACATTTAAAGGAGAAGGCAAGTGTCAGACAACACTGAAGAATTCGATCCGACGGACGGCGGCGAGTCAGAGGCTGAGGAAGCCGGAACCTCCACAGGGTTCAGTGGAGCCGTGTCTGAGGAAGACAAAGCCCGCTCGCTCATCGACACATCCACCATGGCAAATCCCCATGGCTCCATCATTGAGGGAGCAAATGGGGGCGAGGGCACCACGGTCCGCGCGGCGTATCTCGGCAAGGAGATGCAGACGTCGTTTCTGGAATATTCCATGAGCGTCATCGTCGCCCGCGCCCTTCCTGATGTGCGTGACGGCTTGAAGCCGGTCCATCGCCGCATCCTCTACGCCATGAACGAGAGTGGCTACACGCCCAGCCGCCCCCATATGAAATCAGCCCGTACGGTAGGCGACGTCATTGGCAAGTATCATCCCCATGGCGATTCGGCGGTCTATGACACCATGGTGCGCCTGGCCCAACCGTTTTCCATGCGGGTCCCGCTGGTTGACGGCCATGGCAACTTCGGCTCCATCGACGGTGACTCCGCTGCCGCCATGCGTTATACCGAAGCCCGTTTGGCCAAGTCTGCCATGGAGCTCCTCAGCGACCTCGACAAGGAGACGGTTGACTTTCAGCCGAACTATGACGAGAGCCTGGAAGAGCCGGTCGTTTTGCCTGCCCGTTTCCCCAACCTTCTGGTCAATGGATCTAACGGCATCGCGGTTGGCATGGCGACAAACATTCCTCCCCATAACATGGGGGAGACAATTGACGCCACCTGCCTCATGCTCGACGATCCCGAGGTTGCCACGGCCGATCTCATGAAAGCTCTTCCCGGCCCCGATTTTCCAACGGGTGGCATCATCATGGGCAAAAAGGGAATTCTCGACGCCTATGAAACTGGCCGCGGTTCACTGACCGTTCGCGCGAAATGCGAGGTGAAGGAAGGGAAGAATGGGCGCCAGTCCATTGTGGTGAAGGAGATACCCTACCAAGTCAACCGCAACCGCCTTCTGGAAAAACTGGGCGAGCTCGTCCGCGACAAAAAGCTCACGGAGGTCAGCAACATCCATGACGGCGCCGACCGCCATGGCATTGACATCATCATCGAGCTGAAAAAAGACGCCATTCCCCAAGTGGTGATGAACAAGCTTTTCAAGCACACGCAGCTTCAGGTTGGTTTTGGCGTGATCATGCTTGCTTTGGTCGACGGCGTCCCGCGTGTCCTCTCACTCAAGGAGACGCTGCATCACTACATCGCCCACCAGGAGGACGTGGTCATTCGCCGCACGCGCTACGAGCTGAGGAAGGCTGAGGAGCGCGCCCATATCCTCGAAGGCTACATCATCGCCCTCGATAACATCGACGAAGTCATCGCCATCATCCGCTCTTCAGACACGGACAAGGAAGCGTCGACTCGTCTGACTGAAAAATTTGGTCTTTCCAAGAAGCAGACCGATGCCATCCTCGAAATGAAGCTGAGGCGCCTCACCGGTTTGGAGCGCCATAAGATCGAAGACGAGTTGAAAGAGCTGATCGAGAAGATCGCTTACTACAACCGAGTTCTTTCCGACATGAACCTTGTCCGGGCAATCATCAAAGAGGAACTGCAAGAGGTCAAGAAGAAGTTTGGAACCCCACGGAGGACAAAGCTTTCTGACGAGGCTAAAGACCTCGATGTGGAAGACCTCATTGCCGAAGAGAACATGGTTGTCACGGTTACGAAGTCCGGCTACGTCAAACGTCTGCCCGTGGCCACCTACCGCCAGCAGAAGCGTGGCGGCAAGGGAATGCAGGGCGTGAACCTCAAGGACAATGACTACGTCGAGCATCTGTTTATCGCCTCGACGCATGCCTATATGCTGTTCTTCTCCACACGAGGAAAAGTCTACCGCCTCAAAGTCTACGAGTTGCCGGAAGCCAGCCGCCACGCGCGCGGCACGGCCATCGTCAACCTGCTGCCGTTGGAAAAAGGCGAGACCATCAGTGCCGTCATCGCGACCAAAGACTTTCCCGAGAACGAGTACCTCATGTTCGCCACCGAACATGGAATGGTCAAGAAGACGTCGATGGACCTCTATGACCGCACGCGCCGCGACGGCCTCATCGCCATCAACCTCAAGGATGGGGACAGCCTCATTTCGGTTCGCCGCGTCGCGCAGGGCGAGCGTGTCATCATGGTGTCTTCTGCTGGCAAGGCCATCATGTGGGATGAATCCGAGGCACGCGCCATGGGTCGTGACACCATGGGGGTTCGCGGCATGACGGTGCCGCCTATCGCACGAGTCCTCGGGATGGAAATCGCCCGTCCCGGCACGGAACTGTTCGTCATCACGGAGAAGGGTTACGGCAAACGGACGCCGGTCGCCGACTACCCCATCCATCATCGCGGCGGTCAAGGCGTCTTCACCATCACCATGACTGAAAAGAAGGGTCTGCTTGCCGCAATGAAGATCGTCGCCCGCGACGAGGAGATCATGATCATGTCCGAAGAAGGCGTGTGTGTGCGCACTCCTGTCCTTGGGATATCGGAACTTGGCCGTTCGACCCAAGGTGTCTGCGTCATGAAGGTTGCCGACAAAGACCGGGTGACGGCTGTGGCCATCGCGAGCCGCGGAAAAAAGAAGAAGCCTGCGGATCAGCAGAATGGATCGGATAAATTGGTTGAAGGGCTTGTTGAGCAGGCAGTCGAAACCGACGAGCTTTCCGAAGACGACATAGACGACATTGATGCCATCGACGTCGTCGAGGAGGAGCAAGACTGAGGCTAGCTGAGTATCCTGAGGGAGCTTTCTGAGGGACGTCTGGTCAAAGTACAAGGACCCCTGGAGTTCGGCATTGTATGAGCCGATCCTCCAGGGGTCCTTTCGTTTCCTGCGCGCCGTCTTGGAATGGAGCGTGGAGGTGATGATCAGGCTTCGAAATCCTCTGGTGCCAAGCCTTCCAGAAAAGAGCGGAATTCTGCCAACTCCTCTTCGGCATCAAGATCGTTTTTAAGGACATAGGGGAACGACGCGCGCTCAAGGACCTCCTCGTCGATAAAGATGGGTGCCTGCTGTCTGATCGCCAACGCGATCGCGTCGCTGGGCCGTGCGTCAAGAACGATGAGGCGGTCATGCTGCCTCAGGGCGAGCGTCGCGAAAAAAGTCGGTCCCTTCACGTCTTTGATGAGGACGTGGTCAATCCTCGCATCAAGGTTCGTGAGCGCGTCCAAAAACAAGTCATGGGTCATCGGCCGAGAGAACCGCGCCTTCTCGAGGGCGATGCCCATCTGTGTGGCCTCATTGACGCCGATCCAAATGGGAATGATGCGGTATTTTCCCTCTTGCACCTTTTCTTCCATCGGCTGCAAAACAATGACGGAAGGGGAGGGTGCGACGGAGACGATAAGTGTTTGGACGGTGACGGGTATCATGGCTTGCTCCTTGCTCTCATGTTGCGAAAACATGACGGAAAGCACAAGAGTGCTTCTTTGGATTATACCCCTGCTTGATGATGAACGATGCCGCTTGAAGCAGGGGATTTTATGGATACCGGTTTCTGCGTGCTCGCTGCGGTCACGGAAAATCCCCCTCCCAATAAGGAACTTTCGTAAAAAGCACTTGACCGGGCGGTTGCAGTTGAGATACAGTGTTCAAGCACTTTTGGGGCCCGTAGCTCAGTTGGTTAGAGCGCACGCCTGATAAGCGTGAGGTCGCTGGTTCAAATCCATTCGGGCCCACCATTCTTAGCAATAAACGCTCCACCGTGAGCCGAGTTTGCCGGTGGAGCGTTTATTATAGATGGCCGAAAGTGCAGGGCGGGATTCGTCTCGTCAACGGTTTGGTCGAAAGACCGGGCATTGTTTGTGGGGCATTAGCTCAGCTGGGAGAGCGCGGGCTTTGCAAGCCTGAGGTCAGGGGTTCGATCCCCCTATGCTCCACCATAGATTATCGACGGATCCTTTCTGGGTCCGTTTTCATTTCTTCATACCCCTCGGATTCACGCCGTCCCAAGCAAGGCAATCCTCAAGAGGCCGAGCACGAGGATGTGCAGGGGATAGTACGCGTAGAAAAAATACTTCATCGGCAACCCGCGGGCACCCTTGTAAGAAAACAGAAGCGGCGCGGCCGATGTGCAGCCGACCAAGGCGTAGAGAAGATAGGGCAGAGCATTCATCCCTCCGCCCGCCAGCAGTTCTTCCGCTTGGGGAAGGCCGATACTGAGAACCGCGAGGGCAAGGGGCGCGATTATGCGCTGCGTGCGCGTGGGCATGAGATATCCCATGAGGATCATCAGCGGTCCCAGGACACCCCAATCACATAAGGAGCTCACGGCAACGCCTATGGCGGCGCTGACCCAGAACGTGACGCGGCTCTGCCGAAATCGTGCCAGCTTTTCGTCCTGTTCCAACATGGCGTGCTCGTCTTGTCGACCTTGCCCGCCGATCGAGGGGAGGCCGTGATCATGGACGTGCAGCAATGTCAGGCCGATGAGGAGGGTGAAGAGCACATTCAGGTTGGATGAGAGGAACAGGCTGTAGGGGATCTGCGCGATCAAGGCAAAGAAAAGCAGGCGTGCGGCATAGCGCCCCGGGCTCGAGGTGTGCCGATATCCCTCGACCAACAGAAACGCCATGATGGGAAACGTCACGCCCCCGCAGGCCAGGAGGGCGCACAGGGCGGGGAAAGGCAGGAAGGGAGCAAATATCCACGCGCCATGGTTTGCGGTCATCCCGACGATGGCAATGATTTTAAGCGTCGAAGACGTGATTCCTTCACCAGAGGCAGCGGGCGATGGGATTTGGTTGGCCATGAGCATCCTGTCGTTGAAAGAAACGTCAGCTCCAGTGAGGGAATGAGGAAGCGGGTCCCTTTCAGTATACTGCACAAAAGGTTGGGGTCCAGGAGTCTTCAGGGCAGGGCCACGGATCGGGCGTGTTCGAGAGGAATCGGTCAACAGCTCTGACGGGGCTGAAGGTCTCGCATCGCTTTGGTTTGGCCCCACCGCGCTTTCGTTTTCCTACCTGTCACACGTGTATTCTGTGAGTGAGCGCCCCAGGGGGTGGTTCCGTGGCGATGACGTGATAAAATTCCAACGGGTATACTGACACGCGATTGCATGGGGAGTTATGAACCGGATCGAAGCGCTGCGCATCTTGGGTCTCGACGAGGACGCGACCGCCGAGGACATCAAGGCGGCGTATAAGGAAACCGTGCAGATCTTGCATCCTGATCGCTTTGCCGCAAACAAGAAGCTCCAGGATCGTGCAACCGAGCAGTTCAAGAATCTCCAGAATGCCTATGACTACCTGAACAGCGGCAAAGGATCCCGTGGTTCCCGATCTTCGGAGCGGTCGTCTGCGGGAGCGGGAGAACGGACGGCTGCGAGTCAGATCGAGGCGCGGTTGGCAGGAATCTCTGCCGCCCGTGTACAGCTGGTGAAGCAGCGTGACGTCGTTCAGGACGAAAGGCGCAACGGCATAGCCATGACGGCCATAGGGGGCATCGTCGCCCTCATTGCGGGCCGGCGACCCGTTGGACTCTTTGGCGTCATCGCAGCCATCGCCAGTGCCGCCGCCGTTTGGGGCATTGTCCAGATCGTGTCGGCCCAGCGGACCATCGGCACGCTCGACGACCACATCGCAGAGCTGAATCGGGAGGCGAAGCAGCTCACCGATCAGTTGGGCAGGGCATAGCCTGAAGGCACCCGGCAGCTTTCGCCCGCGTTGCGGGCGGGCGCCGAAAACACCATCTACAGAAAGAAGCAGAATGAAGCAAGAGAACATCCGCAATGTCGCCATCATCGCACACGTTGACCACGGAAAGACGACCATCGTAGACCGCCTCCTCTACACTTCGGGAGTGTTCCGCGAGAATCAACAGGTTGAGGAACGGGTGCTGGACAGCAACGATCAGGAACGTGAGCGCGGCATCACCATTCTGTCGAAGAACATATCCGTGACCTACGAAAACGTTAAAATCAACGTCATCGACACTCCGGGCCATGCTGACTTCGGCGGCGAAGTGGAGCGTGTTTTGAATATGGCCGACGGCGCTTTGCTCATCGTCGACGCCTTCGAGGGGCCGATGCCGCAAACTCGCTTCGTGCTCAAGCATGCGCTTGAATTGGGTCTGCGCATCGTCCTCGTTGTCAACAAGATCGATCGGCCGGGATCGCGCCCGGAAGAGGTCGTCGACGAGGTCTTCGACCTCATGGTCGAGCTCGAGGCGAGCGACGAGCAGCTTGATTTCCCCGTCATCTACGCAAGCGCCATGAATGGCTATGCGCGATTTGAGCCGAACGACGACAACATGACCATGGTGCCGCTCCTGGAAACCATTCTCAAGGAGGTGCCGGCACCCGATTGCGAGCCCAACGGCCCCGTTGCCTTGCAGGTATGCACGGTCGATCATTCGAGCTTCGTCGGGCGCATCGGCGTCGGCCGCCTGTTTTCGGGAACCATTCACAAGGGCGAGCCGGTGCTGGTCATCAAAAACGACGGCACGCGGTACAACACGAGCATCAAGCAGGTGTTTACGTTCGAGGAGCTGGGCAAGAAGGAAAAGCCTGAAGTGCATGCGGGTGACATCGTCGCCGTGGTCGGCGTGGACGATGCCGACATCGGCGATATGGTGACCAGCCGCGAGCATCCCATTCGGCTCGACCCCATCCAGGTGGAAGAGCCCACCATGGCGGTCGTTTTCGAGGCTTCAACGAGCCCCCTCGTCGGCCGCGATGGGGATATCGTAGGAGCTCGCCAACTGAAAGAACGCCTCATGAACGAAGCGGAGAGCAACATCTCTATGCGCATCGAGGAGTTGGAAGACAAGAGCGGCGTCGAAGTGGCCGGCCGCGGCGTGCTGCATCTGTCCGTGCTCATGGAGACGATGCGGCGCGAGGGATTCGAGTTTCAGGTTGGACGTCCGCGCGTGCTTATCAAAAAGGATGAGTCCGGGCATAAGCTTGAGCCCATCGAGGAAGCCACGGTCGACGTGCCGAGCGAATATGCCGGCAAGGCCATCGAGGTGTTCGGCAGCGCAGGCGGCGAGATGGCCGATATGTTCCAGCGCGGAGACCAGACCCATCTTGTGTTCAAGATCCCCTCGCGCGGAACCATGGGCCTAAGGACCCGCCTGTTGAACGCCACGCGCGGCGAGGCGACGATGTTCCATCACTTTTCAGAGTACGGCGCGTACCGAGGAGAGTTTGGAGGGCGAAAGAATGGGTCGATGATCAGCATGTCGACCGAGAAAAGCGTCGCCTATTCCCTCGACACCCTGCAGGAGCGCGGCCGCCTGTTCGTGGGCCCAGGCGAGGATTGCTACGAAGGCATGATCGTGGGGGAGTCTGCGAAGGAAGGCGACATGGTCGTCAACATCGCCAAGTCGAAGCAGTTGGGGAACCAGCGTTCTTCCGGTGCCGACAAGGCCATCCAGCTGACTCCTCCCGTCACCTTCACGTTGGAGGAAGCCCTCGAATACATCGAAGAAGACGAGTTGGTTGAAATCACCCCAAAGAACATTCGCCTTCGCAAGCGCATCCTCTCGGCAACCCAACGCAAGAAGGCGAGCAAGCACTAAGCACCGCCCCCGTTTCCCAGCCTTTGTCGGCATGCAGGCCTATTATCTTTCGGAGAAAATAGGCCTGCTGTTCCCCATATGACCTCTTTTGTGGCGAAATCGCGGGGTTTCCCCTGTATGCAACGGGTGGAGTATGAAATGAAAGTGGTCATATTGTGCAACCTGCGGTCCCATTTTCGCTGTGTGCGACAATACGCCCAGTACCATATACCATGTGCGGCGCACGCCGTTGGTGGCAAGCCGGCATGTTCGAGGGAAGGGTCTTATGAAGAGCGCCAAGATCATGAAAGTCGTATGTGTCGCCGGTTTGTCGGCTGCATGCGCATGGAGTCTCGCAGGATGTGCAAACGGCGACGCCTCAGGCAGTTCGGGAGGCACGGCGGCAACGGTCAATGGGACGGAGATATCCGAGAACACCATCACCGAGTACATCGAAAGCTATCGGACGTCCTCGAGCCTCACCGACGAGGACACCTGGGGCCAATGGATGGCCGACAACGGCATGACGCCCGAAACCGTGCGCCAAGAGATCATCGACTCATTCGTGACGAGAGAACTCATCAAGCAGGGCGCGGATGAGAAGGGCATCACAGTCGACAGTTCGGAGATTGATGCCTACGTCGAGAAGACGAAGGAAAACTACGACACTGACGAGAAGTGGCAGGCGGCGCTCGAGCAGGTCGGTTTGACCGAACAGGAGTACCGGGACGAGCTGGAGCTTCAGCTGAAGAGCAAGAGCCTCCAGGAATCCTTCGCATCTGACGAGGAGACCAGTCAAGAAGACCTGCTGTCATATGCCCAGATGTATGCATCGGCCTATGACGGAGCAAAGAAGTCATCCCATATCCTCTTCGCATCCGACGATCAGGAAACAGCCCAAAAGGTGCTTGATCAGATCAACAGCGGAGAACTTGACTTCGTCACGGCAGTCAAGGAATATTCCAAGGACACAACCAGCGCCGAAGACGATGGAAACGTTGGCTGGGACAAGACCAGCAGCTTGGTGACCGAATACACCGATGCGCTGAGCGGCCTCTCCAAAGACCAAGTGAGCGGATTGGTGACAAGCCAGTACGGGATTCATATCATCAAGTGCACTGACGTTTTCACTGCGCCGAAGACCACGGCAGACGATGGCACCCAGACGGTCGAGGTGACAAGCATCGATCAGATCCCGACCGAATGGGTCGAGAGCATCAAGACCTCCTTGGCAAGCCAGCAACAGAGCGAGGCTTACAGCGCGTGGCTCGACGAGTTCAAGTCATCTGCTGACATCGTGACCAATGATATGCCTGAAGGCCTTTCCTACGACCTTGACATGTCCAAGTATGCAGCATCGACTGACAGTTCCGATGCGACAACCGACGGGACGGCAACCGAAGATTCCACGACATCGTCTTCCGACGCCACCGACGAGTCCACGTCTTCAAGCACCGAAGGCACCGCTTCCTCTGATGCCGCTGCCGCGACGTCGACCGAGCAATCCGCTACAACGAACTAGAGGAAAAGCCGCCACTTTGTCGGTTGAGCGCGAACATGTTCCAAGAATGACTTTCATGAAGGGCGGCTGTGTGAAATCACAGTCGCCCTTTGTCTGGCTTTGAGCCAGGAACAGGCAGGGGCTCGTATAGCTGTCCGGCCATGTCGCGTTTATCAATCAGCAAGGATGGGCACCTGCCTGCGTCATGAAAAGCGCCGCTGGTTTTCAGGTGGCAAAGAGAAGGGGATACTATGGGCTCTCGTCCCGGGGAAGATTCATCCAGCACGTTGTTTGAGCTCCATGATGCCGTAGTCATGCGCGCAGGCAAGCCCATCCTTTCCGTTGGGTCGTTCTCTTTGTCCAAAGGAGAGCATCTGGCCGTGCTCGGCCCCAATGGATCAGGCAAATCAACTTTCGTCAAACTCATGACACGGGAGATGCTTCCCCTTCATCGGGATAATCCGCCCGTGCTGTTCAGGGGCAGATCCCGTATCGTTCTTTCAGAGGTTAAGAAGACCTTGGGAATCGTCTCGTCGACCATGCAGGATCAAATTGCCGTGCACCTGCCGGCGCAGGAGGTGGTTGCGGGCGGCCTCTCCGGCACGCTCGGCATGCCGCCAGGCGTCGAGATGAGCGAGGAGACCCTGTCTCGTGCCGGTGTCGCGCTGGAGTCGGTTGGCATTGCCGATCTTGCGACACGGGATATCATGACCTTGTCGACGGGACAGGCCCGCCGGGTCCTCATCGCCCGCGCGCTTGTCCATGACCCCACGGTGCTCGTCTTCGACGAACCCTGCACGGGCTTAGACCCAGAGGGAATGTATTATGTCCGCCGCAGCATGCGCCTGCTTGCCCAGGCGGGAAAGACGGTGGTTTTGGTCACGCACTATCCGGAGGACATCATCCCCGAGATAGACCGCCTGGTGCTCATTCGGCAGGGCATGGTGCTTGCGGAGGGAGGCAAACGTGACCTGTTGGTTGATGACCGCATGAGCCAACTCTATGGCGTTCCCCTGCATGTTGAGCGAAGGGCTGTTCCTCAACCACAAGAATTGTCTCAGGGCGATACCCCGGCGAGTGTCGCAGGGCAAGAGGCTTCGACTTCCTCTGACGAATATTTCTCGCTTGTGAGCGCCTATTAGCTGTTGTATACTACGTACCTGCTGCGTGCACCTGCGTGAGCATGCAGCGATCGACAAGCGGAGAGATGACCGAGCTGGCCGAAGGTGCACGATTGGAAATCGTGTGTGCGCCAAAAGCGTACCTAGGGTTCGAATCCCTATCTCTCCGCCACCTATGATGTTGTTGCCTTCAAGCCGTCTGTGCTGGAAGGGACAAATGCAGAGCGTGATCATGCGCGCTTGGCCGTCCTTGAAAACCGGGATGGCCTCACCCATGCGGAGGGGTGGCAGAGTGGTTGAATGCGGCGGTCTCGAAAACCGTTTTGCCCGTAACCCGGGCAACGAGGGTTCGAATCCCTCCTCCTCCGCCAGTCTCAGCTTGGCATCTTTCCATCAGCCCAACAGAGGGTTTCCATCACCCCTTTGTCTCCTTTCGTGTTGAGAGCGCAGCGTTCGCTGCGCCGCGGTATGCCTGCATTGACGCTTGTGCGCGTGTGGCTGGCATGCGGGCCTCGATGGTACGTCGACGCGTGTCTCTGCCGTTTGAAACGCACATCGCCCACGCTTTATGACAGGGAGCGATCGGCTGGCTCGGTAGGTCTCATCCTGCCGCCTTCCTGAATCTTTCCAGCATCGCATTGACATATACAGTTGGTCGATATATAGTCTTACTACACAGTGTGACTGTATAGTAAAGAATGGTGATGGGAGAAAAGACTTGATGGACAAACGCAGCAAATTGCTTCCTCTCACTGAAACGACCTTTTACATCTTGACGGCTCTCAAGCAGCCGGGTTACGGATACCAGATCATGCAGACGGTGGAAAGCCTGAGTGAAGGTGCGGTTCGCATTGCCGCCGGGACCATGTATGGCGCGCTTGAAAACCTGCTCAAGCAAGGCCTTATCCAAACCCTTCCCAGCGATGATCCCCGAAGGAAGGTGTACCAGATCACTTCTTATGGGCGGGAAACCCTCGATCAAGATATCAGGCGCATCAAACAGATGCTTGCGGTTGCAGAAAGGGCAGGAGATGCCAGATGAGGAAGTTTAAATCCTTCGCCAATTTTGACAAAGAAGAGGCATGGCTGAAAACCATGGCCGAACAGGGATGGTTGCTTGTGAGCACCTCATTTGGCTACGAGTTTGTGCCAGGCGCGGCACAGGAGCTCACCTATCGCGTTGACTATCGAACGTTCAGGAGGAAGATGGATTTTGCCGACTATGTCAGCCTGTTTGAAGATGGCGGCTGGCACCACGTTTCTGGCTCGTTTTGGTCGGGCACCCAATATTTCGTGCGTCTCCGCCCCGATGTCGCCGATGACATATTCTCCGACGACGCCAGCAAAGCCGCCCGCTATCGTCGCAGCAGCGAACTGTGGCTGATGCTCTTTCTCTGCTATGCCGCCCTCTTGCTTGTTTCTTTTATGATCAATGGAGGAAGCGACTTCCCCTTCTTGCATCTGCAGGACCTGTACTACACGCCGGGGCTGTGGGAAAAAACGGGATTCGAGTTCTGGCGCGCATTTCTTTTTGAAACGCCTTTCGCGCTTGGCCGTGCATTCTCCGGATCTTTGCTGGTGATAGTGACGGGGGTATTTGCGTATCAGGCGATACGAACGTTTCTTGCGGGAAGGCGAACCCGATATGAGTCAGTTCTCTAGGGCGGCGGCAAGCGAGGACGCCCGATATCCCGCACGACGAAGGGAGCCTGCGCTCAACGGCGTCGTCCTTTCGTCCGATGTAGGCTGCCAGGGACCGCTGTCAGATCGGTTTCGCGCCCTTTGCGGTTCGTTGGCCTTCCGACCGTGCCGATTCTTGCGAAGCCAGCGGGGCCTGAGTTTTGAAGATACGCCGAATACCGAGTTCGTCTGACGTCCTATCCATGTCGAAGCTCTACACTGGTCGGCGATGACAAAGGCAACAGGGTGCGTGAAATGCCACCCGCGTGAATAGAAGAGCGTGAAAGGATTACCATGTCTGATCGTATTGTGGAAAGCTCGGATGTCGAGGTTCCGGAGATTCCCGAAACCCTCGAGAAGGTTTTGCTGTTTTCTCTTGATGAGGCGAAGGAGAAGATGCTGCAGGGCGCCGAGGTGATTCCCTTCACCGCTCTGGCCGTCAAGGAGAACCTGTTTATCGAGAGCCACCCTGGAGACACTGCCGAGGAATGCTTCAATTTCGCCCGACATACGGTTCAAAACGCCCGTGGCGCAGAAGCCTATGCGCTGTGCTATGACGGCTATGTAGAGGTTGATGACGGAATGAAAGACGCCCTCATCGCCGAAGGAGGCATCCCTGGCGAAGACAGGGGATTTGCCGTCGGATATCTTTATGAGGCTGGCGATGATGGTTCGATAGTTTTTGAGGCAGAGCCTGCCTTCATCGGCGACGCGCCGAACTTCATGATCGCCCTCGAGGATGCGGCGCACTACGGTGACGACGAGATCGAGGAGCGCTATCTCGAGGCCGACGATGCCGATGCAGAAGACGCGGATGCCGATGGCGCCGAATCACTCGACGAGTACGCAGCCGACGCCGAGGCTGCTGGCTCCGCTGCTCCTGACAGCGCCGCGGCGGCTGCTGAGTAGGGCTCTGCCTCAGGTGCCGCTCGCACGAGCGGAACCCTTTTTCGCCGGAGATTGCGGAGCTTTGCCGTCGGCGGCTGACGAGATTGCCTCCGCCGGTTGGCGACCGCGCCGCCGATGGGGGACCGCTGGTGGCAGATTCGCCAGGGCGATTCCGCAATCGGGAGAGGGAGCCGGGATGCTTTCGGAAGAAGCGAGCCCGCAAGCGCATTCGTTTGGCCGGCGGGAAGAGGGCTCGTTGCATCATCTCCTGGCGGACTGCAGCCAAAGGTTTTCTGAACAGGTGTTTTCCGGCCGATGTTTCACGTGAAACATCGGCCGCTTCAGAGGTGCCCCTCCTTTTCCCCGTCTGCTTCCGGCACCAACCAACCAACCAACCAACCAACCAACCGCTCCTTTTCGTCAAAAGCGTGCCATTCTTTCCTTGCCCCTTGCCC
>JAEZDJ010000050.1 GCA_023429565.1 Actinomycetes bacterium
TCATATTGCCTGATCAATAGCTATTTATGTGACCTAAAGACACTACAATACCATCAAAAGAAAGAGTCTTGGACGCAACTATGCTATGAAAAAATAACGATGGGGCTGCATCACTTTTGATACAGCCCCCGGGTATTTTCCCCTCCATTTCGACAGAGAGCGGCAACCTTCTATGAAAGCACGCACCATGACCTCCGTGACGCCCCAGGCGGATAAGACTGGATTCCTCCAAGGACTGGGATGCTACGTGCTGTGGGGAGTCATGCCCGTGTATTGGAAGCTGCTTTCGGCCATACCTGCGTTGGAGGTGCTTGCCTGGCGCATGGTCTGGTCGTGCGTGTTTATGGTCGCGCTGTGCGTCTTGGTGAAGCGCACGAAGTTCCTCCCCCTGTTCAGAGATCCTCGGGCGGTGCGAACCTTTCTGGTCTCCGGCCTGCTCATAACGTGCAACTGGGCGTGTTCGTTTGGGCGGCGAACAGCGGCCACCTGCTGGAGACCAGCATCGGATACTATCTCTGCCCGCTCTGCAATATCATGCTGGGGCTGGCCGTCTTCAAAGAGCGGCTCACGCGCATGCAGGCGGTGGCTACGGCGCTCGCCGCGGTGGGAGTTGCCTACTTCGTTGTTGCGCATGGTGGGTCCATCTGGATATCCTTTGCGCTGGCGATCTCGTTCAGCGTGTACGGTGCCGTGAAGAAAAAGGGCGGTTATCCCGCTTTGCCCGGCATGGCATTCGAATCTCTTCTGACGGGAGCCCTCGGCGCGCTCGCTCTTGCCGTTGGCGCCATCGTGCCGTGGATATGGCAGGTGACCCCGGCCACCCCCGATCCCCTTGCCATCGCTTCGCCCGAGATCGACCTGGTCCTTTTTGTTGGCTGCGGCATACTCACCGCGATACCCCTGTTGCTGTATTCGGCGGCGGCGAACCGCGTCTCGATGACGGTGCTCGGCTTTTTGCAATACGTGAGTCCCACCATTTCCCTCGTGTTGGCCGTCATGTTCTTTGGCGAGGGCTTCACGCCGGCCCATGCGGTGTGCTTCGGACTCATCTGGCTTGGCATTGCCGTGGTTGGTGCCGAGGCGTTCGTCCTCAATCGGACGAGAAGGGCGCAGGCGGTTTCTGCTGCACTCGCCGATGCGGGTGAATGAGCGGTTCGCACGAACGGGTGCGTCGGCAGGCGCCATGCGAGCCGCCTGCCGTTGGATGGGTCCGGGCGGTGGCCGGTCTCAAAGGGGAGCATGCTATGATGTCCGTCGACCGAAACGAAGACGAGGCGTGATGGAGGAAAACCTTGATGGAGCACTATAAGCGGGATTTCATCGAATTCATGGTTGAGAGCGAGGTGCTCAAATTCGGGACGTTCACGCTGAAAAGCGGCCGAACCTCCCCGTTTTTCATGAATGCCGGAGCGTATGTCACGGGTTCTCAGCTGCACCGGCTCGGCCGCTTCTATGCGCAGGCCATCCATGACAGCTTCGGTCTCGATTTCGATGTGGTGTTCGGTCCGTCCTACAAGGGCATACCTTTGGCAGTCGTCACGGTGATGGCCCTGAATGAACTGTACGGGGTCGAAGTCCGCTATTGCTCGAACCGCAAGGAAGCCAAGGACCATGGAGATGCGGGAATTTTGCTGGGAAGCGCGCTCCATGACGGAGACCGCGTTGTCATGGTCGAGGACGTGACGACGTCGGGCAAGTCCATCGAGGAAACGTATCCCCTCTTGATGTCGCAGGCCGATGTCGAAGTCAAAGGGCTCATGGTGTCGCTCAACAGGATGGAAGTGGGCAAGGGAGGCCAGATGTGCGCGCTCGACGAAGTGCGTGAGCGCTATGGGTTTCCCACGAAGGCCATCGTGGACATGGATGAGGTCGTCGGCTGCCTTTACAACAGGGAGCACGGGGGCAGGGTGGTTATCGACGATTCGGTCAAGGCTGCGCTCGACTCCTACTATGAGCAGTATGGTGCCCGCCGATAGGTTGAACAAGACGTGCGTTGCGCCTGGCCGCCGAGCTGAAAATGGAGCGAACAGGCGCGCGGTTTGACTCTGCGCGGCGAAGCCGTGATGCAAGGAAGCTTCTGCTTCAGTGAGGGGCTTCCTTACATTTTCGCCCGTGTTTCTTGACATCCCTCCCTTCCGTACTACAATTTCGGTTAGCACTCTATGGCGGGGACTGCTAACGTGTTTTCGCTGGGACTGGGAAGCAACGAAGGGAAGGCATGCAAACCATGCGTAAATTCAAAACGGAGAGCAAGAAACTGCTCGATCTCATGATCAACTCCATCTACACGAACCGCGAGATATTCCTGAGGGAACTCATCTCCAACGCGTCCGACGCGGTGGATAAGCTGTATTTCAGAAGCCTCACCGACGACACGATCCAGTTTTCGAAGGACGAACTGGGAATCCTCGTGTCGTTTGACAAGGATGCCCGGACAATCACCGTGTCCGACAGCGGCATTGGCATGACGAAAGACGATCTCGACCGCAACTTGGGCACCATCGCCCATTCCGACAGCATGGCGTTCAAGATGGAAAACGATCAGGTGCAGGGTGATGACGTCGACATCATCGGCCAGTTTGGCGTCGGGTTCTACTCAGCGTTCATGGTTGCCAAAAGCGTGCGCGTTGTCTCCCGGGCCTATGGCAGCGAGGAAGCATGGTCTTGGGAGAGCGATGGCGTCGAGGGATACACGGTCAGCGCAGCCGAGCGCGATGGCCATGGCACCGATGTCATTCTCACGCTCAAGGACGACACCGACGAGGAGAGCTTCAGCACGTACCTTTCCGAATACGGGCTGAAGGACCTTGTGAAGCGCTACAGCAACTACGTCCGCTATCCCATCAGGATGGAGGTCACGAAGTCACGCGAGCTGCCCAAGCCCGAGGATGCGGACGACGATTATAGGCCGGAGTATGAAAGCTACCAGGAACTTGAAACCGTCAATTCCATGATCCCCATCTGGAAGCGCCGAAAATCCGAGGTCAGCCAAGAGGAATATGATGAGTTTTACAAGACGGATTTCCATGATTTCTCGGATCCAGTGCGCACCATCTCCATCCATGCCGAGGGTGCGCTGTCGTACGACGCGCTGCTGTTTGTGCCCAGCCGGGCTCCCTTCGACCTCTACAGCCGCGACTATCAGAAGGGACTTGCGCTCTACAGCTCCAACGTGCTCATCATGGAAAAGTGCGAGGAGCTCCTGCCCGATTACTACAATTTCGTCCGCGGCGTTGTGGACAGCCAGGATCTCACGCTCAACATCTCGCGGGAAACGCTTCAGCACAACAGCCAGCTGCGTGCCATCGCCCAGAAAATCGAGAAGAAGATCACCTCTGACCTGGAGAACATGCGCGACAATGACCGAGAAGGCTACGAGACGTTCTTCGAGAACTTCGGCCGGGGCTTGAAGTATGGCATCTATTCCAGCTACGGCGCACGGAAGGACACGCTTGCAGACCTGCTGCTGTTCTACTCGGCAAAGCAGGACAAGCTAGTGACGTTGGCCGAATACGTGGAGTCCATGGCTGACGGACAGGAGTCCCTGTACTATGCGGTGGGCGATTCCATCGATCGTCTGGCAAAGATGCCCATCGTGAAGACCGTCCTCGCAAAGGGCTACGACGTTTTGCTGTGCACCCAGGACGTTGACGAATTCTGCTTCACTGCCATGCGCGACTATGGCGCCGATGAAAACGGAGAAGGCGCCAAGGAGCTCAAGAATGTGGCGGGGGGAGATCTCGGCCTTGCCTCCGATGAGGAGAAGACCGAGGCCGAAGAGGTCACCAAAGAAAACGACGACCTGTTCAAGGCTCTCAAGGATGCACTCGGCGATCAGGTGACGAAGGTGGCCGTTTCCGCGCGTCTGACCGATGAGCCCGCATGCATCACCACCGAGGGACCGGTCTCCCTGGAGATGGAGAAGATCCTGGCACAGGGCCCGGATGGCGAGGACGTCAAATCCCAGCGCGTGCTGGAAGTCAACGCGAAACATCCGGTGTTTGAGGTGCTGAAGGCGGCCCAGGCTTCCGGAGATGCCGACAAGGTGAAGCTCTACGCCGATCTGCTTTATAACCAGGCGCTGCTCGTTGAGGGCATGCCGATCGAAGACCCGGTGGCCTTTGCGAACGCAGTGGCCAAGCTGATGGCATAGCCGCGCTGTTCAACCCTTTGTCTCCTCCCCTCCTGAACGGGTGTTTCGTATGAAACGCCCGTTCTTCGTTATGGCAGCGATTTGAAAATTGACAGGGCAGGGTCCTGGGCCGTGCGCTATCATCGGATGCGAAAGACGAACAAGGCAGAACGCGTCGAAGGAGGCCGTCATGGTCGAGGCTATTTTCAAGCGGGCAAGCGTGAGGAAATTCACTGACGAAGCCGTGTCAGATGACGAGGTGCGTGCATTGCTCCACGCGGGCATGGCGGCACCTTCGGGGGGAAATCAGCAACCTTGGGAGTTTTACGTGGTGCGTGACCGCGAGACGCTTGCAAGGCTGTCGGAGGCGAGTCCCTACGCGAAACCTGCCGCTGGTGCCGCATGCGTCATCGTGCCCTGCATGCGCACGGAAGGACTTCGGTTCCCCAGCATTGTTGCGCAGGACATGGGCGCAGCTGTGGAAAACATCCTTTTGGAGGCTGCCGGGCGAGATCTTGGCGCCGTGTGGATGGGTATCGCCCCCGAGCCTGACCGCATGGCGGCGGTTGCGAGAATTATCGGGTCTCCCGACACCCTCCCGCCCTTTGCCCTCATCGCCGTTGGCCATCCGGCGGCTGAGCCGATGCCGAAGGGATCCGAGCGTTTCGACGAGGATCGTATCCACTGGCTCTCGTGAGCGGTCCGGGAAAGGCGTTCTGCCGCCTTTCCCGGTGGATTTGGGCAGGAGTTCATCCCTTCGTTTTCAGGGCGCCTCGGTCACAGCGGTTGCCCCAGGCGTCGATGAGCAGCCCATCGCGGTACACACAGATGATTTCACAGCGGTTTGCGCATTTGGCGCACTCGGCCTCACGTGTTTCGAAGGAGAAATCCTGGATGCGGTCGAAGTCGAAGGGCTCGGCATCCGTCGTGTGGCCGGCTGCTCGCTTGCGATCCGGTGACGCTGCCTCGGCGGCCAGCAACGCAATCCCAAAGGCGCCCATGAGGTGTCCGTCGGGATCCACCATCACTTCCATGTCGAGGGCGTCCTCAAAGGCACGCACGACTCCCGCGTTCTTGCTGACACCGCCCTGAAACACCACGGGAGCCACGATGCGTTTTCCCTTGCCGACGTTGTTGAGGTAATTCGAAGCCACTGCCTGGCACAAGCCGGCAATGATGTCCTCGCGGGCATAGCCCACCTGAATCTTGTGCACCAGATCCGATTCGGCGAACACCGTGCAGCGTGCGGCTATGGCGGCAGGACGTTTCGAGGACAGCGCTATCTCTCCAAAACGTTCGACTTCGACGCCGAGCCGATGTGCCTGGCTCGACAGAAACGCACCGGTTCCTGCCGCGCACAGCGTGTTCATGGCGTAATCGACCGCAATGCCGTTTTCCACGCAGATGATCTTCGAGTCCTGCCCGCCGATTTCGAGTATCGTGCGCACGGTGGGATGGAGGCAGGTCGTGCCGACCGCATGTGCCGTGATCTCGTTTTTCACGACACATGCACCGGCCATGGCTCCCACGAGCCTGCGCGCGCTTCCGGTGGTGCCGACCGCCCTCACTTGGATGCCGTCATGATCGATCTGTTCTCCCAAGTCGGCTATCACGCGACGGGCCGCCTGTGCGGGATTGCCTTCGGTCCAGAGGTAGGACCGCGCGATGATGCTGCGACTTGCGTCGACGATGACGCCCTTCGTCGAGATGGACCCGATGTCTATTCCCAGGTAGGCATCCATCATCGGTAGTGTCTCCTCTTCATCGCTATCATGTCGTAAAACGCTTCGAGACGGGTGTCCAGACCGGTGTCGCTGGTCTGCGAATCGTAGCTGAGGTACAGAATGGGGATGTGCATGTCGTGGCTGATGTGTTGCAGCACAGGGATGCAGTCGATCTCGGGCGTGCATCCGCTTGACTTGAGGTGGATGATGCCGTCAAAGCCCTCTTGGGCATACTTGAGCGCCGCTGCAAGGGTCATGGTCGACGTGGGGCCCATGTCATAGCGCACGTAATCGGAAATGCCCGCGCGCAGGTTCTTCTCGTTGTAGTGCAGGTTGCGGTTCGTTATATTGAGGAGGCGGTGCAGCTCGACGCCCATGTCGAGCAGCTTGCGTTCCACTCCCAAGTTGCTGTGGGGGTCCACCGCCGTGAAATATTCCCCGACGATTCCCACGCGCAAGGGGTTCTCGGGAGTGCTTGTGGCGAGCGAGCGAAGCGTGTCCATCCCGCGCCGCTGCGCTTCCGAGATGTCTCGTTCGCTGGTGGCATGGCGCATGTCGCCGTGGTAGGCCGCGAGTGCGCGATCGAACGAGCCGGGGTCGGTTTCGAATCCGGCATGGGACAGGTAATAGCCGTTCGCCTCGTCAAGGGACTCGATCATTTTGAACACCGCGAGCATATGGCGTACTCCGTGTGGGATCGAGAGATGGGGATTCACCTTTTTCCTGCAGGTTTCGATGTATTCCTTGAGAGGCTTGCCTGTCAGGGTAGAGAAATTCAGCATGGTGAAGCTGTATCCCAGATCACGAAGGATTGATTCCTGGAGTTCGCCGTAGTATCCAAGACGGCAGGGGCCAGCAAACTGCACAAGGACGTCAGCCCCGAGCTCAAGTCCCTCAATGTAGTCGCCGAGGATATGCTTGAAGGGGGCGCACACGCAATCGCTGCTGTTGCGACTGCCAAGCTCGACCGTCCGTTTCGTGGGGGCGGGGAGGGGCAGATAGTCGGCATTGAGCACCTGTTCCGTGAAATACTTGAACACGATGTCGTAGTATCCATAGCGCAGGAAGGCGACCCTGGTGCGGGCGTGCCGATCCCGCCGTGGCTGAAAAGGGTGGGGTATGACAAGCTGAAAAGGGCGCTTTTCGTCCGCATGCACGGCCACGCGCGCCCTGAGGGAATCGCCATGCCCCGTCGACGGTTCGATGCTTGAATCCTGGAACGCAGCTTGTCCAGCCGACGGGGACGTGTTTTTGGGCGGCCCGTCTTCCGACGGAGTTTGGGAATGCCCTTCTTCCGGCCTTTCCTGAAGGGTGGAGTCAGGACGTTCCATGCAGGTAACCGCCCTTCTTTTGATAGCGGAGAATGTCGACGAAGCTTTCTATTCGCGTTTCCAAGCCGGCTGCGCCGGTTTGCCCGTCGATGGTGAGATTGAGGATGGGTTTTCCCTGAACGCAGCGAAGGATGGCGTCATTGGTCATGGAATCGGGTCCGCAGGGGAACGAGCTGACGAGCACGATCCCATCGATGCGATCATGGAGCATCATGGTCGCCCCGATCAGCTCTCGGCTGACAAGCCAGGGCATGGTTTTCGAGAACGAGAGGCTGGCCTGGTACGATTTCCCCCGGTCTGTTTCGTCGGCGTAGAGAACGATCGTCCCGAGGGAGGTGAGCGCATCCGCCACGAGCCCTCCCATGGCGGGGTCATGCGCGACGTAGGGGTGGGCCACAAACAGAATGGCGAGCGGGCGAGATTTCGACATGCGGGCAGACGAGGCAAGCAGCTGCTCCTGTGCATGGGCGGCGCTGCGCTGCGCCTTCTCGTCGGCGCGTCGCGCGTCATGGAAAGCGTGTCGCGCCTGGCGTGGATGCGCGTCAAAGTGCGTTCCCAATTCGACGAAGGCCTGCTCCATGCTCGTGTGCGTTCCCGCTATGTCGACAAGACAGGATATCATGCGCATGTTTTGCGAGGCGAATGTGTTTCTCACCACATCGGGCAATGCTTGGAACTTTGTGCAGAATCCGCAGAGCCTCCCAAGGTTCGCCATGCTCGGCACGAAGATCGCGTCGCAGGATCCCGCAAGGCTCTGGACATGTCCGAGATAGATCTTGGAAGCGAGACAGCACTCGTCGACGGAATGCGCGTCGCCAGCATCCGCCGTCGCACGGTCGGTCTCATTGCTGACAATGACCTTTCGGCCGAGGTTTTCGAAAAAGGTTGTCCAGAGGACGCGGTAGCGATAGTACAGCAGGGCCCGGGGTATCCCAACGGATTCGACATCGGCATAAGGCGCTTTTTGCGCACGCAGGACATTCGGTCTCACGGCATGTCCTCCTTTCGATCCCTCGGAATGCGATGGTGCACAGCATAGCATGATCGACTCTCCCTGGCTCCGGTCGGTTCTTGCTTCGTCAACAGGGAGGTCGAAGCTTGGCAATGTCGTGCGTTCGAAGGCGAACGGAACGGCTATACTGGTACGCATCGGGAGTTTTGTGTCTCGAGCGAGGTGTTCCGAGACCTGTTTGAGAGAGGAGCATGCCATGGCCGTTGACAGTCTTTTGGTGGCGATCGACGCGTCCGAAGGCGCCAGCAAGGCGCTCGAATTAGCCGCCGGCATTGCGGCGCCGAATCCGGAGGCGCATGTCGACGTGGTCACCGTCATTCCCATTCCTCTGTTGGACGACCAACAGATGGCCACATTCAAGAGCATCCTCGACATGATGATGTCCGACGGCGAGGATCTGCTCGCCGAGGCGATGGAGAAGATCGGAGACGTCTCAGATCGCGCCGACACGCTCATCCTGACGGGACAGAGCCCGGCCGCGGAAATCATCAAGCTTATCGACCAACGCAACTACGATGTGGTGGTTATCGGCAATCGGGGCCTGAGCGGCCTCAAGGAGTATATGGGCAGCGTGAGCCATAAGGTGCTTCACGGATCGAAGGCCCCGGTTCTTATCGCAAAATAACGGAGACGCGAGACGAGGCGGTTGGACATCGTTTCGCTTGAAAGGCAAGGGGGCCCAGGTGAGGGAACGGAAGAACGCGCTGCTGCTGTTCAGCAAGCTGCCAAAGCCAGGATTGGTCAAGACGAGGCTTTCAACCCTCAAGGATGGCGCGTTCACGCCGGAGGTTGCCGCGGCACTCTACCACTGCATGCTGTTCGACGTGGTCGAGATAGGCTGCAGCGCCCTTTCCGCCCTGGCAAAGCGTCCGCCCGAACAGGGTGCCGACGGCGAGGATATACAGGACTCATATCATCTGATCATATCGACGACGCCTGCGGCCAATGTCGACCCCATGCGCCGGATTTTTGACGAGGCGGGCATGTGGCCCTGCGAACTCACCTGCATTGCCGATGACGGAGCCAGCTTCGACGAGCACTACAACCACGCGTTTTCCCAGACATTCGATGCCGGGTATGATGTGGTGCTATCGATGGGAGCCGACATGCCTGCGTTGACGAAGGCGGATGTCATCGGAGGATTCGAGGCGCTTCATCGCCTTGACGGCGTCGAGGGAGGCGGCATCGTCCTTGCGCCTGATCAGGAGATGGGAGTGTCGATGATCGGGTGGACACGTGAAACCGACTTCGACCATTCGGGCGTGTTCTACAACCCCGAGGGCCTCACGGTGCTTCCGGCCTATATCGCCAAGGCGCGCGAAAGGAACCTGCCCGCCATCTATCTGCCTCCGGTGCCCGATGTCGACACCATGGCGGACCTCATGCATACCATCACGCTCGTTGAAGCGCTGAGCTACTGCGCCCAATTCGACGATGTGACCCCACCGTGGCGCACGGCCGATGCGCTCCGCCAGATGGGGTGGGATGAGGTGCGCGTGCCTCCCAACAGCCTCATTGATCCGCGCGAGGAGATTGACAAGGTAAGCTGACCCGGTGCCCCCAGGCCCTCATTTCGCGCAGAGCGCCCAGAATGCAACGGCGCTCGCTGCGGCCACGTTGAGCGAATCGACGTCATATGCCATGGGAATACGCACGGTATAGTCGCACCGTGCGAGGGTCTCGGGCGCCAACCCGTCCCCTTCGGTGCCGAACACGAGCGCCAAGCGCTCCTCTGCGGCGAGTCTGGGGTCGTCGAGCGAACACGAGTGGGGAGACAGCGCGAAAGCCGCCGTCTTGAATCCAAGGGAGTGAAGGAAGGCGATGCCTTCGCGTGCCCAGCCGCCTTTTCCTCCGCCCTCCTTCGCATCCCGCTGCCTGCCGCTTCGAGACTTCTCGCCACCGTCTTCCTGCAGACCTATCCGTGTCCAGGGAATCTGGAACACCGTTCCCATGGACACGCGCACGGCGCGTCGATAGAAGGGGTCATAGCACTCTGGCGTGACCAGCACGGCGTCGACTCCCAGAGCCGCGGCCGATCGAAAGATTGCACCGACATTCGTGTGGTTCGTTATGTTTTCCAGAACGGCGATGCGCCGTGCGTTCCTCACCACCGTCTCGACCGAGGGAAGGGTGGGTCTCCTGAATGCCCCGAGGGCGCCACGCGTGAGGTCGAATCCCGTGAGCTTCTTCATTTCGTCCCGCGGAGCGACGAACGCCGGAACTTCGGGAAACTTTTGCGCGATGTCCTCGATCGTCGGCCCCATGTTGTCAAGTCGCTTCTCCTCCATCAACAGCGAGAGCGGTTGCATGCCGGCGTCAAGAGCGCGCCTGATGACTTTGTCTGACTCGGCGATGAAGATGGCCTTTTCCGGCTCCAACCTGCTTCTCAGCTGTGTGTCCGTGAGGCGTGCGTACACGTCCAGCCGAGGGTCGTCAAGCTCGGCAATCTCGATGATCATGCGAAGGCTCCTCTCATGGGCCTGGCTTTTGAGAGTGAAATTCGAGGTAATGACATCACCGGTGGTCTCGCTGCGTGATCTCAAACTGGTTTTTTCGAAAGTCAACGATGCCGTCTTTCTTCATGCGTGACAGCTCGGCGCACATGGCGCTACGGTCGACCGAGAGATAATCGGCGAGCTCTTGGCGGTCGAATGGTATGGAAAAGCGGTTTGACTTGGCTGATTCTGCTTGCTCGGAAAGGTATGACAACAGTTTGTCCCGCGTTGTGCGCTTGGCGGTATGCTCGATTTTCCTGGTGAGCGCATGCGTGCGTTTCGCGATGATTCCCAAGAGGTTTCGAATCAGGCGCGCATGAAAGGCGCAGCTTGACGAACACATCGTGGTGATCTTGCGGACATCGACCAACAGCACGACTGCGTCTTCGGCGGCGATGGCGTTTATATCGAAGGGCAGCTCGGCCTCGCACGCGTACACTTCGCCAAACGATTGGCCGACGCCGAACGAAGCGAGGATGCTGCGGTTTCCCCAATAATCCTCCTTCTCCAAGCGGACCGACCCCTCTAGGACGATGCCCATGGTCGAGATGACGTCCCCGACACGAAAGATCGCCGACCCCTTGGGGTAAGACCTCTGACGAGCGTCAAGACAATGAAGCAGGGCCTCGAGTTCGTCGGCTGCGATGCCGTGGAACAGGGGTGAGCGGGCAATGATTGAAAGAGACGCGTTCATTTTAGTCCTTTGTTGTATATGCAACGGAAACGTCGTAATCATTATTATACGCTTTCATCAACGGGCAAGCACGAAGCGTCTCTCCGCTCGGTCAGACGACGGGCGAGGGGTGCCGATGCCAAACGCGGATGTCGCATACCGTAAAGGCGACGACGCGGTGGCCCTGACAGACGATTGGAAAGGATGCGGCATGGACACGATGTTCTGTTTTCAATGCGAGCAAACTGCGGGGTGCGAGGCCTGTACGGGCAAGGTCGGCGTATGCGGGAAGCAGGCGAGCACGGCTCACCTGCAGGATGATCTGACGGGAGCCCTGATCGCCCTCGCCCAGACCGTGCGGACAGCTGATGGAGTTGCTCCCGTCCGCACGGGCGCTATGGACAACCTGGTGATGGAGGGGTTGTTCGCCACTTTGACGAATGTTGACTTCGACGACGATGAGCTCGAACGGCTGATTGGCCTGGTTCATGCCGAGCGGTCCCGCGTGTCGCGAGAGCACGGAATTCTCGAAGCGCCCGACTATCCCACGGCCGATCTGTGGGAAGCGCAGGAGGATGTGCGCTCCCTCAAGACCCTCACCCTGCTGGGGCTGCGCGGCATGGCTGCTTATGCCTATCATGCCGCAGCGCTCGGCTACCGCGATGAGGCCGTGCTGTCGTTTCTCTATGAAGGGCTGGAGGGAATTGCCTTGGGGCAGGGGGTCGATGACCTGCTGCCGCTTTCCCTCAAGGTTGGCGAGGTGAACCTGCGCTGCATGGAGCTGCTCGACAAGGCGAACACCGAGACGTTCGGCACGCCCGAACCGACTGAGGTGACGCTTGAGGTGGAGGCGGGGCCCTTTATCGTGGTTTCTGGCCACGATCTTCACGACCTCAAACTCCTGCTTGAGCAGACCGAGGGTTCGGGCGTCAACGTGTACACCCACGGGGAGCTTCTTCCTGCGCACGCCTATCCTGAGCTGAAGCGTTACGGCCATCTCAAGGGAAACTTCGGCACAGCCTGGCAAAACCAGCGCAAGGAGTTCGATGCCCTTCCGGCACCCATCCTGTTCACGACGAACTGCATCATGCCGCCGACCGGTTCCTACGCTGACCGGGTGTTCACCACGGGCGTCGTCGCTTTCCCGGGTGCGCGCCATATCGACGACGACAAGGATTTCTCCCCGATCATCGAGCGGGCGCGCGAATTGGGCGGCTTTGCCGAACCCCGTTCTTTCGTGGGGGTCAATGGCGGCTCCACGATGCTGACCGGGTTTGGGCATGGCACGGTGCTTTCCGTGGCCGACACCGTGATCGACGCGGTCAAGCAGGGCGACATCAGCCACTTCTTCCTTGTCGGCGGTTGCGACGGTGCCCGCCCCGGCCGAAATTACTACACGGAATTCGTGGAGCAGACGCCGAAAGACAGCATCATTCTGACGCTTGCCTGTGGAAAGTATCGGTTCAATGATCTTGATCTGGGAACCATCGGCGGTCTTCCCCGGCTCATGGACATGGGACAGTGCAACGATGCCTACAGCGCCATCAGGGTTGCCTTGGCATTGGCCGATGCCTTTGAATGCGGCGTGAATGACCTGCCTCTCACGCTGGTGCTGTCGTGGTATGAACAGAAAGCGGTCTGCATCCTGCTCACGCTTCTGCACCTCGGCATCAAGGGCATCTATCTGGGGCCGACCTTGCCCGCCTTCCTGTCTCCGGCGGTGCTTGACGTGCTGGTGCGTGAGTTCGACGTGCATCCCACCACCACGCCCGAGGCGGATCTCGCCGCCATCCTGTAGAAGAGCGGTTGCAAGGCGCCGTCCGGCTGGAACCGTCCAGCCGGACGGTCGCTCTTCCGAACGTCTGGCGTTCCCTTCTTTCTCCGTTTCGAACTTCCCGTGGCCCGGTATCGTTTCGGTCAAGCCCGATTCTTGCCGGGCCCGTCGCTATGGTCAAGCGATATACTGCTGCCAAACCGACAGGAAGGAAGACGCCAATGCCCGTTGAGAACGATGCATCCGCTCGGTCTGCGGATCCATGCCGAGAGGTCCCCGCCCATCCATCCTTCAACGAGTTCGTTGCCACCATCGCGAAGCTGCGTGCCCCGGATGGGTGTCCCTGGGACCGCGAGCAGACGCATGAGAGCATCGCTCCCAACATGGTCGAGGAGGCGTATGAGGCCGTCGACGCCATTGAGTCGGGAGATTTCCGCCATGTGCGTGAAGAGTTGGGCGATGTGCTGCTGCAGGTCGTGCTGCAAAGCCAGATTGCCGCGGATGCGGGCGAGTTCACCATCGACGACGTGTGTGCCGACGTGAACGAGAAGATGATCCGCCGCCATCCCCACGTCTTCGGGGAGGCGCGTGCCGACAATGCTGCCGAAGTGCTTGACCTGTGGGATCAGGTAAAGCTCGCCGAAAAGGCTGCGACCGATCTTGAGGCCGACGATGCGCAGGAGGGCCATGCGGGGCTGCTTGACGGCGTGCCGAGCAGCTTTCCTGGGCTCATGCAGGCTCAGAAGCTCTCGCGCAAAGCGGCGGCAGCGGGTTTTGAATGGGAAACGGTGGAGGCGGTGTGGGACAAGGTCGCCGAAGAGGTGTCGGAACTCAAAGAGGCCTATGCCGCTGCACCGAAGGCTGCCAATGGCAAGGTTGACGTGGGTTCCTCCTTGCCCGGAGTCGATGCCGACGCACGTGCCCGCTCTGACGAAGCGGTTGAAATGGAGCTTGGCGATGTGCTGTTCTCCCTCGTCAACGTGGCCAGGAAGATGGGAATGAACGCCGAAGGGTCTCTGCGCGCCAGTTGCAGGAAATTCCGTCGACGCTGGTCCGCCATGGAGGAATTCGCCTGGGAGCAAGGCCGTGACATCGAGGACCTGACGTCAGGAGAGCTCGAAGGGTTGTGGGAAAAGGCCAAGGCACAGGAAGACTAGCCTGCGGATCTGCCGTGCCCTGTTCTTTGATGATTTGGATGAGAAGCGGTGGAGTGTCTGTGGCTGCGTCGTCCGGTTCGGTATCATGGGTCTTGAAAACGTATTCGTTGAGGAGATGTCCATGGATGACGTAGCGCAGCGGTCTGCCGAGTGGAGCCTGGCTGTTGGAGAGGGATCCGCCGACAGGGGCGGAATGCAGGGCACCTTGGGAGGCGGCAGCCTGCGCGGTCCCCTCGAGGACCTGAGCCGCTATCGGGACATCGAGAAAAAGACGCGCGAGATCATCCAGAAATATCAAGCTGCCATGCGCCAGATGGAGGTTCGGTTCGAGACACTCGACCAAGACCTCAGCATGAAGAAGCATCGCAATCCCATCCATCATGTCGAATCGCGCGTCAAAAGCCCCTCAAGCATCTTCGAGAAGCTTGAACGCTATGGCAAGGAACTGACGCTCGAGAACATGGAACGTTTCATCATGGACATAGCGGGAGTGCGCATCATCTGCTGCTACATTCACGATGTCTACAACCTGCTGGACTTGCTGGAAAAACAGGACGATCTGACCATCGTCACCATCAAGGACTACATCGCCGATCCGAAACCGAACGGCTATCGCAGCCTTCATGTGATCGTGCGCATCCCCGTCTATTTTCTGGACAACAAGGAACTCATACCCGTTGAAGTCCAGCTGCGCACCATAGCCATGGACTTTTGGGCCAGCCTTGAGCATGACTTGAAATACAAGGCTGTGAGCGAGGTCGAAGGGATAGACTCCTTCGACGAGTTGAAGGATTGCAGCCGCATCATTGAGGATGTTGAGACTCGCATGCAGATACTTGCGCGGGCGCTCGAGATGGAAGGATAGCGATCGCGTGCCCGTCGACGGTACGCTTCTTCCCTGATCGAGAACGCATCCGCCAGCGATGTTGCGCGGTTTTGCTCTGATGGGAGGTTACCATGCATTGCTATACAACCTGTTCGCAGGATGCGTTCGGCCACGAAGCCGTCGCCTTCCACCGCGACGAGCGTGCCGAAACCGGCCTGGTGGTCTGCCGACCCGACAGGACATTCCAGCGCATCGTCGGTTTCGGCGGCGCGTTCACGGAGGCGGCTGCCCTGGTGTTCGCGCAGATGCCTCCAGAGATGCAGGACGATTTCCTTCTCAAGTGCTTTGGAGGGACGGATGGTGGGGATGTGGCGCTTGGCGGCAATGCCTACACGCTTTGTCGCACGCATATACAGAGTTGCGATTTCGCCTTGGGAAACTACGCGTATGTGCGTCCATTTGATCGCTCCTTGAGCTCGTTTGCCATCGAACGCGACAAACGCCTGCTGATGCCGTTCATCCAATGCGGCTTGGCCGTGAATCCCAACCTTGAACTCTTGGCTTCGCCCTGGAGTCCCCCGGCATTCATGAAGACGAATGGCCGGATGAACGGTGGGGGACGCTTGCGGCGCTCATACTATGAGGCATGGGCGCGTCTGCTTGTCCGGTACGTGAAAGCGTATGCGGCCGAGGGGGTTCACATAGGGCGCATGAGCGTTCAGAACGAGCCCATGGCAGCCCAACGTTGGGATTCTTGCCTGTTCAGCGCCGAGGAGGAAGCTCGATTCGCAGCTGGCTACCTGCGTCCGGCCTTCGATGAGGCCGGACTCTCGGGCTTGCGCATCTTCGCCTGGGACCATAACACCGATCGCCTTCTTGACCGCATTGAGGCGACGTTCGCCTCGGTGGGATCTCGCGACGGTCGGAAAAGTGACGTCCAGCCGCCTTCGGATGGCGCTCCCTCTGCTCGTGACGCGTTCGATGGAGTGGCCTTTCACTGGTATGCGGGCGATCATTTCGAGCAGGTGCATGCCGTGGCGGAGTCCTATCCCGAGAAGGAACTCCTCTTCACTGAAGGATGCGTCGAGAAGTCTCATGATCGGATGTCTGAGTCCACTCAGGAGCGCAAGGCCGAGCAGTACGCACATGCCGTCATCGGATGTCTCAATGCGGGAGCTGCCGGCTTCATAGACTGGAATCTGCTGCTTGACGAGCGTGGTGGTCCCAATCATGTGTGCAATTACTGCGAGGCTCCCCTCATGTACGATCGGACAGAGAGGGAGCTTGTCGTGAATCGCTCGTTTTCCTATCTTGGGCATTTTTCGCGTTTCGTCGTGCCCGATTCGCGGCGGTTTCTCGTGTCGCGGTTTACCGATGACATCGAGTGCAGCGGCTTTGTGCGCCCCGATGGCCGCCGTGTGCTCGTGGTGCTTAACCGGCGTGGCCACGCGGTTCAGTTTGCCGTGGCTGAACGCCCCTGCCTCGCCCCTGTTCAGGCCCCGGCACACAGCATTCTCACCCTTGTGTGGGACCAGAGTGAATGTGGTCAGAGGTAGCGAGCTGTTGATCCAGTCGGGCTTTCCCGTGCCTTGCCTTTTGGGCAGAAGCGGGATTTCAAGGCGGTTTCACGTTTCCCATCTGGCTTTTTACCGCTGCCTTTCTTTTGCTTGACCTATCCTTTGCTCAAATTTGGGTGCTTCTTTACCGGCGCTTGAAAACACGTTTACGTTCCTTCCTTAGCATAGGTCCCACGTCGGCGGCATGCTGGCGCACACATGCGAGTGACTTTCCGCAAAGCGGAATGAGCGAAAGGAATGGACGTGGAGCAGAAGTTCATCAATCGTCGCCAATTCATCGTGGGCGGCACGGCCGTCGCGTTGGCTGGCCTGTTCGGCGGCATGACGGGATGCGCGGCATCGGGTTCGGGAGCGGTTGCCAGCCCCAGCGAAACCACGGGCGACGCATCGGATGGCCCCCTCACCATGGTATGGCTGCCCGACAACTCCTCAGCTGACCTGACGTCTTCCCGGGAAGCCATCGGCGCAGCCATCAAGGCGGCATGCGGGCGTGAGGCCGAGCTTATGACCACCACCGACTACAACGTGGCCATCGAAGCCATCGCTTCGGGCAAGGCCCAGATGGCGCTGCTCGGCGCTGAGGGCTACGTGCAGGCGAACAAGAAGAACGACAAGGTCCAAGCGGCCTTCACGAACAGCGACGAGGATGGCAAGCTGGACGGCGCGTGCTACTACAGCCGCATCTGCGTTGCCACCGACAACGCTTCCCAGTACAAGGACGGCAGCGGCTACTCCATCAAGGACATCAAGGGCAAGTCCTTCTCGTTTGTGTCGGCGACCTCCACTTCGGGCTTCAAGGTGCCTTCGGCGGCCATCGTGAAGGAATTTGGTCTGGACAGCTCCGACAAGTTGCTGGAGGCGGGTGGGTTCTTCTCCGAGGTCCTGTTTGGCAACTCTCACGCCGGTTCGGCCGTCAATCTGCTGTCGGGCGATGCGGACGTCGCGGCGTTCGACGACGTTGACGTTGACATGTACCTTGACCTTGTGTCGGGCGAGGCGAACAGCGTCGGTGCGGTCTACAAGGCGAAGGATGACGCCGAGGCTCCGTTTGACACGGTGAGGGGGAAGCAGTTCACCATCATTGCCATCACGCCGGTGCTGAACGCCCCCTTCTGTTTCAACGAGGAAGCCATCAGCGACGATGACCGCACCAAGATCGTCGAGTATTTCTGTTCTGAAAAAGTCGCTGACGACAAGAAGATATTCGTCGATCCCGAAGACAAGAACGCAAAGGGGCTGTTTGAGAAGGATTCTGACAAGACCTGCTTCATTGAGGTGGACGATGCGTGGTATGAGCCGATCCGCAAGCTCGGGGGCGCGGCTTGACGCGCGAAGGACAGATGCGGGACGCGGGCGAGCCGTGCGGTGACGTGCTGCTCGACCTGCGCGGCGTGACCAAGAGCTACGACGGCTGGTCGAAGGCGCTCGACGACGCATCTCTGACGATGCGCCGCGGTGAGTTCGTGGCGGTCATCGGCTCGTCGGGAGCGGGCAAGTCGACGCTGCTGCGTTGCGTGAACCGCCTGATAGACCCGACGTTGGGACAAGTGGCCTTCGACGGCGCCGATGTCACGGCCATGAAAGGCCGTGAGCTCCGTCGCGTGCGTCGACGCATCAGCATGGTGTTCCAGCATTACAATTTGGTGTACCGCGCGACGTCGATAGAGAATGTGCTGCAAGGCCGATTGGGCTACAAGTCGGTCCTCGCCGGCTCGTTGGGGCTGTATTCCGAGGACGAGAAGCAGCGGGCATTCGACGCCCTCGATCAGGTGGGGTTGTCGGACTTTGCCTACACCCGGACCGATCAGCTGTCTGGGGGACAGAAGCAACGTGTCGGCATCGCCCGCGCGCTTGTGCAGGACCCCCTCCTCATCTTGGCCGACGAGCCTATCGCCAGCTTGGATCCGAAATCGTCCCGCACGGTGATGGAACATCTTCGTTGGGCGGCCGACGAATTGGGCATTGCCTGTCTGGTGAATCTGCACCAAGTTGATTTTGCCCTTGAGTTTTCGGATCGCGTCGTCGGTCTTGCCGCTGGCAAGATCGTGTTCGATGGCCTTCCTGCCGATTTGGACGCGGAGGCGATAGCGGCCATTTACGGAAATGATGGCGGAGGGTTGCCCGTCGCAGCTTCTGAGGGCGTTCCCCGTGAGAAGGATGCGGCATGAGAGGCGTCAAGGGGCGGCTTCGCCTTCTTCCCGTGGACGGGTTTCTTGCGGGAGGTTCGACGCCGGTTGACACCGGGGCCAGAAAGGCCGTGAGGGGCGTTGACTCGTCGTTCTTTCGTCGCAGGACGCTGTCCATCGTGGGTGCCTTCGTCGTGTTCGTCGCCCTAGGTGCATTGTCCGGCACCTTCGTCGACTTCAATTTCATTCAAGCCTTCCTCGATATCCCAGGTGGGTTGGTGTGGATGGTGACGCAATTCGTTCCCTCCCTCCCTTCCCTCGAAAAGCTCAGCACCATCCTGCCTGCCTTGGGATCAACGATTCTCGCCTCGATCGCATCAAGCTGCACCGCGGCGGTCTTGGCTTATATCTGTGCGGTGCTCGGCTCTCGCTCGGTGGGGGTGGGCGGTCCCGTTCCCCTCATCGTGCGGGCCATCGCTTCGCTGTTCCGGAACATTCCGGTGGTTGCGTGGGCCTTCATCCTGCTGTTCTCGTTCAAGCAGAGCGAGTTCACCGGCTTCTTTGCCCTGTTTCTGACAAGTTTTGGCTATTTGACGCGGTGTTTTCTCGAAAGCGTCGACGAGATGAGCGCAGGCCCCGTTGAAGCCCTTCGCGCAACAGGCGCCAGCTATGTCCACATTGTCGCACAGGCCGTGATCCCTCTCACGGTCACTTCGGTGGTGAGCTGGGTGCTGTACATGATAGAGACGAACATCCGCGATGCCACGCTTATCGGCATCCTGACGGGCACGGGCATCGGCTTCGTGTTCGACGTGTATTACAAAAGCTTCCGGTACGACACGGCGGGCCTGGTCATCTTGTCCATCATTGCGGTGGTCATCATGTGCGAGGTCGTGTCGAACTCTGTGAGGAGGCGAATCATATGACAACCGGAAAAACGGCCGCTTCGTTGCCTGCGCCGGGGCTTGGCGACGCGTCAGGCCCGGCTGCCGGACGACCGCTTCGGAGTGGCGGGAAATCCGCCGGTGCCCGCCGCACCCGTTCCGGGCGGTTGAAGGTGCATGTCGCCAACGCGTCCAACGTCGCGCTGTGGCTGGTTTTGATCGTCTTGGTGGCATTGACCGCATTTGCTCTCATCACCATGGATTACGGGAAGGTCGTCTTTTCCGTGGCCATGGTCTCGGCGGCAGAAGACTTCGCTCAGATGATGTTGCAGCCGGGGCTGGCTGGCCATTTCACGCTCCCCGATGTGGTGGAGGGGCTGTTCGTGTCGTTGGCGCTGGCCTTGCTGACCACGCTCATCGGCGCGGTCGTCGCGTTCGTCTTGGGCCTGTTGGCGGCTTCCAACCTTTCGAACCGCGTTGCGAGCAACGTCATCAAGGTCATCATGTCGGTTTTTCGAGCCGTGCCGACCATCCTGTGGGTGCTCGTGTTCTCCGTGGCGATTGGTTTGGGGCCCGAGGCGGCGGTGACGGGCCTGCTGTTTCATAGCATCGCCTATTTGGTGAAGGCGTATTCGGAGAGCTTCGAGGAGGTGGACCTTGGGGTGATTGAGGCGCTGCGCGCGTCGGGGGCATCGTGGTGGCAGGTGGTGTTCCGTGGCGTGGTTCCCGAAAAGATGAACGAAATGCTGTCATGGACGTTCATCCGCTTTGAGATCAACTTCGTGAATGCCGTTGCCGTGGGCGCTGTGGCAGGTGCGGGCGGCATAGGCTACCAGCTGTTTTTGGCTGGCAGCTTCTACTACAACATTCATGAAGTCGGGCTGATCGTGTACCTGTGCCTTGCGGTGGCGGTGGTTCTTGAAGTGGCGGCCACGTGGCTGAGGAAGCGTTCTGCCGTGCAGCGCTGAAGGCTGGATTCTGGCATGCGAGCTGGCTGCGTGGGCGGATGACGGAGATTGCGAAGAGAGGAGCAAGCGTCTTGCTGAAGCGGTACGAGAGGACGCGCGTGCTGGTCGAGGGCGACTCCCGGCTGGCGCACGAGATCGTGCGAGCGATCGAGGAGGAATGCTCGCAGGTTGCTCGTGGCGATGGCGAAGAAGCCTGCCCGACCGTCAGGGTGCTTGATGAGCCGCATGAGCAGCTTGTCATGGTGCAGGCGCGAGAGACCGCCCAAGGCACCCTGTTCTATTTGAGCGAGGCCCTCATGACTTCGTGCCGCGTCTCGTTCGACGGTGCGGTGGGATACGGGTTCGTGCTGGGCGCCGACCGATGCTTGGCCTATGAGCTCGCGGTGATCGACGCGGCGTTCGCCGGCGCGGACGGGCCGCGGCGCGCTGGACACTGGGAGGCGGCGCTTGCTCGGGCAGGGGAGAGCTTGCGGGTCTGGGACAACCGCGATGCGGCCCGTGTGGCTGCGACCAGGGTTGATTTTTCGACGTTGGGTGCGGGATCCGGGGAGCGCGCGTCGGAAGAAGAAGCCAACGCGTCCCTGTCAACCGACGGTTCGATGAACGGAAAGTGAGGTAGTGCGATGATCGTTGTCGAAGGAGCTTCCCTACATCTCATGCAGCGGGCGTTTCGTCACGTGCTCGACGCCTTTGCCCGTCCCGGCACGGTGCAGAGGCTTCCGGTCGAGCTGTCGCGGGATGGCGGGCCTCTGGAGTTTGGCGCACCGTTGGAAACGCTTGTGCGCCTGTTTGTGGACCAGGCTGTGTCGTTTTGCGTGGCGGATGCCGGTTCCAACGCCGCAGAGCGTTTTCTCGTTTCTGAAACGCACGCGGTGCGCATGCCGTGCCAGGAAGCTGATTTTGTCATCGTTCCTGCCCGCGCCGATGTCCAGACCGTCCGTAACGCCGTGTTGGAGGCCTCCCGGGGAGTGCTTGCGTCCCCTGAGAAAGGGGCCACGGTGCTCATGGGATGTGAGCGGATCGAAGCGGCGGGGCAAAGGGCCGGCGTGCCCTTGCCTGTCGTCGAGGTGCGTGGTCCCGGCGTTGCGGACGTGAACCGTTTTGGCATCGACCGCATCGCGTGGGCTGACGCCCGCGCCGGCCGTGACGACGAATATCCCTGCGGAATTGAGATCGTCCTCGTCGATGCCGAGGGTGACCTGGTGGCCATTCCCCGCAGTGCGCGTCTCGCCGTGGACGGGAGGGAGCGCTAGATGGGTTACGTTGCGGTCCGCGGCGGCGGCAGGGCCATCGAGGAAAGCCTCGCCCTGCTGGAGTTCGAGCGTGTCATGGCGTCGGAGGAGGTGGGAACCGATGCCATCCGAGGATTGTTTCCGGAATTGATTGACCAGGTCATGGGGGAGGCGTCGCTGTTCTCTCCCCGACTCGCGGCGCTCGCGCTCAAGCAGGCCCAGGGCTCTCCCGACGAGGCCGTGTTCCTGCTTCGGGCGTTTCGCTCGACCCTCGAACGGCCTTTCGTTTCGCGTCCCCTGGACATGGGTCACATGCAGGTGCGCCGTCGCATATCCGCCGCGTTCAAGGACGTGCCTGGGGGGCAGGTTCTGGGATCCACGCGCGATTACAGCCATCGCCTGCTCGATTTTGCCCTTGAGGTGGAGGATGCCGGCGACCTCGCCGCCAAACGTGCGGCCCTTGCCAGGCATTTCGACGGCACGGGCGAGGATGCGGCACGTGTTTCCAAGGAGGGGGCGGGGAAGGGCTTTCCCGAACCCTCGGCTCCCGCGGTCGATTCGCAGGGAATTGCCGACTTTGCTGCGTCGGTCTCACGAGGAGAGAGATCATCGACGGATGTTTTTCCCGAACCCTCGGCTCCTCTATCGGAGGGCTTCCCGGAATCTCCGCCCCCCTTCCCCCGCGTGCTTGACTATCTGAGGGCAGAGGGATTGGTTGCTTCCTGCATTCCGCAAGACGGGAACCCCGTGGATGCCACCATGGCGCCGCTCACCTTTCCGGCTGCGCGCTCCGTTCGCCTCCAGACGCTTGCACGGGGAATGACGCAGGCCGTTGAGGCGTTGGGATACGCCGCGATCCGCGGGTTCGGGCCCTCCCATCCCACGGTGGGGGAGCTGCGTGCAGGCAAGGCGGCCGTCGCCATTGACCATCCCCTCGAGGTCGGCGATGCCGATGACGCATACTACCTCGGATCGATTCCCGTCACCGAGGTCGAGAGCGTGTTTCCGGTCGAAGCCTCCGATTCTGACGACACGGGCATGGCATTCGACATTGGCTATGGACTGGTCGTTGGACGTGCTGAGTCAAAGGCCATCGCCATGAGCGTGCTTGACCACTGCCTTGAGCACGGAGACGCGCGGTTTCCGACCGAGGATGAAGAATTCGTGCTGTATCACGTTGACGGGGTTGAGGCGACGGGCTTCATCTCGCACCTCAAGCTACCCCACTATGTGACGTTCCAGTCGAAGCTTTCAAGCGTCCGCGGCTCTGTCGAGATGGCTGGAGAAGAGTCTCGGGCACGGGATGAGGGCGGGATGGAGGCTGCATGCGAACCGTCTTCCGACGGTGGTGCGCATGCGGACGATGGGAACCCTGTGGGTTCAGAGGAGGAATTCGATGGAGCGGCACTATAACTATGCGTTCTTCGACGAGGCGTCGAAGCGCGAGATACGTCGCGCCATCATCAAGGGCGTGTCCATCCCTGGCTACCAGGTTCCGTTCGCCTCACGGGAGATGCCCATCGGACGAGGCTGGGGAACGGGCGGCCTTCAGGTCACGTTGGCCATCATCGGTCCTGGTGATGTGCTCAAGGTGATCGATCAGGGTTCTGACGACAGCGTGAATGCCGTCAACATCAAGAAGCTCGTCGTTGCCACCACGGAGATGGAAGTGACCGACGTCACGGCTGAGGCGACGCTCATCCAATCGCGCCACCGCATTCCCGAGCAGCCGCTTCGCGACGATCAGATCCTCGTGCTGCAGGTGCCCACGCCTGAGCCGTTGCGCGACTTTGAGCCCAGCGAGGCGGTGACGAAGCGCCTCCATGCCGAAGCTGACTACACGGGTGCATGGCTGGAACTGTTTGACCAGATCGTGCGGTATGGCATGACGGTCACCGGCGCCGATCACCCCGTGCTGGTGAACGGACGCTACGTCATGGCGCCGTCTCCCATTCCCCGCTTCGACAACACCAAGCTTCATCGGGCCGATCACCTGACGCTCTTCGGCGCGGGGCGAGAGAAGAAGATTTACGCGGTGCCGCCCTACACGGACGTCGTCCCCCTCGATTTCGAAGACTACCCGTTCTCTCCCGAGCGCTTCGACGGCAAGCGTTGCGTCCTGTGCGGCGCGGAGGGCGCCTATCTGGATGAGCTGGTTGACGAGGCCACTGGAGAAACGTATCACCAGTGCAACGACACCGCCTTCTGCACGGCGCGCCGCACTGCCCAGCGCCAAGGGGTGGACGCCGCAGAGCTTCCTGCAGGCTCTACGGGGAGGTCGCCGGATGCCGCCGCACTGTTCGAGGCCCCTGCCGATGAGGGTGAGGATGGTGCCGTCGCGTCCGAGGACTCAGCTGCCGGGTCATCTCGTGTCGCCGAAGGGCGCAAGGACGCCGCAGAGCAGACCGCAGACCGCGCGGACGGATTGGCGGAATGTCGGAATGTCGCCCAGAAGGGAACAAATGTTTCACGTGAAACATGGGGGAAGGAGGAGTCCCATGCGTGATGAAACGAGCGGAGCGCAAGCCATTTCAACGCTTCTACAGGGCCCTCTGACAGGCGTCGACCACCGTCGTCCCGGAACCGCTACTGGCAGTCATCAGGCAGGTTCTTCCAGCAAAGGCTCTCGGGCCGGCATCCATGAAGTCAATGATGCAGGCAATCGCTTCGATGACGATGAACGGCCGCGCCTGTCGGTGCGTCACCTGTCGCTGCGCTTTGGCACCGGATGCCCCTTCTGTCAGAAGCCTCATGCCATCCTTGAGCGCAATGTCTGTCCACGCTGCGGCACGGTTCACGCTGTGCGCGACGTGAGCCTGGACGTGTTCCCCGGAGAGATCGTCGGCATTGTCGGTGAGTCGGGAAGCGGCAAGTCAAGCCTGATGAAGTGCATGTATTTTGACGAAGAGGCGACGGCGGGAGACGTTCGTGCGCGATCGTATGACGGTGGTGAGGCGAACCTTCTCCGCCTGTCGCCGCAGCACAGGCGGACCGTTCGCAACACGGTGTTCGGCATGGTTTACCAAAACCCCTATCTGGGCTTGCGCATGGATTTCTCCTCCATGTCAAACATCGCCGAACAGATGATTGCCGCGGGGGACCGCAACGTGGATGCCATGCGTCGGCGTGGCGGGGAGCTGCTTGAGCGGGTGAGCATACCGTTGTCTCGGGCCACGGATGCCCCCCGCCTGTTCTCGGGAGGCATGCAGCAACGCGTGCAGATAGCCAAGGCCTTGTCGAACAATCCACCCATCCTCCTGCTCGACGAGGTGACCACGGGACTCGACTTGTCCGTTCAGGCCAGCGTCCTTGATCTCATTCAGCAGATCCGGCGTGACTCGAACGTGAGCATGGTGGTGGTCAGCCACGATCTGGGCGTCATCCGCATGCTGGCCGATCGCACGCTGGTCATGTTGGATGGCTGCATAGTCGAGAGCGGCCTCACGGATCAGGTGCTGGAAGACCCCCAGCATGCCTATACCCAACAATTGGTGTATTCCCTGCTATAAGGAGCGAGGTTGACCATGGATACCAACTCTTATCTGATACGCGGCGGTCTGGTGGTCTGTGCCGATCGGGTGCTGCCCGCCCATGACGTCGTTGTCATCGATGGCCGCATCACCGCCGTCAAGCCCACGAGAATCGATGACGATTGCGACATTCAGCCCGACGGCACGGTGGGCATGCTGCCGGTCGTGGACGCGCGCGGGGCCTATGTCGTGCCGGGTCTCATCGACATCCATTCGGATTATGTGGAAAATGTCGCCTCTCCCCGGCCGAGCGTCGTCATGAACCTTGCCACCTCGCTGTACAAAGCCGACCGCGAGCTCGTGTCGCATGGCATCACCACCATCTATCACTCGCTGTCCGTTTACGGCGCACACATCTTCGACCATAAGCCCATTCGTGACTTCGGCAACGTGAGCGCCCTTATCGACCATGTGGCCGGCATGCGCGTGGTCGAGGAGCGCGACCATCTCATCCGGCACCGCCTTCATTTGCGTGTGGAACTTGATTCCGTAGATCTGTATGACGACATAGAGGCTTATCTGCGTTCGGGCAAGGTGGACCTCGTCTCCTTCATGGATCATACTCCGGGGCGGGGACAGTACCGTGATCTGCTGGTGTTCAGCGACATGCTCAAAGGCTACCGGGACCTCGACGATGACGAGATCCGCGACATCATAAAAATGCAGCAGCAGAGCGAGAAGATAACGTACGCGCAGATATCCTGCTTGGCGGGCATCGCCCGCGAACGCGGCATGTCCATCGCTTCCCATGATGACGACAGCGAGGAAAAGCTGGCCTTCATGGATGGTCTCGAGGCAACCATCTCCGAGTTTCCCATCACGTTGGACATCGCCCGCGCTGCACGCGGGCGCGGAATGCACACCATTGCCGGAGCACCGAACGTTCTGCTGGGGCACAGCCATTCCGGCAATCTCTCCGCTCGTGAGGCGGTGGTTGACGGAGCGATCGACGTCCTGTGTAGTGACTATTATCCCGCTGCGCTGCTCGATGCGGTGTTCACGCTGCACCGCATCTGCGACATTGGCATTGCGCGTGCGTTCTCGCTTGTCACCATCAACCCGGCGAAGGCTGCGGGCATTGCCGACGAGGTGGGGTCCATCGCGGTGGGGAAGCGCGCCGACCTGTTGCTTGTGCGGGAGATCGCCTGTGGCGGGGAGGGGCAGACCATGCCGGTTGTCACCCGTGCTTTCGTGGGCGGCCGCTCCGTGTTTCGCTCCCATTACCCCGATCAGCCCAGCGGCTACGGCCGCGAAGATGACATCGCGTCCCAGGCGGCGCTGCGGCGGTTCCCTTCGCCCACATCGCCTGTCGAGATGGAAGTTCTCGCTTCCTTGGTCGAGTGTGGGCAGGGAGCGGGAGAGCGGATGGGCGACGGAAAGGTCGCCCGCCTCGCGTTGGGCGAGGCGATGTGACATGACCCCTCTTTTGCAGCTGGACGGCTTGTCGAAATCATTCACGCTCCATCGCGTGCACCGGCGCATCCAGGGTTGCCAAGACATCGACCTGCGGATTGATCCAGGCGCGTTCGTGGGCATCACCGGTCGGAGCGGGTCGGGCAAATCGACCATTTTGCGCTGCATTTGGAGGACCAACCTGCCCGAGCGGGGACGCATCCTCTATGATTCCGCCCACTTTGGCATGCTGGACCTTGCTCAGGCCACCCAGCGTCAGATGCTCTATCTGCGCGCATACGAGTTGGGCTATGTGTCTCAGTTCCTGAACGCCCTCCCTCGTCAGACGGCTTACGACATCGTGCTGGCCAGCGCGATGGAGGCCTATGGCGGCAGCCGCGAACAGGCCGAAGACGAGACGGAGGCCATGCTGCGCCACTTCGACCTGAATGAGGAGCTATGGGAGCTGTATCCTCGGACGTTTTCGGGCGGCGAGAAGCTCCGGCTCAACATTGCGACCGCCATGATCAAGCGTCCGCGCCTCTTGCTGCTTGACGAACCCACGGCCTCTCTCGACGAGGCGTCGAAGCTGAAAGTGCGTGCCCTTATCGAGCAACTGAAAAACGAGGGCACCACCATGCTCGGCATCTTCCATGACCTTGCGTTCATGGAGGGTCTTTGCGACCATGAGTTCAACATGCAGGAGGGAATGATGGCATGAGAGCCGATCTCCATGTTCACACCACGGTGTCAGATGGATCGGACACCTTCGAAGAGCTGCTTGGACAGGCGCGCGAGCGCGGCATCGAGCGCATTGCGTTCACAAACCACGATACGACGCAGGGTCTTGACGAGGCGATTGGGCTCGGCGAAAGCTTTGACGTGCAGGTGGTCGGGGGCATTGAGGTGAGCGCATGGGACATGAAGCGCAACCGCAAGGTGCATGTGCTCGGGTATGGCCTGAAGGAGCATTCGCCGGCAGTCGCTGCGTTATGCGGGCCGGTGCTGGAGCGTCGCAACGCAAACTCGCTCTGGCAGCTCGACCAGTTGGTTGCGGCAGGATACGGCGTCGACGTCGAGCATGCCCTGAGGCTCGGCCATGCTTCCACCTGCCTGTACAAGCAGCATCTCATGGATGCCCTCACCGATGAGCCGTATGCGAGCCCTCGGTACCGCACCCTGTACCGCAGCGTGTTCAAGGATGGCGGCATCTGCGACCGCGACATCGCTTACGTTGATGCGCGTGACGCGGTGCGTGCCATCGTCGAAGACGGCGGCACGGCCGTCCTAGCCCATCCGGGACAGCTGGACAGCTATGACATCCTTCCTGAGCTCGTCGCCTGCGGACTGCTCGGCATCGAGCAGCATCATCCCGACCATTCGCCCGTCGACCATGTGCGTTGTGCCCGCGTGGCGGAACGTTACGGCCTGAAGCTCACCGCCGGTTCGGATTATCACGGCCGTTTCGGCGGCATCCCCTTTCTGGGATACCGCATCCCCCTCCGTTAGTGAAACGTTGACTTGACGCGAAGCCGTTGATCGACGGAGTCGCCGCAGAGACGCAAAATCGACCTGTCGGACGGCCGTGGTCGCATGGATTGGGCCTGTGTGGGCACGGCCTGTCTGGGTTGCCTGTCCTGGACCGGATTGCCAGAGATCGGGGAGAGAGGGCGGCTTTCTGACGGCCACTCTGCTGCATCGGTGCAAACTGCCTGTTCACGAATAGCGAATGCCTCCTTCCTTTTCGAACAGCCACCCCTAGGGGATCCTTTCTCCCAATTAAGTCAGATCATGCGCCGCCTGTGCCGCATTGTTGTGGAGGGATCCTGCAGGGCAGGACATCGGGGCTGCTGCGCCTCTTTTCGGCCTCGCTGCTCCTCGCATGACCCGCGATAAATCAACCGTACGCCGGTCGAAATGTACCGTTTGTCGCCTATCCGTTGCTCGAAATGACCGCTTCGATCCAGATAAATGTTTGATAATACCGTTGAAGCGCTTTATAGTGAAACGATTGTGTCACGTCGGATTCGCAGAGGCGAACCGTGCTCACAGGAAGGGGACAACCGATGAACCTCAGAAAATGGAGTGTGCTCGCCGTCGCTGGCGTGCTTGTCGCGTCTCTTGCGCTGTTCGGCTGCTCATCGAGCGGCGGCCAAACGAACACCGGGGGAGACACTGGCTCGGACACCGGATACACGCTGGTGAACGATGGCAAACTGACCGTTGCGGCATCGCTCGACTTCCCGCCGTTTGAAAACCTCAATGGCGACAAGCCCGAGGGATTCGAAGTGGATCTCATGGGTCTGCTCGCGCAGGAGTTGGATCTCGACATCAACTATCTGCCATCCACGAAGTTCGACACCATCATTCCGCTTATCCAGACCGGCGGAAAGGCTGACGTGGGCGTGTCCGGCATCACGATCACCGATGAGCGCCTGGAATCGGTTGACTTCACCGATCCTGTCTGCGATGTGAATCAGAGCATCACGGTGCTCAAGGATTCCGGTATCACCGACGTCGCCCAGCTCGAGGGTAAAAAGGTGGGCGGTCAAACCGGCACCACCGGCTACGAGTGGGCCGCTGAAAACATCAAGGATGTCGAGATGGTGGGCTTCGACGAGATGACCGCCGTGTTCGCCGCGCTGCAATCTGGCCAGATCGACGCCATTGCCGTGGACGGACCCGTGGCCAACTACTATGTGAAGACCGCCTACACCGATTGCCAGGTCATCAAGGAGGTCCCGACGGGCGAGCAGTATGCCATCGCCGTGAGTCAGGACAATCCGGAACTCACCAAGGCGCTCAACACGGCTCTCAAGGCCGTGCGTGAGAATGGCAAGTATGACGAACTTGCCGCCAAATGGCTGCAGTAACGCACGGATAGGGTGACGATGCAGACAGCTCTTCCCTCTGTTCTCAAACATATCAGAAGCGCGGCCGCCCGTCTCAAGGCTGCCGCGCGT